>JANOCP010000001.1:0-18585 GCA_031412235.1 Polaromonas sp.
AATGATTCTCGTTATCAATACAAGCTTAATTTGCCTGAAACAAAAAAGGGAACCCACCAGGTTCCCTTTCTACCGCTCGCAGTGCCGCTTAACTCAGCTCGCCCATCTGGCTTTGCAAGTAGTTTTGCAGGCCAACTTTGCGGATCAGGTCGATTTGCGTTTCCAGAAAATCGATGTGCTCTTCGGTGTCGTCCAGAATGCCCTGCAGCAGATCGCGAGAAACATAGTCACGCACGCTTTCACAATGCGCCATGCCGTCTTTTATGGTTGCCTGCGCGCCCATCTCGGCTTTCAGGTCGCAGGCCAGGGCCTCGGGTACGTCCTCACCGATCATCAGCTTGCCCAGGTCCTGCAAGTTGGGCAGGCCGTCAAGCATGAAGATGCGGTCCATGAGCTTGTCGGCATGCTTCATCTCGCCGATAGACTCCTCGTACTCTTTTTTGGCCAGCTTGTCCAGGCCCCAGTGCTTGTACATGCGGTAATGCAGAAAGTACTGGTTGATGGCGGTCAGCTCGTTTTTAAGCTGGGCCTGCAGGTGCGAAATGACTTGAGCGTCGCCTTTCATGGCAAATCCTTTGTTTTTTAAAGGAGTTGATTGTGAGTGGGCAAGGCGGACACAACAAGACAAATCGCTATAACCCCGTGGCGCCAAATTGACTACAAATGGGATTGATAGCGATTCCGGAGCAAGTACGTTTTAGGGCTTTATCTGGGCAATAGAGGCGCCTACGCCGTCTTTGGCGGTGGTCCCGTTGGCGTCCATGTTGTCGCGGCGGGGCACGTCAAAGTTGGCGATGTAAGCCGTTTTCCCAACAAACACGAGCGCTGCGGGGAACTCCAGAGGCCCCTGGCTACCGTTCTTGGCAATGGTTTTAACCACACCTGATGGTGAAATCGAAAGGATGGCGTTCAGCTCGTTAGCCGCAACCCAAACGTCGCCATTGCTGTGGAAAGCCATGTCATCGGCGCCTTCAAGCAAGGGGCTCTGTGCAAGCAGGGCGGGCTTGCCACCTTTGCCGTCACTACCGATCACAACTTTCCAGACAGCGCCGCGTGATGTGTCTGCGACATGCAGCACGCCGGCAGCGTCAAACTTCAGGCCATTGGCGACAATGGCTTGCTGTGCCTTGCCGTCGGGCAGGGTGCGCACGTTTTTGTCGATTTGTGCAGCTGCCTGAGCCGCGCCGCCGTTCGGACCAACGCTATAAACGATGCCGCTGGCGCCGCCTGAGACATACAGATTGCCCCGGTTGTCAAACGCAATGCCGTTAGCGCCCGGAACACCGGTCGCAAAGGTTTGGGCAAGGCCGGGGGCAGCGGGATTCAGGTCCGCAGCCCTGATCCGCACAACTTCGCTGAATGGGCCGACGGCAAGGTACAAATCCCCCCGGCCGTCAAATGAAATACCGCCTGGAGAAGGATCTACTTTTTTGCCATCAACGGTACGCGATTCGATTTTGCCCACCACCACCGCCCTGGGTGACTTCGGGTCAACGCGCAAGACGTTACCGGTAACACGGTCTGATGTGAACAAAACGCCGTCACGGTTAGCGGTGATGTTTTCAATAATTACCGTGCGGTCCACACTGGCCGGATCAAGATCGACCAGTATGGATACCGTGGGGCTGGCCATCTGAGTGCCGGCACAGCCGCCCAGGGTCAAGGCAGTAGCTAGGGTCAATACGCTTGCTGATAGGAGTCTCATGTTTTTCTTTCTTGAAGTTAACGTCTGGCGAAATTGCAAGAATACTTAAAACTCGTCAGGGCGTGTTACGTACCGGCAAATACACGCTCACCCGCTATGGATTAACGAACAATCCACCAAAATCCCAAGTCTTCAGGCCGGCGCCGATGTCCGCATCAAATGGTCAAACGCACCCAGCGCAGCTTTTGCGCCATCACCTGCGGCGATGATGATCTGCTTGAACGGGACAGTGGTCGCGTCACCCGCCGCAAAAACACCTGGTACAGACGTTTGGCCTTTGGCATCAACAATGATTTCGCCATGCTTTGACAGCTCGACGACACCCTTGAGCCAGTCGGTGTTGGGCACCAGGCCGATTTGAATGAACACACCTTCAAGCGTCACGGTATTGAACTGTTCTGTGGCGCGGTCTTTGTAGACCAGCCCGTTGACTTTCTGGTCACCGGTGATTTCAGTAGTCTGCGCGTTGGTAATTACGGTCACATTTGACAGGCTGTGTAGCTTGCGCACCAGCACTGCATCCGCCCGAAGTGCCTTGTCATATTCAATCAGCGTGACGTGACCCACAACGCCTGCCAGGTCAATAGCCGCCTCGACACCTGAATTGCCACCACCAATCACCGCCACATGCTTGCCCTTGAACAAAGGACCATCGCAATGCGGGCAGTAGGCAACTCCCTTGTTTTTAAACTCGGCTTCGCCCGGTACATTGATGTTGCGCCAGCGCGCGCCAGTGGAGATCACCACCGACTTGCTCCGCAGGGTTGCGCCGCTTTCGAGCTGTACTTCAATCAGATTTTTGTCCAGTCCGGCATTAAGAACCAGCGCCTTTGCGCGTTGCATGTTCATGATGTCCACGTCATAGCTGCGCACCTGTTGTTCAATCGCCAGCGCAAACTTGGGGCCATCGGTTTCCTTGACTGAAATGTAGTTTTCAATCGCCAGCGTATCCAGCGTCTGGCCACCAAAGTTTTCACTCACCACGCCTGTACGAATGCCCTTACGTGCGGCATAAACGGCAGCCGCAGCACCCGCTGGGCCGCCACCGACCATCAGCATGTCAAACGCTGCCTTTTTGTCGATCTTTCTGGCTTCACGTTCAACACCGCTGGTGTCGATTTTTGCCAGGATTTCTTCAAGACTCATACGGCCCTGGCTGAACTCCGTACCGTTAAGAAATACGGTGGGCACCGCCATGATCTGCCTTGCTGTGACTTCATCCTGAAACAGGCTGCCGTCAATCATGGTGGCGCGGATACGCGGGTTTTGCACGGCCATCAGGTTCAATGCCTGCACCACGTCAGGGCAGCTGTGGCAGCTGAGCGAGATATAAATCTCAAAATCAAAATCACCGTCAAGTGCGCGGATCTGCTGAAGCACCTCGTCCTCAACCTTGGGCGGGTAACCACCCACCTGCAACAGGGCCAAAATCAGCGATGTGAACTCATGCCCCATGGGAAGCCCCGCAAATCGCGGACCGTGGTTTTCGCTGGGGCGGTTCACCGAAAACGATGGCTTGCGCAGGTTGTCGCCCCGGCTTTCGGTGACTTTAACCAGCGTCGACACATCGGTAATGTCCTTGAGCAGCGACTGCAGCTCGCCAGATGCCTTGCTGTCGTCGAGCGAGGCGACGATTTCTATCGGCTGCGTTGCGCGTTCGAGGTAACTTTTAAGTTGGGCTTTGGTGGCTGCGTCGAGCATGATGGACTCTCTTTTTCGGTGAATGGGGAACAAAAAAGCCCGGAAGCCTGCGCGTCCGGGCCTTGCGCAGGGTTTGCTTAGATCTTGCCGACCAGATCGAACGAAGGGGCAATGGTCTTGGCACCATCGTTCCACTTGGCCGGGCAGACTTCGCCTGGATGGGCGGCGGTATACTGGGCAGCCTTGAGCTTGCGCAAGGTTTCCTTGACGTCGCGGGCGATTTCGTTGGAGTGCACTTCGCAGGTCTTGATGACGCCTTCGGGGTTGATCACAAAGGTGCCGCGCAAGGCCAGACCTTCTTCGGGGATGTGTACGCCGAACGCGTTGGTCAGTGTGTGGGTAGGGTCGCCCACCAGCGGGAACCTGGCCTTGCCGACGGCCGGAGAGGTGTCATGCCATACCTTGTGCGAGAAATGCGTGTCGGTGGTCACGATGTAGACCTCTGCACCCATCTTCTGGAATTCCGCGTAGTTGTCGGCCGCATCTTCAACTTCGGTCGGGCAGTTGAAAGTGAATGCGGCCGGCATGAAAATCAGGACTGACCATTTTCCCTTGAGCGACTCATTGGAGACCTCAATGAATTTGCCGTTGAGGTAGGCTTGGGTTTTAAACGGCTGGACTTGGGTGTTGATCAATGACATGTGCTTTTCCTGCTGGGTTGTAAGAGGGTTCAATAAAGGCGCAAGTCTGGCGGTTCAACTTTGCAACCGCCGCAAATTCATTGCGTGGTCGGTATCTTAGGGTAAACCATGGATATCAAAGGCGTGTAGTCGATTGAATAAAACTAAATATGAAATAGTGATTGCCAAACAGGTTCAACTCCTCGCACATCCGTCAGCGTCATGATGCCGCGTCGTCCGCTGCGCCAGCTGCTGGCTGGGCAAGCTTCTTGAGATTGAATCTTTGTGCAGCGCGGTAATTTGCACCACGCATGCAAGACGACATAACCGGCCCAGGTGCCTATGGCTTAATAGAGTGGTGATATAAAACGGCGTTTAAACGTTACTCACACGCATCACCTACCCGGAAGATTCTCCATGCGATCACCCGCTTTGCGATGGCTTTTGAGCTTACTGTTGCTGGCATGCAGTGCTGCCGCATCAGCTGCTGAAGTCCAAGTTGCCGTAGCCGCCAACTTTGCAGTGCCCATGAAGCAGATTGCAGAGTATTTTGAAAAAGAAACCGGCCACAAGGCGCTGCTGTCGGTAGGTGCAACGGGCAAGTTTTATGCGCAGATCACTAACGGCGCGCCCTTTGATGTATTTTTGTCGGCTGATGACGAAACCCCTGCCAAACTTGAGAAAGAAGGCTTCGCAGTCGCTGGCAGCCGCTTTACTTACGCTACCGGCAGGCTGGTGTTGTGGTCTGCCAGGCCTGACTTTGTGGACGCCAAAGCTGCGGTGCTGCTGCGTGGTGACTTCAAGCACCTGGCCATCGCTGCGCCCAAGCTTGCCCCCTATGGCGCTGCAGCGATACAAGCACTTGAAAAAATCGGATTGCTGGGTGCCTTGCAGCCCAAGATTGTGCAGGGCGATAGCATCGGCCAGACCTTCAGCATTATTTCTACCGGCAACGCCGAGCTGGGTTTTATTGCGCTGTCGCAGGTTTATGCCGACAACGCAAGCGGCGGCATTAAAACGGGCTCGGGCTGGGTGGTGCCAACCAACCTGCACAGCCCGCTATTACAAGACGCCGTGCTGCTGACACGCGCCAAAGCCAAACCTGCGGCAGCGCAGTTTATGAATTTCCTGCAGTCTGAGCAGGCGAGGGCGGTGATTCGCTCCTTTGGTTACGAGCCATGATGGGGCAGGCCGAACTGCAGGCGATTACGCTGACGCTCAAGCTGGCTGGCCTGACCACGCTGATTTTGCTGGTGCTGGGCACACCGCTCGCCCTCTGGCTGGCGCACACCCGGTCGTGGCTCAAGGAGCCCATAGCTGCGCTGGTGGCTTTGCCCTTGGTGCTTCCGCCTGTCGTGATTGGCTTTTATCTTCTGGTGCTGATGGGACCCAAAGGGCCGGTTGGCCAACTGACTGAATCTCTGGGCTGGGGCCTGCTGCCCTTTAGCTTTGCGGGCCTGGTCGTGGGGTCGGTTTTTTACTCTTTGCCATTTGTAGTGCAGCCACTGCAAAATGCGTTTGAGGCGATTGGGCGTGCGCCGCTTGAGGCCGCGGCCACCTTGCGTGCCTCGCCACTCGACACTTTTTTCACTGTGGTGTTGCCGCTTGCCCGGCCTGCCTACCTGACAGCTGCCGTGATGGGTTTTGCGCATACCGTGGGTGAGTTCGGCATTGTGCTGATGCTGGGCGGCAACATTCCGGGCCAAACCCGGGTGGTATCGGTGCAAATCTATGACCACGTTGAGGCGCTGGAATATTCGCAGGCGCACTGGCTGGCCGGTGGCTTGATGGCGTTTTCTTTTGTGACGCTGCTGGCGCTGTATTTGCTGCAGCCCAGGACACGGCTCGCGAGCCGCTACCCATGAACCAGTACACATGAACCAGTGCACATGAGCGAGGTTAAAGCCACCATCAAGCGCCAACTGGCTGACTTTTCGCTTGATGTAGCGCTGGCCTTGCCGGGGCGGGGCGTTACCGCGATATTCGGCCCTTCGGGCTCTGGCAAGACGACTTTGCTGCGCTGCATTGCAGGGCTGGAGCGCTCAACTGACGGCTACCTGAGCGTCAATGGCGATGTCTGGCAGGACGACAGGACCGGGGTTTTCGTGCCGGTGCACCAGCGTCCGATGGGCTATGTTTTTCAGGACGCCAAGCTGTTTACCCACCTTGATGTGCAGCGCAATCTTGACTACGGCATGCGCCGCATTCCGCTGGCGCAGCGGCGGGTGTCGCTTGACCAGGCGATTGCGTTGCTGGATCTTGAAAAGCTGCTGCAGCGCCAAACTGAAGCACTGTCGGGCGGTGAGCGCCAGCGGGTTGCCATGGCCCGGGCGCTGGCCACCAGCCCGCGTCTGCTGCTGATGGATGAGCCGCTGGCTTCGCTGGATGTACAGCGCAAGGCTGAAATCATGCCCTACCTTGAACGCCTGCACGATGAGCTCGATATCCCCGTGCTGTACGTCAGCCACGCGCCCGATGAGGTGGCGCGGCTGGCTGACCACCTGGTGCTGCTCGAAGCAGGCCGCGTGCGGGCAGCAGGCCCCACGCGCGAGCTGATGACGCGACTGGATTTGCCGCTGTCCCATGGCGACAGCGCTGCAGCCATCATTGATGCGACCGTCACGCGCCTGGAGCCGCAATATCACCTGAGCCATGCAGAGTTTGCGGGCGGGCAGATCAGTTTGCTTAACCCGCGCCTGCACGTCGGGCAGCGCGTGCGGGTGCGCATTCAAGCCCGTGATGTCAGCCTGACCTTGCACAGACAGGAGGGCACCAGCGTGCTGAACATCTTTGCCGTCACGGTTATTGGCATATCCAGCGACAGTCCTGGGCAGGTCATGGTCAGCCTTGATGCGGCCGCCGAGCCTGGCAAGCCTGCTGCGCCCGGCAATCAGCTTTTGGCACGGGTAACGCAAAAATCAGCCGACGCCTTGCAGCTTGCACCCGGAAAAGTTGTCTACGCGCAGGTCAAGGGCGTGGCGGTGCTCGGTTAATTGCCGGTTGACGGTGGGTTGGTGCTGGCTGGTTATTGCTACAAAATATATAGCTACTCATAGCCGTAAATGTTGGGCTGAAGGCTAATTTGATTAAAAATTAAGCAAATCTCAAAGCCCAAGCGCTGCAAACACCCGCATGGCGGCGTAGGCGTCGTTGGCGGCGTAAATGATCTGCGCTTCAGTCAGCTGCGGGTTGGCCCAGTTGGATGTGGATGCTTTTTTGGACTTGATAAACCGCTTGTTGAACATCACCGCCACTGCGCCGCGCACACCCATGTCCTTGCGGTAACCTTTTTCCCTGAACACGGTGTTCAGGTCAAGCACGCCCTGCAGGTCTACGCCCAGCTTGTGCACGATGCGCTTGCGGTCATCACCCAGGCCAAAGCCTGCCTTGGTAATGGCTGGCGACTCCAGCAGCACACCCACCGCGCGGCGGCATTCGGCGTCTTCAAGCTGGAAAATCCACGCTTTGGTTAGGCTAGAAAGCTGAACAATGTGCGGCCCGGTTGACAGCTCGTTTTTGGCAAACGTCGGTTTTGATTCCGTGTCAAAGCCCAGTGCCCTGGCGCCAGCCAGCTCGTTTAATGCTGCTGCGGCTTGCTCAGGCGTGGCCACCACCTGAATCTGCTGCAGGCCCAGGCGGTCAAAAACCTCAAGCAGGGCGATCTGTTCTTTGTCGGGAGTGGCTAGGTGTTCAGTCATGGGCGCTTGTGAGGATTGCGCGAGAATACAGCACATGGCCACTGAAAAAAGCATCACGACTGACAACTACAAGCTTTTTCCGTCCCCGCGCAACCGGCACCGGACCGTATTTTTGTATGAGTTTTTTACGCCGCATCCCTATATGCTGATTGACATGGAGAGCTACAACCTCAAGGGCAAATACAGCCTGTTTGCGGCTTGCAGGCTGTCAGACATGAAGATGGGTCAACTGGTGACGCTGGAACTGCCTGAAGACGAGCTGAAGTTCAAGGCCAGGTTTGTGCCGGATTAGGACTTCTGCCGATCTGGCCTTTCTTTGGCCTTGTATCTGGCTGGCGCCGGGGCTACCATGAGGTGTCATTGCCATCCTGGCCGTGTCTGTTCGCTACATTGAGGGGGTGCCATGCCACAACTGATCGCTTCGGTCGACGGTGTTGAGATCAAGCACGTTTACCTTGAAAAAGACCGTACCACGCTAGGCCGCAAGCCGCATAACGACATTGTGTTCAATACCATGGTGGTCAGCAGCGAGCACTGCGTGTTTGAGCTGCGCGGCATCGCCGATGTATTCATTGAAGACCTTGGCAGTACCAACGGTACTTATATCAATGGTCACATGATCAAGTCGCGCGAGAAATTGCATGACAGGGATGTGATCGCCATCGGTAATTTCAGGATTGAATTCCTCGCTTCGTCGGAGCATCAGCCGCCTGAAGTCCATAACCATGAAGAAACCACGGCCATGTCCATCAGCGCCCTGCATTCGCTGGGTTTTGAGGGCACCAGCGGCGCGCGGCAGGCCAGCCTGAAAGTGCTGTCAGGTTCTTCCGAAGGACTGGAAGTGCCCGTGGTCAAGGCGGTGACCACTTTTGGTCAGCCGGGTGTGGCCATGGTGTCCATCTCCCACAGACGCAACGGCTACTTTGTTGTCAGGGTGGATGGCGATGGCCCGTCTACACTGAACGGCATGCCGATTGGCGACCAGGCCGTTCCGCTGGAGCATCATGATGTGCTGGAGCTGACAGGTACGGCGATGGAGTTTCTGCTTAAAGACTGAAGACGCCTGATTTTCCGGGTCGGGTGTTAAGGGCTCTTGGCCTTCCTGTCTGATCATTTCTACCGAAGTATGAAAAATAACGCAATGGGTGGACTTGTCTATTCCACCGACGCGGGCCGCATGTGCCCCGACTGCCGCAAGCCTGTGGCTGCCTGTATTTGCAAACAACGTCAAACCGTGCCCAAGACCGATGGTGTGGTGCGCGTGAGCCGTGAAACGAAGGGTCGCGGCGGTAAAAGCGTCACGCTGGTCAAGGGTTTGCCGCTTGATGCAACGGCTTTAGCGGTATTGGGCAAGCAGCTCAAGGCCGCGTGCGGCTCTGGCGGTACCGTTAAAGACGGCGTGATTGAAGTGCAGGGTGACCACTGTGACACCCTGGTGGCGGCGCTGCAAAAGCAGGGCTACGCTGCCAAACGGGCCGGAGGCTGAACTTGCAAGCCGAAGACCTGCAACTGCTGCTGGACCGCGAAATGCCCTACGGTAGATACAAGGGACGCAAGATTGCCGACTTGCCCGGCAACTACCTGAACTGGTTTGCGCGCGAGGGCTTTCCCAAGGGCGAGACCGGTCGCCTGCTGGCGCTGATGCAGGAGATCGACCACAACGGCCTGTCCGGCTTGCTTGATCCGCTGCGGAACGAGCAATTTTGAAGCCATTCAGGGCTTGAGAGAGCCCGTCACAAGATCTGCAACGCAGGCCCTGACGGCGCCAACGAGTTCCCGCTGGACTGACTCATTGAACACGGCGCGCGCATCAACCCTATTTATTGACCCGGCACGGGTTATCAGTGAACCCGTTCAGGCTGAGCTTGTCAAAGCCTTTCGACAAGCTCAAGGCGAACGGAGTTTAGATTCCGTAACAACTCGTGCCGGATCAATAGGACGAGTCACCCTAATAAAAAAGCACAAGAAGCCAGGCTCAGGTGCGCAGCGATTTATTGAAAAACTCAATGGTGCGTTCCCAGGCCAGCTTGGCCGCTGCAGCGTCAAAGCGGGGCGTGGTGTCATTATTGAAGCCGTGTTGCGTACCGGGGTACTGGTAGGCCGTGTAGCGGGCTCCTGCTGCCTTGAGGGCTGCCTCGTACGCAGGCCACGACGCGTTGATACGCTCGTCTACTGCGGCAAATTGAATCAGCAGCGGCACCTTGACCTTGGCAGCATCAGCAGGCGCGGGCTGATTGCCATAAAACGGAACAGCCGCATTGAGCTCGGGGACCCGTATTGACAGCGTATGCACCATGCCGCCGCCGTAGCAAAAGCCAACCGCACCCATCTTGCCGCTGGATTCAGGACGGTTTTGCAAAAAGTTTGCAGCCGCCACAAAATCTTCAGTGGCCTTCTTCTGGTCGAGTTTTGCAAACAGCTCGCGCGCCTTGTCTTCATCGCCAGGGTAGCCACCCAGCGGTGTCAGTGCATCAGGTGCAAATGCAACAAAGTTGTCCAGCGCCAATCGGCGTGTGATGTCTTCTATGTGCGGGTTCAAACCGCGGTTTTCATGAATCACCAGCACCACGGGTAATTTACCCGTCATGTTGACCGGTTTGGCCAGGTAGCCCTTGACGGTGCCGTTACCTGCGGTTGATGGGTATTCCAGCGTCTCGGTCTTGATGCGCTTGTCATCTTTGGGCACCACCTGCGCCTGGGCGAAATCAGGGCTCAACGCAGCCAGCAGCATGCCCGCTGTCATTCCGCCTACCGCAAATTTCTGGGCCCTGTCCAGAAAACCACGACGGTCAATCGTGCCGTGCACGTAGGCGTCAAACAAGATCAGCAATTCCTGGTCGAAATCCTGGGCGGTTTTGAGTTGCATGGGGCGCTCCGGTTAAAACCGCAGCATAACGCCTCATCGTAAAAACCACACGATGTCACGCAATGCTATAAAAAATATAGCTGACTATAGCCGTGCTTATTGGGTCAGTACCCTATTTCACATAATTTTCCAGTAAACTGACAGTGCAACGGGTGAATCTGACCGCATAGGCTAATTTGCAAGTTCTGGTAACAGGTAATCCGGTGATTGCGATAGATGCGAATAATCGGGTGGCGGCGTTTACCCAGTCACACTCGATGCGGCTGACGAAAAGGCGGCGTTCCCTGGCGGACCGCTGCGCAACGGGGCGGGAAGTTGCGCCTGACATAAAAAAGAATGGAGATACCTTGAACTTATCGACATGGCTGGTGACGGGGTTGGGCTTGATTGTGGGCTTGCTGCTCGGTGGGGGCCTACTCGCCTGGTGGATGCACAAAAAGTCACTTGTGGAGCTGGCCGTGCCTGAAAAGTGGCCGCTGGCTGCACGCGGACTCATCACCAACGAAGAGTACGAGGTGCTGAAATGGTTGCGGGGTGCTTTTGACGATCATCTGGTCATGGTCAAGCTGCCAGTCTTGCGCTTTACCATTCCGCTAAACAGGGAAAAAAATGGCGGTGGCCAGCAGTGGCAGCAATTGCTCAATGGTGTGTATTGCACCTTCACGGTCTGCACGTTCAGTGGCACGGTGGTGGGCTGTGTTGATGTGCCCGGCAAACGGGGCCTGCCCAAGGGAAATCGGGAGTTGAAGGAGTCGCTGCTGTCTGACTGCAGCATCGCCTATACCGTCGTCAGGCATACCCACTTGCCCAAAGCCAGCGCGATGCGGGCTGCTTTTCTTGGCGAAATGGACCAGGAAGATCAGCTTGATCACGAGGTCACGCGTGGGGGCGACAGCAGCTTTCATGCCGATCTGGATGCCTTTACCCGCCACAGCAAACGGGCGGCCAAAGAAGCTGCCCTCAAGGAACTCAACAAGGGCAACGAGCTGCGAACCGTGTCAAAAAGCCGGGCAGCGGGCTTCAACCCGGACGGCACGGGCGCTATTGAGGTGCGCAAACCCAGCCGCTTTCCGACACAGTTCGAAGATTCGTTCACCCATCCGGCAGACAGCCGCCCCGGCAAGCTTGACCAGACAGACTAGTTTTGTGTGGCGGCGGGCGGCTTTGCCGAGGCCTCAAGCGCAGCTTTGACCAGCGGCAACCTGTCATTGCCAAAGTACATGTCGTCGCCGACAAAGAATGTGGGCGAACCGAAACCGCCCCGGCGTATGACTTCGTCGGTATTGGCTTTGAGGGCTTCCTTGATATCAGCCCGGCTGATTCCTGCCAGAAATGCATCAGCGTCAATCCCCGTTTGCCTGCAAATGGCGGCCAGAACCTCGTCCTGCGAGATATCTTCCTGCCTGGTGAAGTAAGCCGCAAAGGTAGCTTCAACAAATGTCGTGTAGTGCGCCTGCGCTGCAGCGTCTTGCGCAATCCACAGGCAACCCCGCATGACCTTGACGCTATTGACTGGGAACACTTTTGGGGGAAAGATGATGCTGACGCCAGTTGCGCGCGCGCAGTCCTGCAAGTCTTTCATGGCGTAGCGGTTTTTGGGCGTACTGGTGTCTTCGCGGGAGGTGTACATGGCCTTGTTGACGCTATTGAAAATGCCGCCCACCAATACCGGCTTCCAGGCTATGGCTACCTTCATGTCGCTGGCCAATATCTGGATGTTTCGAAAAGCCAGGTAGGTCCAGGGGCTGGAGCAGTCAAAGAAAAATTCAATCATTGCCATCCTGTCGTCATTGCGGTTACTTTTGATTCAGCTGGCTTTATGTTCACCAGCACGTATGCTGCTTGCCGTTTGCCCAAACAGGGCCCTGCGCGCTTCGTCTGTGAGTCCTGCTGCGCGCATTTCCTTGCCCAGGTCCAGACCGCGTTTGACGGCTGGCCGGTCAAACAGGCTCTGGTGCCAGCGCTGAACATGCGGAAATTTCTCCAGATCAACCTGCTGTGCCTTGTGCGTACGCACCCAGGGGAAGATTGCCATGTCGGCAATTGAATACTCCACACCCGCTACATAGGCGTTGGTACGCGCCAGTTGCGAATCAAGCACGCCGTAAAGACGGTCCACTTCCTTGCCGTAACGCTCAATCGCGTAGGGGAGTTTTTCTGGCGCGTACAGCAAAAAATGCCCGTTTTGCCCGGCCATGGGGCCGAGTCCGCCCATTTGCCACATCAGCCATTGCATGACCTGATAGCGCTCGCCAAGTGACTGGGGGATGAATTTACCGGCTTTTTCAGCCAGATACAGGAGAATTGCACCGCTTTCAAATACCGCCACTGGCGCACCGCCGCCTGCAGGGGCGTGGTCAACGATGGCGGGCATGCGGTTGTTGGGGCTGATTGCCAGAAAGTCAGGCAAAAACTGCTCGCCTTTGCCAATGTTTACCGGAATGAATTTGTAGGGCAGCCCACCCTCTTCGAGCATGATGGAAATCTTCCATCCATTGGGTGTGGGCCAGTAATACAGGTCAATCATTTGGCTCGCTTGCTGGAGATGTTGAATCGGACTGACTGCTAAATACCGACCCGTGATTGGGCGCCGGGTCTGATCCTGGACCTTCGGGTTTGGCGCAAATCCGGGAGAAGCAGTCAGGGTTTGACTGATGCTACCCCATGCCCCGACCGTTGTCCTGACATGCAGTGCCGAGCCCGATAAAAGTTACTCAAGATCTTCCATAGCCAGCAAATGATAGCGCTGGGCGTATGAAAAATTTGCCTTGCGCGCAGCAACCATTACCCGCTCAGCCTCGTCGTCTGACGTCACGCGTACCATCAGCGCGTTATGGCCCAGGCGCGCAAGGTCAACATATTTGCGTACAGTGGCACCTTCTGTTCCCACAGAAGGAAGGTCAACGTCAGAGTCACCCTCTACCTTGCCTACTTCGCGCAAAACGACTGCCGGACTCAAATGTGCGACTTGGGCCACACCGGCCTTTTGGTTTGACAACAGCGGCCCTATCTCATTTGCAACCACCTCGGCATCCTCTGCCGTGGGAAACATGATGAATGCATAACCTTTGGGATAAAAAACTCCGCCTAGGGTGAGCATGTCGGGAGTCATTTTGAAAGCCTGCATGATGTGTCCTTTTTTTGAATTTGAACCTCTATTAGTACGGGTGCTGCACACATGCGCCGTCAGCTGTCGCTTTTTGTTTTTGTAAGACCAGAGCGCGTTCAGCCAGCAATGCCGCCACTTGTGCCACTTGGTCGCTCAGGGTTTTATGCGCTAATGTCGAGGGTTGAGGCAGTGGGCCGACTTTCTGGGAAAATAAGGCATGCTATTGCCCGTTTCTCACTCGTCTGCCGCAGCTCCCGGCGTCCGTATCAATCCCTGGCGCCTATCTGTTGCACCCATGATGGACTGGACTGACAGGCATTGCCGGTATTTTCATCGCCTCTTGAGTCGCCATGCGCTTCTGTACACCGAAATGGTGACGACAGGCGCCCTGATTCACGGCGACGTGGAGCGACACCTGCGCTTTAACGTTGATGAACATCCCCTTGCACTGCAGCTGGGCGGTAGCGAGCCTTCAGACTTGGCGCATTGCGCCCGGCTAGGCGAGAAATGGGGCTATGACGAGATAAACCTTAATTGCGGCTGCCCCAGCGAGCGCGTCCAACGCGGCGCTTTTGGCGCCTGCCTGATGGCCGAGCCGCAGCTCGTGGCCGATTGCGTTAAAGCCATGGTCGACGTGGTTGGCGTACCGGTAACTGTCAAGCACCGGATCGGCATTGACAAGGCCGAAAGCTATGAGTTTGTGCGCGACTTCGTCGGCGCGGTCAGCGAGGCGGGGTGCAAGGTATTCATCGTGCATGCGCGAAACGCCTGGCTCAAAGGCCTGAGCCCAAAAGAAAACCGTGAGGTACCGCCTCTGCGCTATGAACTGGTGCACAGGCTCAAGCAGGATTTTCCGGCACTGACTGTTTCCATCAATGGCGGCATCACCACAAACCAGCAGGTGGCGGAACAACTGCAGGCGCTGGATGGCGTTATGGTGGGGCGCGAGGCCTATCACAACCCCTGGTGGCTTGCTTCATGGGATACGGACTTTTTTGCTGCCGGGCAGTCAAAGCTGAGCCGTGAAGTGGTCGAGGAACAGATGGTGAACTACATGGTGCGTGAGGCCGCCGAACACGGCACACCCTGGAGCGCCATAGCGCGTCATATGCTCGGATTACGCCACGGGCTGCCCGGCTCGCGGCGCTGGCGTCAGGTCTGGAGCGACCACAAGCTTAAGGGGATGCACCCCCGTGAAGTTATGGACCTGGCGCACAAGTCACCAAACCCAATCGCTGTCGTTGCAGAACCTGCGGAAGCAGCGCATGCCTGAGGCGATGCGGCGGCAGACCCGTCTGGCACTGATACTGTTGTGGGTGGTACCTGTGCTGTGGACGGTAAATTACATCGTGGCACGCAAGGCGCCGGGCGTGATCGGACCCTATTTGCTGGCTCTGGGCCGGTGGGCACTGGCAGCTCTGGTGCTTGTAGTTTTAGCCCGGGCTGAGCTGTGGCGGGAGCGGGGCAATATCCGCGAGGTATGGGTGCAATACCTGGTTCTCGGCACGCTGGGCATGATGATTTGTGGGGCCTGGGTCTATCAGGGAGCGCGTTCTACCGGCACCATGAATATCGCCCTGATTTATGCCGCGTCTCCGGTGTTGATTGCATTGGGCGCGGCCTACTGGCTTGGTGAGCGCTTTGGCTGGCGCCAAGGTCTGGGCGTGTTGCTGGCGTTGACGGGTGTTGTGCATGTCGTCGTCAAGGGCCAATGGACCGCGCTTGCCTCCGTACAGTTTGTGCCGGGTGACTTGTGGATAGTCGGTGCAACTGTGGCCTGGGCAGCTTATGCCCTGCTGCAGAAACGCTGGCCCAGCACATTGAGTTCCACGGGCCGCCTTGCTGCCATCTGCCTGGGTGGCGTGGTGGTACTCATGCCTTTTTCAGCCTGGGAGGCAACACAGACTGACTTGACACATTGGGGCGTGGAGGCCCTCTGGCTAGTGGTCATCGCCGGCATTGTGCCGGGTTTGGGTGCCTACTGGATTTACGGATGGGCACAAAAAATTCTGGGTGCCAGCCGAGTTGCTGTGGCGCTGTATCTTGGTCCTTTGTATGCTGCCGTGGTTGCCTGGATTGTGCTTGGTGAGGTACCCGGCTGGCATCATGCCGTGGGTGCCGCGCTGATTTTGCCGGGTGTGTTCTTTGTGACGGGTACAAAGGCCGCGGCATCTGAGACCTCGCACAGGAATGACTTGCCTGCATGAAGCCGATGTGGGACATCCGTTTTCCCAGGCGGCGCGTATTTGCCAAATACAAATCAAACCTCAGCCGCTTGCAAAAAATGCCCAATCGCACTTACGACCTAATTTACCAGTACGTCACTTTTTGCACGCGGCTTGCACTCTCAGCCGTGCTGATGGGGGGGCTGCCGCTTCATGCCCACGAGTTCTGGTTTACGCCGGTGACCGAGACGCTAACAGCAGGCGACAGCGCACGCCTGACCTTGCGTGTGGGCGAGTTTTTCGAGGGTGATGAGCTTGGGATCTCAGCGCCGCAGACGGTAGCTTTGCGGCAGTACCGCGCTGCTGGCGTCACTGATTTGCGTGGGCTCTTGCCGCGCAACTCGGCTATGCCGGCGCTGCTTGTGCCGGTGTCAACGCCCGGTACCCACATGGTTATTTTCAACAGCCAGCCCAACTTCATCAGCCTGCCTGCGGGCACTTTTCATGCCTACCTGCATGACGAAGGGCTGGACTTTATCAAGGTCCGGCGCGAGGCTGCTGGTACCGCAGAAAAACCCGGACGCGAGCGCTACAGGCGTTTTGTCAAAACCCTGTTGCGGGTTGTCCCGGGTTCTGATGCCGCGCAATTTGCAACAGCGAACCTCGACAACACCTATGCAACGCGCACCGGTCAAAGGCTTGAAATTCTGCCCATGTCAGACCCCACAGCAATGGCACCAGGGGACAAGCTGGGCGTGCGTCTTGAATTTGATGGCAAGCCACTTGAGGGTGCGCTGCTCAAAGCCTGGCACAGGCGCGGTGACCAGACTTTTATCATTCGGACAAAAACTGCGGCCGATGGCACGGGGTCGTTTGATTTGCCTTACGCCGGGCCGTGGATGATCAGCGTGGTGCACATGATTCCGGCGGTTGGCGTGAAGGATATTGACTGGGACAGCCTGTGGGCTAACCTGACTTTCAACCTGGCACCGAAATAGTCCTAAAAATCAAACCGTCGCGCGCCAGATACTGGCCTGTGCGTCACGCTAGGCCTTCTCATCGTCCTTTGGTCCCATGCCGTAAGGTTGCACCAGCTGCCACACATGAGCGGGCACCATGTTTTTAATGCGTGCCGGCATTTCGCGCCGCAGGTGAATGACTGTTTCCGCCGCTTTCATCTCCACCCTGGCACGGGCAAACTCCAGGCCGCGCGGGCCAAGCCGGGGCATGATCCAGCCCACAATCGGGCGCAGCCAGTTTGGCATTTTTCGCAGTGGTAACCCGCCAGCGGCACGCTCGACGTTGGCGATGTAACCTTTGACGGCGCCTGCGCGCTTGCCGGCGCTGCCGGGCTCCGAGGTGATGACTTCGCTACCCAGCAAGCCCAGAAGCTCTTCCCCGCGTGCGTTGCGCACCAGCAGCCACTGTTCGCCCTGGCCGCCCATGTAGCCTACCGTGATGTCGCTCAGCACATTGGTGTAGTCCACGCAGGTCCGGCAGGTCAGGGGGAAAAAATCGTTGGGCAGTTTTGAAAGCGGTAACTGTAAAAATGGAATGGCCTTGACGCGCCCGTCATTAAAACGCAGCTCAACGTGGTAGTCCGCGCGAAATTCAAGGTAGCTGACGCTGTCTGGGTGCTCACCGAGGTGCTCGCCAATCAGCGCCAGAAACTCATGAAAGCGCTCGGTTGTTGTGTTGTCTGAACACGGCGTCCCAATGACGTAAAGCTGCTCCAGCCCCAACTCGCGTTTGAGTTCATCCTCTATGGCTCTTAAAGCATAAACCTGGCACGGTATGCCGATGACGGCCAGGCGCTTGTAGCCCATTGCAATGGCTGGCTCCAGCAGCGCCAGCAGAGGCGCGTAGCCCATGCGCATTCCCCGGCACTGTGCCATTCCCTCGGCGCGCGTGACAATCACGGGCCTGGGTCGCCACTTGTCTTCTGGGTCGGGTGCCATGGTCAGCACGGCATCTATAGCGCCGGTTTCGAGCAGGCGTTCAGCCAGCCGGGTCGTGATACCTGTCCACTGCGCACCCTTGGCAGGTGTCGCCATCCTGGCGCGCAGCATCCGATGGTGGGGACCAAAAAATATTTCGTCGGGTCTGGACAAGTCGCGTGTCCGGCCATGCACCGCTTCCTCAAGCCGGTTGTAGTCAGGTTTGATGAACTGGCAAGCCTGCCCGCAACGCTTGGGGTCGCTGCTGCGCGACAGGCCGCAGTCGGTACAGAGCCCGCGCGTGGGGCCGTCTGCAAAATCAGGTTGAATCAGGGTATCTGGCGGTAGTGGCTGGTAAAAGTTGACGGGCTGGGCATGCTGGTTTGGAGTCATGCCTCAACTCTACGCGTAAGGGCTTGAGTTTGTACTCGGGTCAAGCGAGCAGTCGGTGACGAAACCCTCAGGCCGCGGCCTGTAGCCCGCTGGCGAAATGTTCACGCATCTTCTGCCCCGCCGTCGCTGCATCATGTGTGCAAATGGCCTGCATGATTGCGCGATGCTCGGCTAGTGACTCCTCAATACGACCGCTTTTGAGCAGCGAGTTATGGCGGTTCAGCTTCATGACCTTGCGCAGATCGGCCACCATCTGGTCGCGCCAGCGGTTGTTGGCAATTTCCAGCAGTCGCATGTGAAAGGCTTCATTGATCTCAAAAAAGCGCTCACGCTTATCGGCTGCTTTTTCAAGCTCGTCATGCAGGCCTTGCAAGTCCCTGATCTGGCTGGC
>JANOCP010000002.1:0-21786 GCA_031412235.1 Polaromonas sp.
GGTGCAAAACGGCGACATCATCGAACTTGATGTGCCCAATCGCCGCCTGCACCTGCATGTAAGCGATGAAGAGCTGGCCAAGCGCCGCGCACTTTGGGTAGCACCCGAGCCAGCCATGGCATCTGGCTACTACAAACTCTACATCGACCATGTACTGCAAGCTGACGAAGGTGCAGACCTTGACTTTCTGGTCGGCAAGCGCGGCTCGGCCGTGCCAAGGGACAATCATTAGGGCATGAGCAGAAAATTTCACCTCGTTGCGCTCGGCGAGGCCATGGTCGAGTTCAACCAGACCCTGGCCGGCCTGCCCAACTATTTGCAGGGCTTTGGCGGGGACACCAGCAACGCCGTGATTGCAGCGGCTCGCGCTGACGTCAAAACCGCCTACCTCAGCCGACTGGGCAAAGACACCTTTGGCGATGCCCTGATGGCCCTGTGGGCAAAAGAAAACGTGGACACCGCCGCGGTTGAACAAGATCCAACCGCGTCAACCGGCCTGTATTTTGTAAACCATGGCGACACGGGCCACGAATTCAGCTACCGCCGCGCAGGCTCAGCCGCCAGCCACATGACCCCCGCCTGGTTGCAGCAAGGCGAGGCAGCCAGAGCCATACGCGATGCTCGAATTTTGCATGTGTCAGGTATTTCACTGGCGATCTCGCTGAGCGCATGTGACACCGCCTTTGCGGCCATGCGGTTGGCGCGAGGCTCTGGCACGCTGGTGTCGTTTGACTCCAACCTGCGCCTCAAGCTCTGGCCGCTCGACCGCGCAATGGCCTGCATCAGCCAGGCCATATCGATGTGCGATATTTTTCTGCCCAGCCTGGAAGACATCACAGCGCTCAATGGCATGACCGACCCCGATCAGGTGGTGGACTGGGGCCACACGCTCGGTGCAAAGCAGGTGGTACTCAAGCTGGGCAATGAAGGCGCACTGGTCAGCGACGGCAGCGCACGAGAACGCATACCAGCGCATCGCGTCAAGCTGCTAGACGCTACCGGCGCAGGTGATTGTTTTTGCGGCAACCTGCTGGCGCGTATTGCGCAGGGTGATTCAATTTTTGAAGCAACACGCTATGCCAATGCAGCTGCTGCGCTTGCAGTGCAGGGTTACGGTGCTGTAGCGCCCCTGCCGCGACCTGAACAGGTGCTGGCTTTGCTATGACGGCACTACTCGCGCTGGACTGGGGTAGCTCGTCACTACGTGGCGCGCTGATTGCGCCCGATGGCGCTGTGCTTGAAGAACGCTCTTTTGCGCGCGGTATTTTGACCGTAGACAAAGGTGGCTTCCCCGCCGTGTTTCAAACCTGCTTTGGCGACTGGATGCAAGCCGACACACTGTGCCTGATAGCCGGAATGGCTGGTAGCCAGCAAGGCTGGCTTGAAGCGCCCTACTGCCCCTGCCCAGCGGGCTTTGAAGACATTGCAGGCCAGCTTGCGTGGGTAGACCACAAAGGGCCAGGCCGCATTGCCATCGTGCCGGGCCTGAGCATTGAGCATGAAGGCGTGCCCGATGTCATGCGGGGTGAAGAAACCCAGATCTTTGGCGCGCTTCAGTTACTTGGCTTGACCCGGTCACCAAAAGTCACGCTGGTATTGCCCGGCACACACAGCAAGTGGGTGACGGTAAACAGCAATCGCGTGACTGATTTTTCAAGCTGGATGACTGGCGAGTTCTACGCCCTGCTGCGCCAGCACTCAATACTGGCCCGCATGCTGCCTGCGCAAGAACCTGAACTGGATACCGCTGCGTTTGTTCAGGGCGTCAGCCATGCGCTGAGGAGCAATGGCTTGCTCAATACGGCTTTCAGCGTGCGAACCCTGTCGCTGTTCAAGCGCATGCCTGCTGATGCATTGCCCAGCTACCTGTCAGGCTTGGTGATTGGTGAAGAGCTCAAAAGTCAGAAGCTCCAGCGCGGCGAACAGGTCATTGTGATGGGTGCCCAAGGGCTTGTGGCCAGGTACGAACAAGCGCTGTCACATCTGGGTGTTTCAGTGCTGCGCGCGGGCAGCAGCGCTACCTGGTGCGGCCTGCGCGCTATTGCCGACCATCTGAGTACTACATGAACCCACATCAAAAATTTGCCCACGCCGTGCAAATGATTCCGCTGGTCGCCATATTGCGCGGGCTCACGCCAGAAGAGGCACTTCCCGTTGGCCATGCGCTTGCAGCTACCGGCTGGAGCCTGATTGAAGTACCGCTGAACTCGCCGCAACCGCTGGACAGCATTGCCGCCATGGCCCAGGCTTTTCCGCAGGCCCTGATTGGGGCAGGTACGGTTTTAAGCATCGTTGATGTGCGCAACGTACACGCAGCGGGCGGCGAGCTGATTGTTTCGCCCAACTTCAACCCAGCCGTGGTGCATGAAGCCGTGCGCTTGGGTATGGTTTGCCTGCCCGGTGTGATGACGGCCAGCGAGGCTTTTGCCGCGCTTGAAGCAGGTGCCACAGGTTTGAAGCTCTTCCCCGGTGAAATGGTGACGCCCGCCGTGGTCAAGGCGCTGCGGGCGGTTTTGCCTGCAGGCACGCTGGCTTTTCCGGTGGGCGGCATCACGGTGGGCAATATGCAGGCTTATCTGGCAGCAGGCGCCAACGGCTTTGGCATCGGGTCAGCCTTGTACAAACCGGGCACCAGTGCTGCACAGGTGGCTGATAACGCTATGCAATTCATAGCTGCCTATAGCGGTACGATTAGGGCATGAGCACCAAAACACCATTAAACACACCATCAAAAGTATCTTTTGGCCTGGCTGGCCGGGTTTGCATCGTCACTGGCGGCGCGCAAGGCATAGGCGAAGCCTGCATCAGGCGTTTTGCCAGCGAAGACGCCAGGCTTGTCATTGCCGACATTGACGACACACGCGGCCACGCGCTGGCCACAGAATTAGGCGGGCTGTATGTGCATTGCGACGTGGGCGACAAAACACAGGTTGACGCATTGGTGGCACAAGCCATCGCAGCTTTCGGCCAGATTGATGTGCTGGTCAACAACGCCGGTATCTTCAAGGCGGCTGATTTTCTGGAAGTGACCGAGGCCGACTTTGACGCCGTGCTGCGCATCAACCTCAAGGGCTCATTTCTGGTGGGCCAGGCCGTGGCGCGTGAAATGGCCAAACTGGGCAAGGGCAGCATCATCAACATGAGTTCAGTCAATGGCGTGCTGACGATTCCGACCATTGCAAGCTATAACGTCAGCAAGGGCGGCATCAACCAGCTAACCCGCGTGATGGCACTGGCGCTGGCCGAAAAAGGCATCAGAGTCAACGCCGTAGCCCCCGGCACCATAGCCACAGAACTGGCCGCCAAAGCCGTGCTGACCAGCGACGAGGCCAAGGCAAAAATCATGAGCCGAACACCCATGAAACGCCTGGGCGAGCCATCAGAAATTGCCGATACCGTCGCCTATCTGGCTAGCGATGCGGCAAGCTACATTACCGGCGAGATCATTGTGGTCGATGGCGGGCGCATGACGCTGAATTACACGGTGGCGGTTTGATGGTTGGATGCCATGCTCGCGATACCCCTTGAGCACAGCACTCTTTTCATCAATCACATTTGCTATTAAAAACGCGGCGAAGAATACAGGAACTGTATGGCCTGCAGGCTGAATATGCTGGATTACGGCGGAATTTGATATCCATAACTGTCAGCTCACTTTGGGCGAATGCGGGTGGCAACTTTAGGGATACCTATCGGACAGGGGCGGTCATGCTCGTCGCTAGAGCTTCAGGTAAAGGCCTCCTGCAGCCACTGGCGAGTGACCGGCATCACGCAACTCATAGGGCGGCCTGATACCGATTCCAAAAGTTATAACTTTCCGTTCTCAGATTGCTCATTTAGACCCGCTGAGCCCGCTGGCATTAAAGCAGCTTCAAACTGGAAGTTGATTTATCTTTACAGAAGCGGGTGACGTCCAAACGAGCCAGGACGCCTAAATATCAAATCGGTAAGGCAAGTGCTGCGCGCACAGCCTCGATCCTCTTTCTGTTCACTCCCAGATCGCTTTCTCCAATGCGGGATGCCGAACGCACTTGTATCACCTGGGCAACAGGGTCGTACCAGAACTCGACGTCATCGACAAACTTCATCAGTGGCGTGGTGTACTGTGCATAGACATAGTCGGCCTCACTTTTGACGATCTTCGCCCCTGCCATAACCTTAACGATGGATTTGATTCTGGCGATGGTCGCTGGACCGTCACCCCGAAGTGGTAACGGCGCGATTTGTGCAGCCAGGTGTCGGGGGTGATCAGGGTATAGCGCCGCCTGGCTTGACACGCTGTTGTCTGTCCCAGATGGGAGCTTGAGCTTTCCGCTGCGCACGCCAAGGTCGGTCGGTGACAGGCTTTGGAAAAAATCCATTTGGCCAGCACCGATTGCAACACCGACCACCATGGCCAATGGAATCAAAAGCCATTTGATAATAAACATCGGATGTCCACCAGACTGAATTGACCTGACACAAAAATCCTACCGGACATTTTCCACAAAGTTCATCAACCAGATGGTCACGAGTACTGTCAAGCAGCGACGGCAAACGTCCGATTTGTCGCCGACAGCGGCTCTGTTGTGCGATTCGGGCGTTGGGCAGCCTACGGTGCGAGTCAATCTGGTCCAGTCCTGATAGCATTAACTCTGTAGTTGATCACCTTCGAGGCAAGTAACCACTTGAATCGGGAAAGCCAGCCGCCGTTGATTTTGGCGTCATCTTTGTTTTGATAGAAGTATTCCGGATCGTGTGCGGTGCCCAAGTCCTGATCGGGAAGGCTGGCTGTGTCTGTAGGCGTGTATTGACCGTATGCCGACCCATTTCCCGACCAAATGCGCTGCGCCCTGGCATGGATGCCAAACCCCAAAGTTTCCCCATTTTTTTTCAAAAGTTTTAAGGCCCTCGCCTCAAATGCTTCATCAGTAACGTAGGTATCAACCTGATGCCATTTTTCCGCCAGGAATATTTCTGTAATGGCATGGGTGATAGCAACCCCAGGCAAGGAAATAATGCCGTTCATGAATTCGCTAGACAGGGAAACAAAGCGAAGGCGAGAAGGAATACCGACCAGCCTGAGCATGGCTACAAAAAGCGTTCCCTTGGTGTGGCAGTCGCCTTGTCCGGCGCGCAATACTGTTCCTGCGGGGGTGTTATCTGTGACAGGAACACAGCCAAAAGGCAGCGACTTGATAAAGTTATGAATCAACACAGCTTTTTGTGTGGGAGAGTGGGCGAGCTGGGTAATTCTGAGCACCCGAATCCGTAATTTTGGATCGTCTAAATTGAGCAAAGAAGTGGGCCCCAACCACCTTTTCGGATCGTCTAGGGTTGTGTGCTGGTTATGCTGCATGCGTGTCTGTTACATAGAATACTTAAGATGAAATCGAGCTTGTCTAATTCACCAACGCACAAAGGCCCCATGTTAAAGCCAAAATTTTCCTCGAGCCAGCTGAACAAGATCATGAGCGAGTCCCTGGACTACCAGTGTGCTTGTCCTGCACAGGTCTGCGGTGCCATAGTCGATCTTCGCGAATTGTATGAATATCAAGCCAACTGCTTAAAGGACAGTGAAACAGACCACAAAATGCATGAGTCGATTGCTGCTGGAGCAGCTATTTCACACGCTGCCCTCGAAGCTTGTCTTCAGGAAATTCTGGATCTTGAGGGTTGGGACCCAGTGTTGCTGAATTTGCCAGACTCGCTTAAGGGAAAGCCAATTCGATAGGCGTATGCCGTGAGCCTGACGGCTGTTTGCACTGCGAATTGAACGCCTATGTAGCCCTTGACTTTGATTACCCGACATGTGGAACGCAGTGAAGGGGCCGGCAAAGGAGATAAAAACGTACGTCAAAAACTGCGGAATTTGAACTATGACGTACACATCACCCTAACTTGCCGGACGCAACGTACCTTACAAGGGCAAGCGCTATTGGGTCATTGACTTGGACGCGGAGCATTCTTCGGTACAGGCAATGTATGTGAGGAAATAGCGATAAAGCCACACGAATCGCGGTCGCCCGCACGGGCATCAAACTGCGCCATCCGCCCCCTTGTTCGCTCAACCTTAAGCTGATTGAGCGGGATTGGAAGGTGATCAATGAGCCGGTGCGTGACAAAGTTTACTCATCCTGATGAAAAGGTCTTTGACTCGACCATCAAAGACTTTTTCCTTAATCGTTGCAGCAAACTTTCCAAGTCACTCACCACCCGATTCGCAGACAACTTTCAGATCATTCAAAACCTGCATTTTGAATCGCGATTGCTGGAGCGTAGTAACCAGCAACAAAAGTACGACGAGGCGAAGCTGCGAAACGATTTTGGTCGTCCGCGTTAACGAGCCTGTTAAAACTCATTGCGAAGTTTCCATGAATTGAGCACCGGGATAACTTTCCTTCGTTTCGGGTTTGAATCCTGCAAGTGCCGCGGCACCCTGCTACAGCAAGGTCGCGTTCCGGACCGGCCAATCGCTGGGTTTGCCCATGGCGTTGCGTGGCAGCTCGACGCCATAGCTTATGCTGCTCAAGGCAGCGTACCAAGGCAAGTTTTCCAGCGCCCACTCTTGGAAGCCTGCCTGTTGCGACTGGTTGGCAGGCACCTTTAGCACCACGAAAGCCTTGAGCCGAGGGTATGTAGCCGCCGCATCCAGGCGCACGCTGGCATCATCTACGGCAGGATACGCCAGCAACTGCTCCCGCACCCACGCCAAAGACACGTTGTGGCCGCCAACTTGCACGCAGGTGTCAGTTCGGCGCAGCAGCTCAAACTGGTTCGCGCCGGTCCACCGCACCTCGTCTTGCAGCGCCAGCGGCACCAGCGCGCCATCTGGCCGCAGCAGTTCAACCTCGCCAACTTCACTGCGGCTACGGCCGGGCGCCAAGATGTAGGGCGCCTCGGGATCGTCCCGCCAGGCAATGCCGCCTGTTTGCGTCGAGCCATAAATTTGCAGCAGGCGCGCAAGCCTGGGTGGCGCAGTACCTTCAGCGGAGATGAGCCGCTGGTGCACCGAGCCAGACATCGGCGCGGTCGAGGTCACGCCCTGCACCGGCGCCGCCCCCGTGGGAACAGAGCCAGCCAGCCATTGCCATTGATCGGGCACGCCCACCAGCAGGTCGCCCGCCAGCAATTCAGGCAGCGCCTCATGGCTGGCCTCCACCACCAGCACATTCAGCGCCTTGGGCACCAGCACCCCCCAGATAAAGCCATAAATATGGTGGCAGGGCACCAGGGTGACGACGCGGCGCACCGACAACGCAGAGGCTCGTAGCACCTGTGCCCAAGCGTGGGCTTCAGCCATCAAAGAATTGTCGGCATGCCGGATATGCTGGCGCTTGCCGGTAGATTCGGAAGTGGAAAAGGTAAAGCCTCTGGCGCCAGCGCTGCGGGCGCGCTGCATGGCGCCGGCCCAGCCCCTGGCATTTCGTTTTGCGAGGAAAAGGTCTTCAAAACCTGTGTCTTGCGCGTTGCACCAAACGGTAGCAGCGGTTGCCAGTTGCAGGCAAGCCAGCGAATCGAGTGCCAGTCCGCCAGGCGACCAGTCCAGCCATGTGCTGGCTTGCGATTGCGGCAAACGCGGCCCCAGTCGGCTGCGGTTGCCTGGCATGGCCGCTATTTCACTCCAGGCCAAATCACGGCACACCCGCAGCAGGTCAAACGCTGAAAGCGCTGACTCAGCGACACTCAGGTCGGGTTGGTGGCTTGGCATGCTATCGGCCCGTTCAGAACATTCGAGAGGCTACCGGTAAGTATTGCTGCTGGAATCGCTACCCGCAACGGCCTTGGCCGGAGCAGGTTGCGCTGACTGGTGGTTTGCGGCGGACATGATGGCATTGGCGATACCTTTTGCAGCCGCATCGCTGAGGCTGGCGGCCGCTTCAATCTGGACCGGGGCCAAGTCCGATGCGTTGGTGGAAGACTGAAAGGCATCGGTGATGTGCTCTCTCTGTTGGACCCGAGTAACCATCATCACCACAATTTTTTGCCCCAGTGAGTCGGGCATGGTCACCATGTGAACTCGCACCCGAATGGGAATTTCACGATGGGTGAAGCTGTAGTTAAACACCGCATTGAGAAAACCCTTATTGACCCCTTCAACAAATTTTCCGTAAAAAGCCGGGGTGTTCGTACAAGTCGCCACTTCATCGAAAAAATTTTTGCCTACTGCCCAATTTGGGTCTGTACCGGTCAATTCCGCCTCGGCCATGTTGTACTCCAGGACCTTGCCTGTCAGATCCATCTTGACCAAGCCGAACGGCAAAACGTTGATGTCATTGATACGCGGCAGCACTTCTGCCAGATTAATATTTTCGAGGTTAACGGTTTCCAAGGTAGATGCCAGGTTAGGGTAGTGAAACGTTTGAAATGGTGGTTGAATCAAATGCGGCAGTCAACGCTTTTTTTGGCAACTGTCGGTTCAGATTCACCATGTTTCAATGATGCATTAGAGCTAAAAACATAGACGCCGTGTTGCCATTGAAAGTTACGGCTGTATTGTTCATATTGATCTGGCAATAAACGTCAGGACTTGCGAAGCGGCGTTCTTTGACTATAAAAAAAGGCCTGTAACTGCATGCGCCCCGGTGCCGTTCAACAATTATTGGGTGTTTAAATCAGGACGGAGGGGTGCCCAGGACTGGCGCTTAAGGGCCGCGTTACCGAGGTCACCAAAGTGGGACTGAACTTCAACAAAGACAGTCAACCTGTTGCTGGCAGGTCGCTTCTGGCGATGCAATTGAGCGTGTTTAAGAATCCCGATAGCAGCTATTCGCGAACGTCTGCATGTGTCGATAATCGTAAATAGGCGGTTGCACTGGGTGTCGGCTATCGCAGCAATCCGGACCGCCGTCCAGTTGGCAGCTCCGCTCAATCGGATGACTGCTTTTTGGCGATGAGTTCAAGAGTCTGTAATTCCGCTTTGTCATCGATAACTGCCATTCGACAAAAGCCTCCATTGGCTGGAGGCACCCGTGAAGCAGCCGTTCTGTACCATCGCAAGGAATGCATCGGTTTCACCATCTACCGGAACGCAATCGCCACCCCCAGTACCCACAATGCCCACCAAAGGCAAAGCTCGCTGACAGCAAAATCACTGCCTAAAATCAGCCATGCCCTCCGACACTCCAATCCCAACCGGCGCAGACACCACACCCGCCGGTCTTTTCAAAGACGACACCCACACCCATCGCTGCTCCTGGTGCCGGGCTACGCCGGCTTACCGCAACTACCACGACACTGAGTGGGGCTTTCCGGTAGATGACGAACGTCGCCTGTTTGAAAAAATCTGCCTGGAGGGTTTTCAGGCGGGCTTGAGCTGGCTGACGATTTTGAACAAGCGCGAGAACTTTCGCGCTGCTTTTACCAACTTTGAGGCTGAGCAGGTAGCCGCATTTGACGAAGCTGATGTGAAGCGCTTGCTGCTGGATGCAGGCATCGTGCGGCACGGTGGCAAGATTGCTTCGACCATCAACAATGCGAAACGTGTGATTGAACTGCGTCGTGAATTCGGCTCGCTCGCATCCTTCGTCTGGCGGCTTGAGCCTGCCGCGGCTGACCGACCTGCGCGCATGACGCTGGATGCGCTGAACGCGGCGACCACATCACCAGCGTCCATCGCCCTGTCCAAAGACCTGAAAAAACGTGGCTGGACGTTTGTGGGCCCAACCACCATGTATGCGTTTATGCAGGCGATGGGTTTGGTCAATGACCATATTGAGGGTTGTGCCAGCCGCGAGGCCGCGCTGGCGGCGCGCGCTGCCTTCAAGCCGCCGCGCTAGGCTGATGTCGGGTTACGCTTCGCTAACCCGACCTACGGCTGTGAACCTCATAACCAGCGCGCCCGCCTGAAGCGCCAGTAAAGAATGGCGCAGGCACTCGCTATCATGCCTATCGCCATGAGGTAGCCGTACTACCACTTGAGCTCCGGCATGGCTTCAAAATTCATGCCCCATATGCCAGCAAAGGCCGTACAGACGGCAAAAATACTGGCCCAGGCGGCCAGCTTTTTGGTGACCTCGCTCTCTTCAATCGTCACCATGGCCAGGTTCACCTGAATGGCTGTGCCAATGGTGTCGCGCATGTTTTCAATCAGTGAATTGATACGCGTCAGGTGATCAACCACATCGCGAAAATAGTCCTGCACGCCGCTGCAAATCTGCGGCACGCGCCCGCCATACAACTTGCTTGCGCCCTCAAGCAAGGGCGCTACGGCATGTTTCAAAACCATGACCTGGCCCTTGAGCTCGTACAGGCGCTCAATGTTTGATCGCGCGGTGCCTTTGGTAAAAATTTCTTTCTCAATCGTTTCAAGCTCGGTCTCAAGCTCGTCAAGAATCGGAAAGTAGCGGTCAACCACGGCGTCCATCAAGGCATACAGCACAAAGCCAGAGCCATGGCGCAGCAGCTCGGGCTCGCGCTCGCAGCGCTCACGCACGCCCAAAAAACCCTTCTGGCTGCGGTTGCGTACCGACAGCACATAGTTGCGCCCGGTAAAAACGTCAACCTCACCCACATTGAGCTCACCCGGCTTGTCAACCATGGGCTCCACCAGGTGCAGCACTGAAAACAGCGAGGTGCCGTACTCCTCAATTTTTGGCCGCTGGTGGCCGTGGTGCGCGTCTTCAACCGCCAGCGGGTGCAGGCCAAACTCGTGCTGCATTTCTGCAAGCTCTGTTGGCATGGCGTCTTGCAGCGCCACCCACACAAATGTGTCCGGGCGACTGATGTAATTACTGATGTCGTGGATTGGTATGTCGGCCAGCTTGGTGCCGTTTTGGTAAGCCACACAATTGATAAGCATCACGCCTCCTGCCAGATTGAATCGTGAGTGGATTCTGTCATGGCAGCGTTGTAGACCCAGCTTTTGCCCCCCGTTATTCAGCCCCCAAATAAGGGTTGCGAGACCTATTGATTGCTACTATTTTTATAGCTATTGAAAGCCGTAATCATTGGGCACGGAGCATATTTTGCTCATTTTTATCCCCGAACAGGGTATTTGCGATCGCCCACAGTAGTGCTGATGGGTATGCCCGGCAGTTCAGGCAGATTTAGCGGCCGGGCCAGCACGGGCGGGCAAGGCCTCACGAATCGGCAGATTGACCAGCGCTGCGCCCACTGCCAGGGCAATGTCGATGGCCCAGACCAGGTCATAACTGCCGGTGGCCTGAAACACATAACCGCCCAGAAACGCGCCAAAAAAGCCTCCAATCTGGTGCGCCAGCATCACCACGCCAAACAGCATGGCCATATTGGCAGTGCCAAACATCTTGGCCACCAGCCCGGCGGTGGGCGGCACGGTTGACAGAAAAGTTACCCCCATCACGGCAGCAAAAACCAGCATGACCGCAGGCGTTTTGGGTGCCAGCAAAAACACCAGCACCGCGAGGCCGCGCGTGGCATACAGCAGCGACAGCAGCGACTTCATGCGCCAGCGGCCTACCGCCCAGCCCATGGCCAGGCTGCCGATGATGTTGAACAGGCCAATCATGGCCAGCGCCCAGCCGCCAATGGCAGGCGGCAAACCGCAGGCCGCCACCACGCCGGGCAAATGTGTTGCCAGAAACGCCACATGAAATCCGCAGACCAGAAAACCCAGGCTCAGATAGCGATAGCTCGGTGTGGCAAGCGCCTGGGTGATGGCCTGCCGGGCGGTCAGCGCCTTGACGCCCGAAGCCGCAGCGGCACTGGCTGCAAGTGCGTTGGAATTGCCTCTAAGCACCCACACCGCAGGCAGCGCCAGCAACACCAGCACACCCAGCGACTGCATGGCACTGGCCCAGCCGACGGCGGCCGTCAGGCCAATCGCAAGCGGTGCCATCGCGAACTGGCCAAAAGAGCCACCCGCGTTGACGATGCCGGTCGCCAGGCCGCGTTTTTCAGGTGGCACCAGTCGCGTGCTGGCCGCCATCAGCACCGACGGCCCGGCCATGCCCGCACCGCCTGCCGCCAAAATGCCGATGGCAAATATCAAACCCGCCGTGCTGGTCATCAGCGGCGTGATGATGGTGCCTACCGCCACCAGCAGCACACCGACAAAAATCACCCGGCCCGTGCCAATACGGTCAGCCACAGCACCGGCAAAAGGCTGGGTCAGCCCCCACCAGAGCTGGCCAAACGCAAAAGCCAGGCTGATACTGCCTATGCCCAGCGCGGTAGAGGTATTGAGCGCCGACAAAAACAGCCCCATGGTTTGCCGCACACCCATGGTCAGGGCAAAAGCGCCACCCGCCGCCAGCAGCACCAGCCAGATGGCAATCTTGGGACTTGGGGAAGCTTCAGGTTTATTCATCATCAGCTCCAGCATCAACAGGCGTTTCGATGGCAGACAACAGCTCAAGCGATTCATTTATCAGGGCATGCAGCGCCAGCACCCGCTTAACACCCAGCAGGCGGTTGAGGTTTTGCTGCGCGGCTTTCCAGTGCAGCAGGGCTTCTTCACGTTTGGCTGTACCCGCCGCGGTGATGCTGACAGTGCGGCTGCGGGCATCGCTGCCGGCTGACAGCTCAACCCAGCCTGCATCAACCAGCGGTTTGAGGTTGCGCGTCAGGGTTGAAGCACTGAACTTCATCTTTTTGGCCAGCTCGCCAGGGCGCAACGGCCCTAGCCTGAGCACATGGCTGAGCAGTGAATATTGCGTGGTCTTGAGCCCGGCCTTGGCCATTTCAAGGTCATAAAGCTGAGACACCCGGCGGGTAGCCTGCCGCAGCTTGAGGTTGGTACAGCCCTGCGTTTTTAGTTCAGCAAGCATTGAGAGTTCAGTTTTTGCGTCCATAAAACAATTGTATCTACAATCATTGCATATACAATATTAAAATGAATAAAACTCAAATGACTCCTGAAGAAACCGCAAAGCAGTGGACAGACCAATACGCAGCCGTCATCAAGCGCATGACTGATGCCGGTGGCAAACCAGGCCTGGCCAGGCCTGAGCAAGTAGCAGGCAAAAACGGACTGCAGGCCATGCAAGCCATGCTGGCCGGGGAGCTGCCCTACCCGCACATTGCTGAAACGCTGGATTTTTCACTGATCGAAGTAGCACCCGGCAGCGCAACTTTTCAGGGCACGCCGCAGCTCAAGCACTACAACCCATTGGGCTCGGTGCACGGCGGCTGGTACGCCACGCTGCTTGATTCAGCCGTAGGCTGCGCCATTCACACCATGATGCCGGAAGGCCGGGGCTACACCACGGCAGAGCTCAGCGTCAACATCGTGCGCGCCGCCTCACACAAAAGCGGCCCGCTGCGCGCCATTGGCACGGTGATCCATTGCGGCAGGCAGCTGGCAACGGCAGAGGGACGAATTGTGGGCGCAGACGGCAAGCTGTATGCGCATGCAACCACTACCTGTCTGGTGTTTGAGCTGCCGAAATAGCCGCGAACATCAAGGCGTCATCAAAAAGCCGATTTGGGCCGGTAAATCCGGTTTTCACGGGCAAATGAACGACCCAGCGCCGGTTCGGACACGGCCACCGCTGCCGTTGTTGCAGGCGAACCCAATCCGGAAGAAGCTGAGGCACCGCCGCAGCTTCCGCTGCTTCGGTACCTTAGCGCCGCAGCCAGCCGCGCTTCGGTGATGTCACCCAGCGGCTTGCTGAAGTCGTCAGCCACCACGCAGCCCGCCAGGTTGTTGGCTGCGGTACCAGCGCCGCCGGGCACAAAACCGTCGGCGTAGTCACCAAAACCAGCGTTGTTGATGCCCTTGAACTGAACGGTGAAATAGGTGACGCTGCAGTTTTCTTGTGGCAAAAAGCCATACGGTTTGCCGCAGGTGGTTTCACCAATCTGGATCACCTCGACACCGACGCCCTTCAGGCCGTTCATGATGGCTTCGCTGGCAGAACAGGTGCCCGCGCCAGTCAGCACAAACACCCGTGACAAACCCAGCTGGGGCAAGGCCTGCCCGGTCGGCGCTGAAAAGCCCTGGGACACGCTCCAAAAAGGTGTGATCAGGTCCGGATCACTCAGCCTGAAAGGATTTTTGTCGTTAAAACCAAGCCTCTCAAACACCTTGCCATTGGTTGCTGCGGCCCCGGCAATCATGTAGGCGGCCTCGCTCGCAATATCCAGCAGGCCACCGCCGTTATAGCGGATGTCCAGCACCAGATCAGTAATGCCAGCGCCGCCATTGGCCGCCTTGAGCTGGTTGACGGCAGCAATCAGCTGGCCTTCAGCGGTAGCCAGGTGATCGTTGAACTGCAGGTAGCCTACACTGCTATACGGCGCAGGCAGGGTACGAACGTTTTGCACCGGCGTTGACGTGACGGTAACCGCCGTCATGGAAAAAGTCCGCGGGGCGCTACTACCCAGGTCCAGCACCTGGTAGGTGTAGGTCTTGTTGGCTAGGGGTGAAAACAGGCCCTCATTGATCACGCTGGCGTCTCCGGTCGCCACATCAACACCGTTGATTTTTAAAAACTTTGCGCCACGGGTGAGGCTATTTGCTGCTGCAGGCGTTCCAGGGTCTGTGTACGCCACCACGGCAACACGGGGCGGTGCACTGGCCAGCAGCGCCACCTGAAATCCAAAACCCACACTGTTGCCCGCCGTTGACAAAGCCACCCATTCATCGGTTTTGTAGGTGAAGTGAAACTGGTCTTTGGGTTTGCCCGAAGCCGTTACGGCCAGGGTGCGCTGGCTGTTGAAATAGGCATCAGCCACATCGACATTCGACTGCAACAACACCGAAGTCTGGCCATTGCTGGACGGATAGATGTAGGGCACAACCGCGCCAATCACGTACTTGGCGGGGTCAACAAAAGGCACCTCCTGGTACCAAAGATAGGTTTCGTTGACGAAAGCGCGAATCCATGACTTTTCAGTCGTCAGAGAACCCTGCACGTCGCCATAGGCTTGACCCGTCGAGGGGTCGATAGCGCCAGCTGGCCGGGGCGCGGCGCACTGCCCTGCAACATTTGCCGCAATGGCGACATCAGTTGGCGATGCCGCGCTGGTGGCCGCGCTGCCTGCAGCGGGCTTGCTGGCGAATTCGGCGCAATACTGTGCGCTGCCAGAGCAGGTTCCGGCGTTTCCTCCACCGCCACCGCAGGCTGAAAGCAGTACTACAACACATGCTGTGACAGCAAACTTCACCATTTTTCGATCTCCCTTTGCAGCAGATGTTACCGCGTGGGCGGCTTCCGAAAAAACCATCAAAGGGCTTCAGCGCCGGGCCGTGGCAAGCCGCCGCCGTACGCGGGATAATTCGGTGATGCGACTACTCCACACCATGCTCCGCGTTGGCAATCTCCAGCGCTCCATTGACTTCTACACCAAAGTACTCGGCATGCAACTGCTGCGTACATCCGAAAACCCTGAATACAAATACAGCCTGGCTTTTGTTGGCTATGAAGGCAACCCGGCGCAGGCCGAGATTGAGTTGACCTACAACCACGGCACTGAAAGTTACGACCTCGGCACGGCCTACGGCCACATCGCGCTGGGTGTGCCTGATGCGTATGCCGCCTGCGACAAGATCAGGGCAGCGGGTGGCAATGTGACGCGAGAGGCTGGCCCGGTCAAGGGCGGCTCTACCGTCATCGCCTTTGTGACTGACCCTGATGGCTACAAGATTGAGCTGATACAGCGAGCTGAATACGCTGCGGGTGCGGGTTTGCGTTGAGGCCAAGTGCCACGACCCAGCATTGAATGGCAGATTTTTTCACTATGATTTCGATAGCTATGCATAGCCGAAATACCTGGGCTTAGGGCATATTTGGCGTGAAATAGGCAGCTGTCAGGCTTGGTTTTCGTCATTATCCCGCCCCATGGCGCATTGACTGCGCAGACAAGGAAACTCAATGACCATTAACTGGAACGCCTTTACCCCCTGGTCAGCCCTGGCTGGTGGCATGCTGATTGGCCTGGCTGCGGTGATGTTTGCATTGCTCAATGGCCGTATCGCAGGTATCAGCGGCGTGCTGGGCGGCTTGCTGAATCCGACGCGGGATGACATCGGCTGGCGGGCGGCCTTCATTTTGGGCATTGTGGGTGCGCCACTGGCCTACGGCCTTTTTGCCGCGCTGCCTGCCATCCAGATTGATGCGGGTTACGGCCTGCTGGTTGCCGCTGGTTTGCTGGTTGGCATAGGCACACGTTATGGCTCAGGCTGCACTAGCGGCCACGGGGTTTGCGGGCTGTCACGGCTATCGCCACGCTCGTTGGTGGCCACCATCACGTTTATGGGCGCAGGCTTTGCCACGGTTTTTGTGGCGCGCCACCTGTTCAACTCCTGAAAGGACACGACTTATGTTCATCCTTTCATCTTTACTGGCGGGCCTGGTGTTTGGCCTTGGCCTGATTGTTTCAGGCATGGCCAATCCAGCCAAAGTTTTGGGGTTTCTGGACCTGGCGGGTGCCTGGGACCCTTCGCTGGCGCTGGTAATGGGCAGCGCGGTTACGGTGGGCTTTTTCGGCTTTCTGGTCGCCAAAAAGCGCGCGGTGTCATTGCTGGGCGCGGCCATGAAGCTGCCTGACCCACGTTTATCCCGTCACATTGACAAAAGACTGGTGATTGGCAGCCTGCTGTTTGGTACAGGATGGGGTCTGGCCGGTTTTTGCCCTGGCCCAGGGCTGGTGGCGCTGGGTTTGTTTGAATCCAAAGCGGCGGTGTTTGTGGCCGCCATGTTGTTCGGCATGGTGATTTTTGAAGTGCTTGAAAAGCGGCAGCGCAACAAGGCTTCTGCACGACCAGCTTGATGCAGGTCAATATTCAAATGTGGGCAGCCCGCACAATGGTTTCATTTACAGAAAGTGCTCCCATGAAACCCAATGTCGGAACTATTGACCGTATCGTGCGAATTGCCATTGGCCTGGCGCTGATTGCCGCCACCCTTACCGGCTACATCGGGGTTTGGGGCTGGATCGGACTGGTGCCACTGGCTACTGGCGTGTTTCGCTTTTGCCCTGCTTACCTGCCGCTGGGCTTGACTACCTGCGCCAGCAAAGCCCGCTAACTGCAACGCTAAGGCAGCTCTCGCGGCAACCTGCAGGCCTGAAACGCCAGCGCAGTAATATGCGCCCAATTGCTGCGCGCCAGTGCATCTGGCGGCGTCAGCCATGACCCGCCCACGCACACCACATTGGGCAAGGCCAAAAACTCTACGGCATTGGCGACCGTTACGCCGCCCGTGGGGCAAAACCGGACGTCACCAAACGGCCCACCCCAGGCTTTGAGCATGGCCGGACCGCCAGCCTGCATGGCCGGAAAAAACTTCAGCTCGGTCAAGCCGTCTTCCTGCGCCATCATGATCTCGCTGCCGGTGGCAACGCCTGGCAACAGCGGCAAGCCGGCATCACGACAAGCCTGCCCAACCGCATGGGTATAGCCAGGGCTAACCGCAAATCGGGCACCCGCCATGGCACACGCCTGTGCATCCGCTGCGCTGCGTACCGTACCTGCGCCCACCACGGCCTCAGGCACTTCGCGCGCAATGGCTTCAATACAGGCCAGCGCCTGCGAAGTGCGCAAAGTCACTTCAAGCATGCGAATACCGCCTGCCACCAGCGCGCGCGCCATCAGCACGGCCTGGCCCACGTCGCTCAGTACAATCACGGGGATGACAGGCGCGTCCTGCATGATCTGCAAGGCACTGAGCTTGCCGCGTACATCAATATTTACATCCACGATAAAGCTCCTTCTTCAGCCGTCAATGCACTGCGGCGCATACCGGCAAACAGCTCGCGGCCCATACCGAGCCCATTGGCCTTGCCCAGGCCTTGTGGCATGACAGCCAGGGGGCGTGATGCCCATTCAGGTCCGGGCACGAGAACCTGCAAATCGCCCGTCAGCGCATCAAGCCGGATCACATCACCGTCACGTACCTTTGCCAGCGAGCCACCTGCTGCGGCTTCGGGGGACACATGAATGGCGGCTGGCACCTTGCCTGACGCACCGCTCATGCGGCCATCCGTCACCAGCGCTACTTTATAACCCTTGCCCTGCAATACCGCCAGTGGCGGCGTGAGCTTGTGCAGTTCAGGCATGCCGTTGGCCTGCGGGCCTTGCCAGCGCACCACACAGATCACGTCTTTTTCAAGATCACCGGCGTTAAAGGCATCCAGCAGGCCCTGCTGCGAGTCAAATACCCGGGCTGGCGCTTCAATCACATGCCGGTCATCTGGAATGGAAGATGTTTTGATCACGCTGCGGCCCAGATTGCCGCGCAATAGCTTGAGCCCACCGGTAGCACTGAAAGGCGCACTGGCCGGGCGAACAATTGACTCGTCTTTGGAGGCACCCCCATCTGCCCACACCAGCGAAGGGCCACTCATGGCGGGTTCACGTGTGAATTCACGAATGCCACCCGCACGCACTGTCAGCACATCGGAATGCATGAAACCGGCATCCAGCAACTCACGAATAATGTAGCCGGGGCCACCCGCCGCCTGAAACTGGTTTACATCGGCGCTGCCATTGGGGTAAACATGGGACAGCGTAGGCACCACGTCTGACAGGTCAGAAAAGTCATTCCAGTCAATCACAATGCCGGCTGAATGGGCTACCGCGACCCAGTGAATCAGGTGGTTGGTTGAGCCGCCCGTGGCCAGCAAAGCCGCCATGGCATTGACGATGGCTTTCTCATCAACGATCAATCCGATGGGCGCATATCTTTTTGCCTTGACGATGCCAAGCACGGTACGCGCTGCCTCACGCGTGAGTTCGTCGCGCATGGTGTTACCGGGGTTGACAAAAGCCGTGCCGGGAACATGCAGTCCCATGGCTTCCAGCAACATCTGGTTGCTGTTGGCCGTGCCATAAAAGGTGCAGGTGCCAGGGCTGTGATAGGACTTGATTTCAGACTCGAGCAGCCCCTCACGCCCAACCAGCCCCTGTGCGGCCAGCTCGCGCACGTGGGCCTTCTCTTTATTCGGAATGCCCGAGGTCATGGGCCCGGCGGGTACAAACACGGTGGGCAAATGCCCAAAATGCAGCGCGCCTATCAAAAGGCCAGGCACGATTTTGTCGCACACGCCAAGCATCAGCGCAGCGTCAAACATGTCGTGCGACAGCGCCACGGCAGTAGCCATGGCAATCACGTCACGGCTGAAGAGGCTGAGTTCCATGCCCGCAGTGCCCTGGGTTACGCCGTCGCACATGGCGGGCACACCGCCGGCCACCTGCGCCGTAGCGCCCAGCTTGCGCGCTTCGATTTTGATCAGGTCAGGGTAGTTTTGCATCGGTGTGTGCGCTGACAACATGTCGTTGTAGGCGGTGACGATACCGATATTGGGTGCGCGCTCGGTAATGACCTTGAAGCGGTCATCAAGCGGCATGCCGGCCACGCCATGCGCAAGGTTGGCGCAGCCCATGCGGTCGGTGCTGCGGGTACGTGTGCTTGCCGCATGGAGTTGCTGAAGGTATGCATCCCGCGACGGCCGGCTGCGCTCAATGATCCGGGCCGTGACGCTGGCAACAACAGGGTGGACAGCGGGAGGGACGTGGGGGGTAAGGTGCGGGCTAACGGGCGGAGTGTTGGACATGTGACGCTCAGGTTTGTGTAACTTTATTACCAAAACTCATAGTAACCCGATACCGACCCCGGCAATGCCGCCACGGTTACAGCCTGGTTACCAAAACCTGGCCTGAAAACCTGCCCTGAATACGCCCCGAAAAGGTCCGAAACCCGGCATCAACCGCCGAAGCAGCGCTGGCTTATTGCAGTGCAACTTCAACGCGCCTGGCTTCGGCATCACTGCCGCTGGCGGTCATCTGCTCAGGCTTTTTCAGTTCAATTTTCTGTTCAGCCACGCCTGCAGCCTTCAGGGCGTCACGCACGGCCATAGCCCGCAATTTAGCCAGTTCTGCATTTTTGGCAGCACTGCCGGTAGCATCATGAAAACCAGAAATAACCAGCTTGCGGCCAGCCTGCGCGCCCTTGATGACGTCAGCCAGCGCATCACCTGCGCCTGCAGCCAGGTCGGCCTTGCCGGATGCAAAGTAAAACTTCACCACGCCGTTTTCAACCTTGACGCTGGCGGCATCAGAAGCCGCCTGTGCAGCACTGGCGGCATCCACCGGCGCGGCGCTGGCAGCCACGGGCACGATGACTGCAGGGGCCATCACGGCGACGGCCTTGGCGGGCGTGGCGCTTTTGCTGCTTTGGTAAATTCCCATACCAATCACCGACGCAACTACCACGGCCACCAGGCCAAAAACCACCGTCAAGCCCACGCCTTGCGGGCCATCATCATCTTGAGAAGACATTGCTTGAATCCTTTAAAAAATGTGTGCGCATTGTAAAGTCAGGCTGTGACAGTTCCCCTAAAACCCATCCCGGCGCTAGACCCGAATTCCCCCCGCAACCCGGCGCACATGCTTGAGGCCGTCACGCGCGAGTGGGGTGGCCAAAGCGATCTATGGATTTTTGGTTATGCCTCGCTCATCTGGCGGCCAGAGTTTGAGCATGCCGAGGAGCGCTTTGCCACCATTCGCGGCTACCACCGGGCCCTGAAAATGTGGAGCCGCATCAACCGCGGCACGCCCGAATGCCCGGGCCTGGTGTTTGGCCTGCTGCCCGGCGGCAGCTGCAAGGGGGTGGTGTTTCGCATTCCGCAAGCCCGCGTTGCCGACACCCTGCCCGGCCTGTGGGCGCGTGAAATGCCCAACGGCGTGTATGACCCCAAATGGCTGCCCTGCCAGACGGAACTTGGCACCATTAGGGCGCTGGCGTTTACGCTGTCGAAGCGCAGCCCCAACCATACCGGCGTACTCAGCGAAGACACCTACCGGCAGATTTTCACAAGCTCATGCGGGCGCTACGGTACCACGCGCGAATACGCGCAGCTCACCTACGACAAGTTGCTGGAGCTGGGCATTCATGACCGGGCGCTGGGCAAGCTGCTGAAGCTGGTGGATAGCTAGTACAAGGTCAACGCTGTGCAATCAGTGTTTCAGCGCGCTGCAGGTCTTCAAGCGTATCGACGTCAGTTACCACACCGCAATCATCAACTTCCACGTACGCTACTGAATTCATAGCTGTATGTAGCCGTATTACCTGGGCTCCACCCATATTTCCCTTTAAATTCAGCAATTCCGAGCCTAGTGAAGCCGCAAAACGCACAGGGTGGCCGCGCTGGCCCTCAAACATCGGTAGCGTTACTGCACTCGGCGGCGCGTGGGCGATGGCAAGCAGGGTGTCACTGCGTATCAGTGGCAAGTCAGCCGGCAGAATCATCCAGCCATTTGCGTCTGGCGTGGCCTTCACACCAGCCGCAATCGAGTCGCCCATGCCCGGGCGCGATGCGTCGGCTTCAACCACGTAATGCGGCAAGCCACTGGCCGTGACGGCGTGCAGCACATGGTCAATCACACGCCTGCCCGCCAGCATCGCCTGCAATTTATGCACCGCCCCGCCCGACGCAGCAAAGCGCTCACCCCGGCCAGCGGCTAAAACAATCACTACGGGAAGCTGGGACATGGTTTGGTGAGTGGTGAGTGGTGAGTGGTGAGTGGTGAGTGGCAAATATATGGTCATCGAAGCAGGTCTTCCCACTATCCACTCACCACTTTCCACTCACCATCCATATACTAAAGCCATGGCAGACTCAACCCCCACCACATCATCCATAGCCGACCTGCGCAAAAGCTACGAGCGCGCCGAGCTGGACGAAAAAGCCTCGCAGGCCGACCCCTTTCTTCAATTCGACCAGTGGCTGAAAGAAGCCATCGCAGCCAAGGTGCCCGAACCCAACGCCATGACGCTGGCCACCGTAGGCAGCAACCTGCGCCCCTCAACCCGCGTGGTGCTGATCAAGGGTTTCGACGAGCAGGGCATTGTCTGGTACACCAACTACGACAGCCGCAAGGGG
>JANOCP010000003.1:0-12785 GCA_031412235.1 Polaromonas sp.
TACGCTTTCCATTAGATCAATCCTGTGCGCTAGCAGTAGCCGTCTTCTATCTGCTGCATTGCAATCCCCTACCAACGCCGTGGCGGTGCCCCGATTAAAATTCAGCATGCTCGCTCAAAGAACTCTTAAGTCCCTGACCAAGGCCGTAGGCGTTGGCCTACACAGTGGCCAGCGGGTGGAACTGACCTTGCGGCCTGCTGCGCCTGATACGGGGATTGTTTTCAGGCGCGTTGATTTGCCGCAGCCGGTGGATATTGCCATTTCTGCGCTCGCGGTCACGGATACACGGCTGGCTTCGACCATTTCTGTCGGTGGCGCCAAGGTCCACACGGTTGAGCATTTGATGTCTGCCTGTGCAGGTCTGGGTATTGACAACCTGTATGTCGACATCACGGCTGAAGAGGTGCCCATACTTGATGGTTCTGCCTCTTCGTTTGTTTTTTTGCTGCAATCGGCGGGCATTGCCCTGCAAAACGCGCCCAAGCGTTTTATTCGCGTTCTCAAACCGGTAGAAGTCAGGGAAGGCGAGGGGGCAAGCACCAAATGGGCGCGCTTGACGCCCTATGACGGTTACAAGCTGAGCTTTGAAATTGATTTTGACCACCCGGCGGTAGATTCCACCGGCCAGCGCGTGGAGTTCGACATGAGTTCTGGCTCCTACACCCGCGATATCGCCAGGGCCCGTACCTTTGGCTTTACCAAAGATGTTGAAATGATGCGCGCCAACGGTCTGGCCATGGGTGGCGGCCTGGACAACGCCATCGTGATGGACGACTACAAGGTGCTAAACAGCGACGGCCTGCGCTATAACGACGAGTTTGTGAAGCACAAAATCCTTGACGCCATGGGCGACTTGTACCTGCTGGGCAAGCCCCTGCTGGCGGCCTATAGTGCCTTCAGGTCAGGCCACGCCATGAACAACAAACTGCTGCGCGAGCTTCTGGCTAACGAAGACGCGTATGAAGTTGTCACGTTTGAAGATGAAAAACGCGCTCCTAAGGGTTTTGCGACTTTGGCGCGGGCCTGGTAGTCATGCTGATTTTTCGCTGGCTTGTTCTTTTGATGCTGCTGGGCGCAGTGGTGTCGTTCATGTTTTACGCGGGCACCGGGCAAGTCCGTTTCAAGCGCTATGGCTTGACGCTGCTCAAGTGGGCCCTGATAGCCGGATTCGGCTTTTTTGCGGTGCTTATTTTGGAGCGGATTGCCTGACGGCAGCATCAAGAATCGCCTTTGAACGACCCACATGCGCGTGCGTAATCGCCAAACCCAATGCATCAGCGGCATCTTTTCCCGGTAGTGACGGTAGTTTGAGCAAACGCATCACCATTTGCTGCACTTCTGCCTTGCCGGCCTTGCCATAGCCCGCAACCGCTTTTTTGAGCTGCAGGGCGGTGTATTCGGCCACCGGCAAATCACACGACACCAGCGCCGTCACACAGGCACCGCGCGCCTGGCCCAGCAGCAGTGTGGCCTGTGGGTTCACATTCACAAAAACGATCTCTACCGACGATGCATCCGGCTTGTAGCGCTCGACCACTTCGCGTACACCGTCGAAAAGGACTTTCAGGCGCGCAGGCAGGTTGCGGGTGTCCAGGTGCGTCGTCTTGATGGTTCCGCTGGCCACATAGCGAAGGTGCTGGCCGTCCACATCAATGACGCCAAAACCGGCCACCTGCAGGCCAGGGTCGATTCCCAGGATACGCATAGGATTTACTTGCTATTATTTTAGTAGCTACTGATAGCCGTACTCATTGGGCAGAGAACATATTTATATGCCAAAGTACCACCTGACCGAGTGAAAAAACACCGGGGCGGCAAAACACAGTGCATCCACCCTGTCCAGCAGCCCGGTGGCACCGGTGACTGACTTGCCTTCAGAGCCCCAATTGGTAATGCCGCGGTCACGCTTGAGCGCTTTCATGACCAGATGTCCGAGTGATCCGGCTACGCATGCAATCAGCGCCATGGCGACGGCCTGCGCGGGTTTGAAGGGGGTCAGCCCTGCCATCACGCCACCCACCAGGCTGGCCACCGCCACGGCAATCAGCCAGCCGGTCCAGTTAAAGCTCTGGCTCACATGTGGCGCAATGGGTTTACGCGGCCATCTGCGGTCAACCAGGTGCTGCACGATCATGCAGCTTTGCACCACAAACACCAGAAAGAACACCAAAAAAGCATTCTTGCCCTGGTAGTTTGGAAACTTCAGCAGCAGCAGTGCCGGCACATGACTGATGCCGAATATGCAAACCATGATGCCCCACTGCAGCTTGGCGTTACGTTCCAGAAACCGCTGCGGGTCATCAGCCAGCGCACTGACGACCGGAATCGCCAGAAAAACATAGACCGGAATAAATACCGTCACCAAGTCAAAATGCCGCGTAATCACCAACGCAAACTGCACCGGTAGCACCACAAAAAAGGCCAGCACCAGGCTGCGGTGATCACCCTGGCGTGTGGGTGAGAGGGTAATGAACTCGCGCAGCGCAAAAAAGGCGACGATGCCAAACAACACTGTTGCCACGGTTTCACCCAGCGCCCAGCCGACCCAAAATACCGTAGACATGACCCATGATGTTCGCAGCAGGCCATTGAACTCGCGCAGCTTTTGGGTATGCAGGTCGTCCTCGTGCCGGTCTTTGAGCGACAGCGCAAATGCCACCACACTGGTGAGTGTTAGCAGGCCAAAAACAAATACAAAAAGCAGGCCAACCTGTTCTGATGGAGACAGATTACGCAAAAAGGTATTCATCAGGTTTCCCTCAGGCTGATGACGGCCTGCCGCGCACGGGTCAAAAAATGGGCGCGGTCCTCATCGCCTCCGAGTGCAATGGGTGCACCAAAAGTAACCGAACACAGAATCGGCACCGGTACCACTTCGCCCTTGGGCATCACGCGTTGCACATTGTTGATCCACGCGGGGACCAGCACGACATTGGGGAATTTTTGCGCCAGGTTGTACAGGCCTGACTTGAAGCTTTGCGGCTCCTCCTGGTTGCCACGCGTGCCTTCAGGGAACAGGATGATGGAGTCGCCGTTTTCAAGGGCGTCAATCAGCGGCTCAAGCGGGTCCTGGTCGCTGGTTTTTACCCGGTCAACATAAATGGCATTGAACACCGCCGTGGTGATCCATTTTTTGAAGGGCGTTTTGGTCCAGTAGTCTTTGGCTGCAATCGGCCGCGTGATGCTGCGCAGTTCTTCGGGCAGGGCGGCCCACATCAGCACCAGGTCGGCATGGCTTTGGTGGTTGGCAAAATAAATACGCTGCTCGGCCTTGGGCGGGCAGCCTTGCCAGCGGGCCTGCGCGCCGGTTAGTGCGCGAATCAGGCCGAGTAAAAACAAACTCATTAACTTGGCAAGCATATTAAGTAGCCCCCCGCTTGTCGCTGCGCGTACTGCGCGCGCCCCGAGGGGGCGCAATTTTTCTAGGGGCGGCCCGTCGAAAAATCATGGAATCTCTACCCCGCCCATACGCGCAGCGATGGTGCCAGCGCGTGAGGACAGATAGCCCGAATTGGGTCGCGTCTCAAAATACTTGGGGCGCGGCAGCATTACTGCCAGGCGAGCGGCTTCAAAGGCGCCCAGTTTGGCCGCGCTTTTGCGGTAATAGTGCTGGGAAGCGGCTTCTGCGCCAAAAACGCCTTCGCCCCATTCCACGCTGTTCAGGTAGATCTCCAGGATGCGTTCCTTGCTCAGCAGGGCTTCAAGCATCAGGGTGAGCACCAGCTCCTGCCCCTTGCGCAGCAACGTGCGCTCGCCGGAAAGGAAAAGATTTTTGGCCAGCTGTTGTGTGATGGTGGAGCCACCGACAATTTTTGGCGCCTTTACAGCAGGCTTGGCAGCCAATGTCGCGGTTTGTTTACCGGGGGCAAGCTGCGACTTGTTCGAACCCGGCTTGTTGGCAGACTGCTGCGCCTTTTGCTCGGCTTTGGCATTTTTGTCCCAGGCTTTTTCGAGCGCCTCAAGGTCTACGCCATCATGCTCGACAAAGCTCGCATCTTCAGACGCAATCACTGCGCTTTTCAGGTGGTCTGAAATCTGGCTGTAGGGTACCCACTGCTGGCGCCATTTCAGTGAGCCGGTAGTGGTCGCCACACGGTAAATCTCGGTGCGTTCGAAAGCAGTGGATTCCGGGTCAACTGCTGCCATCAGGGCGATACGTGCCAAAAAATAAAGCTGCAGGCTCAGGCCTGCCAGCAAAACCAGCGCTATCAGCCTGAACATGGCTTTCATGCTGACTGCTGCTTTATTGCTGCCCGAATCTCTTGCAGCACCTGTGCTGAAGGCGGGCGAACGCCTCGCCAGATCTCAAACGCCTCTGCGGCTTGTTCCACCAGCATGCCCAGGCCATCACGCGGTACCGCGCCATTGGCTTTGGCCCACTGGGTAAAGCCTTGCGCTGCGGGGCCGTACATCATGTCGTAGGCCAAAGCGCCCGGCTTGAGCACGCTACCCGCCACCGGCACAGCCGCACCGGCCAGGCTACTGGCCGAAGCATTGATAATTACATCGAAATAGCCGCTGAGCCCAATGATTTCGGGTGTAATTAGCTCTGTTTTTTGTAGCAAAAACTGCATTGATGGGTGCGCGCGGTGACGTTCTGCCAGCTCGACGGCCTTCTCATGTGTGCGGTTGACCAGCACGAGGCGGCGCGGCCCGCTGGCCAGCAAAGGCCCCAAAACCCCGGCTGCCGCACCGCCTGCGCCTATCAGCAAAACGTCACGCCCGGCCAAAGCCACTCCGGCGTTGATTTGAATGTCGTTGACCAGGCCCACGCCATCGGTGTTGTCGGCATAGATGCTGGAACCTGAACCAGAAGCGTCAAACTTCAAAAAGTTGCTGGCCTGCGCCAGCTGGGCCCTGTCAGACCGGGTGTGCGCCGCCTGAAAAGCCTCAAACTTGAACGGAACCGTGACGTTGCAGCCCTTCACGCCGTCCTGCTGAAGTTGCGCCAGCATGGCTGCAAAGCCGTCCAGGGCCACCAGCTGCTTGCCGTAAGCCAGCTTCTGCCCGGTCAGTTCGGCAAAGCGGGCGTGTATCTGTGGGGACTTGCTGTGTTCTACCGGGTTACCCAAAACAAAGTAATGATCCATTTTGACAAGTTCAGCGGTTGGTGAGTTTGGTCTCTAGCGTTTCATCACGCGTGAACTTGAAGCGCGACACCACCACAATCTGGTCGGCTTTGCGCCGCATGGCATCGCTGAAGCGCTCAAAAGGCCCGGTGCCCTTGACGATGGCCTGCGCCCGGCGGTCCAGCGTCAGGTTACCCGAGGTTTCAACCACCTCGGTGGCCAGAATGCTGCCGTCGAAATTGATGGTGACGATCATCGTCAGCTCGCCATAGAGCTTTCTGCCAGCCAGCTCAGGGAAGTTGCTGGTGCCTTTTTCTTCAATTTTCTGGCGCAGTGTGTTGTAGTAAACCGCATAAACTTCTTCTCGCGTCGAAGGGCTGATGTAGCGCTTTTTGGGCCGGGCGTTTTCTTCGTTGATGCGCTTTTCAATTTCAGCGAGGATTTTGATGAGCTGCTTGCGCTTTTCCTCGCGCGCCGCCTGTAGCGGGTCATTGGCAGGCAGGCGAGGGTCAGGTGGCGGCATGGTGGCCAGCTGTTTTTTGATTTGCGCCAGCAACTGCGTTTGCTGCTCCTGCATGGCTTCGACCTTGCGCTGTGCGTCTTCTGTCGCGTCACCCAGCTCTGTCAGCGCCGACGGCGGCAGGGGCGAAGTCGCCCGGCCCTTGTCAGCATCGCCGCCACCGGCCAGTGTTCTTTGGGCTATGGCCTTGGCAACGTCAGGCTTCTCGTTTGACTTTGCGTTGACCAGAATCACCTCAAGCGGCGTGTCCTGAAAAACCCGGTCAAATCTCTCCGGGTCAACAAAGCGCGTCGTCAACACCACCGCGTGAACCAGGGCGGACGCTCCCAAGGCAATCTGTAGTGTGCTGAAGGATTTCACAAAGGCGAATTATCAGGGCTAAACCGTGGTCTGGATACAAATTCGGGCGCTGCAATCAGGATGCGGAAGGCGCATCCGCGGCAGGCTCATTGACATCGACCGCAATCGAAATCGGGCCGGCCGCCATGTCAGATTCACCATCGTCCTCTTCTTCATCCGATTCAGCCGATTCTTCTGACCGGGCTGACTCGTCAGCGCCTGTATCGGCTGCATCAAGGCGCTCAACTACCGCGCCTGTGATGTCCAGCGTGATTTCGTCAATTTCACCCAGCCGTATGAGAACCCTTGCGCCGCGCGGCAAGCCCAGCGCGCCCGTGGCAGGCAACACCAGAGGCAGCTCGTCGGCGCGCACCAGGTTGTCTTTGAAGGCGGTGGCGGTGATCTCGGTAATGCTGTTTTGCTGCAGGTATTTAAGCGTCCAGTAACGCTCAATGCCTGACTGGTAGCCGTTGTAGGCGCTGTAAGCTGCATCAAAGCTCGAAATGATCGAAAAAAGCTCGGCGTCTTTTGGCTTGAAGGGCGCGACCAACGCTGCCGTGCGGCCATGTTTGGCGCAGGCAATGATCTGCCACTGGTTGACCAGGTCGGTATAGCGGCGCAGCGGCGAGGTGCTCCAAGCGTAGCTTATGACGCCCAGACCGGCGTGCGGCAGGGCCTTGGTGCCCATGCGCACCTTGACGCCCGGTGCCAGGCTGGCCTGGCTGCGGTAAATGCCCGGCACGCCGTGCTCAGCCAGCCACTGGCCCCAGGTGCTGTTGGCCAAAATCATGGCCTCGGCCACGATCAAATCCAGCGGCGCGCCGCGCTGGCGGGTGGTAATGCTGACAGTTTCATGGCCCTGGGGCTCTTGTCCGCCCGGGTTGTCAAGCTTGAAGTTGTAGTCGGGGCGATTGAAGTTTTCAGGCTTGCCGCGCGCCACTTCACGCAGCGATTTTAGGTGTTTTGCCAGTTTGTGGAGGAAAATAAGCTCGGTAGCCCAATCAATACGGCTATCAACAGCTATGCTTTCCATAGCAACCAAGTTCTGCTCGCTGAAAAAAGCTTCGTTGAATGTGCTGTCCAGCACGTCATGGCGCAGGTTGGCGGCAATCGGCACTTGCTCCAGCCGGGTGACGGTGCCTGTTATTTCAAGAGTCGCTTCGTCCATGGTGACGTACAGCGACACGGCAGGGCAGTTGCGGCCTTCTTGCAGCGTGTAATTTTGTACCAGGTCGTCAGGCAGCATGGTCAGCTTGTAGCCCGGCATGTAAACCGTCGACAAGCGCGAGCGCCCCAGATGGTCAATCGGGCTGCCGGGCGCTATGGCCAGGCCAGGCGCTGCTATATGAATACCCAGGGTGATGGTGCCTGTGCCCAAGCCCTGCACCGAGAGCGCATCGTCAATTTCAGTGGTTGCCGAGTCATCAATCGAGAAAGCGCTGACCGCAGCAAGCGGCAGGTCTTCGGTATGCACGGGTGCCTGCAAAGCCGGAAAACCCGTGCCTTTGGGAAAGTTTTCAAACAAAAAGCGTTTGTAATGAAACTGGTAGGGCGAAGCAATCGCGCCAGATTTTTGCAGCAGATCAAGCGGCGCGGTGCGCGTGTTGCGTGAGGCTTCTACAACGGCTTTGTATTCGGCACTGTTTTTGTCGGGCTTGAACAGGATTTTGTACAGTTGCTCGCGAATCGGCTCCGGGCAAACGCCTTGTGCCAGCTCTTCAGCCCAGGCGGTGATCTGCAAAACCAGCTGCTTTTTCTTTTCAATGGCGGCCAGCGCAAGTTGCAGGATGTCAGCTGGTGCCTTTTTAAAGCGCCCTTTACCGGCCCGCCTGAAGTAATGCGGGGACTCAAACAACCTGAACAGGGCGGCAGCCTGCTGCTCAAGTGATGCCGGTTTGGACGGGTCAGCACTGAAATAGTCGCGCGCCAGATCGGCAAAGCCGAACTCTTCTTCGCTGGCAAATTCCCAGGCCAGGTCAAGCTCGATGTCCTGGCTGAGCTTTTGCGCCGACGCAATGAGGTCTGCAGGCGCCGGTTTTTCAAATTTCAGCAGGGCATTGACAGCCTTGACCTTAACCCTTTTGCCAGAGTCAAGCTCCACCTGCAGCGAGGAGTCTGCCTCAGACAAAATACGACCGGCCAGAAACTTGCCGGCTTCTTCAAACAATATAAACATCCTCAGATTGTCGGGCACATTCAGCAGGTGCTGCCTCCTCAGTTCAGCACTTACCAAATTACCGAATTCGCCAAGCCTCTTCAGGCATCAACTGGCTTAAATCAGGTACCACAACCCAAGGTAAAGTCCCACGCGGTTCCGCTGTTGGGGGCGGACATGTTCACAAACGCAGTGTCAGAGTCAGAAAAATTGGCTGTGGTGCTGAGGCTTCCCGAGACCAGTCCGCCCGTCGTAAACACAGTTTTTCCGCCTACGACGATGGTCATGCTGTCGGGAATCGAATACATCTGATAGCTAAGTGCGAACTGGCCGGCCGACCGGCCCAGATTGAATGCATATGAAAAAGTGCCCTGGCCGCCCGATCGCGTCAAAGTCTGGCACTGCCCCACCGCAGCGGTTACCCCTGTTGAGAGCGTTCCGGTAACTGTCCGGCCTGCAACTACTCGTGTGACCGATCCGCCGACGGTGCCGTTGGCTCCAGCCGTTGTACCGTTGCTGACACTGCCATTGACCTGCAAGGTTTCTCCGTCTGGCGCAGTGGCCGCGACATCCAGGGTACCGCTCGAAGAAACCGTACCTGATGCTGAAAAGACCCGCCCCGTCGAATCCACAATCGAGCCGACGAGCGCGCTGTTAAGGAGCGGTTGCGGCGGTAGGGTCTGGCTGGATGGCGTAGGGTCAGGCAAACGGAGTTGAGCAGTGACCCCTGATGCCAAAGACGTTGTTTGATTAATAGTACGAACCGTGGTGCTACGAATGCCGTTCAATCCCGTATTCACCGCATTGCCTACGACGCGACGTACCCTGTCCAGCAATGATCGGCTTGAGCCATCGCTGGCAGTTTCAGAATAACTGGCACTGGTGGAATTCTCGAAAATATCATCAGCCGAGCGAAATGCTGCAGCCAGATTTCGATCCTGTAAATTGACCAGCCCACGATAGGCCGAGGCAGCGCCAGCAGCGATGAAGAGCGTGCCCAGAACGGGTGCGCTGGAGGCAAAGACCACCCCGCCAACAACTGACAATGCGACGGCAGAGAAGAGGCGGGAGCGGTCCTGTACGGTAAAGCTCTGAGCATAAGCGGACGGTATGAGCATGTTGAGCAACCTGCCCCCAATGGATGTGGTTGTAACCTGTCCGTTAAGTAGCGCCTGGACACCAGCTGCCAACGGCGTGGCGGGACCGTAAGCCAGCTGTGTCGCCCTCAATGCAATGGCGCCGTTGAAAGCACCTAACGCTGGGCTGGTACCTGCCGCTGGCGCGGACGGTGTGGTTAAAGTCGCCGTAATTTGCCCCATGTCGCCAAGAATTGGCGCCGAAAACCAGGTACCGCCGCTTTGATACACCGCAGTACCACCATTAAAAACATTGTTTTTATCGAACGAAAGATATTCCGAACCGAGCAGATCTTGCCGCGCCCGCACCACCACATAGTCACCAGTATCTACATCCAAAAGTCGGTTAATGCTGCCGTCGGTGTCGTAATAAATCCGCGAAGACTTGCCACCGCTTTGGACCACCGCCTCGCGAACCAAAGATGTACCTGCATCTTTAAAGTACGACACAGAGTCGCCGTTTGGCAGCGTTACCACTGCGTTTGCGGCGTCTGGATTAGAGCTTGCAAGGATTACTGCATTTATGACAGGTGCAGTGATAGCTGGCGCGGTCGCAGGTGGGGTAGTTGAAGCTTGGGTGCTTCCGGCTGCCGTGGGGACCCCTCCGCTACCACCGCAGGCCGGCAGCAAGGCAATAGAAATTGCTGTGAGGGCGCATAAGGGGGCTCGCATGTATTTCACTGGCATGGCATTTCCTTAAAATTTCAAGTTGAGACGAATGTTGCAATAACTAACATTAGTTTATTTATTCAACTAATTTACGCAACCCCAAAATGGGGGATGCACAAGTAATTCTTTTGTGCTAACAAGCGTGCAGGGCGAGGAATTCGAGAACGACGGGGAGGTGCTGGTCGAAATCACCGAGTGCATGGTCGCCACCCTCCAGCAGGCGGATGTGCGCGCCAGCGTAGCGGGCCGTCATCTCATGCCAGTCCAGCACCTCGTCCCCCTTGGCAATCACCGCCAGGTAGTTTTGTGGCGACTGGATGGGGCCGGCATGCAGGTCACGCAGCTCATCGACAAATTCAGGCGCAAAGAAGAAGCTGTCATCAGGGTTGTGCCAGGCCGTTTGTTCGCCAATGTAGTGGCTCAAGTCCCGCGCTGGTTCAACAGCCGGGTTGAGTAGAACCGCCCTGCAATTCATCTTTTCAGCCACCCAGGTGGCATAAAACCCGCCAAGCGATGAGCCGATGACGGCCATGTTCTGAAAGCCTTTGTCAGCAGGCCAGAGCGAAACGGTCGCCAAGATGTGCTGCATGGCCAGGCGCGGCGAAGGCGGCAGTTGCGGACACCACCACGTCACACGCGGATAGTCGCGCGCAACGATGGCCGCCATTTTTTGGGCTTTGGCAGATTGCGGGGAAGAGCGAAAGCCGTGCAGGTACAGGAGGTGGGTGGTGGGCATGGTGAAATCATAGAGGCGCGAAGGCTCCCCCAGCCAGGGAATCTTTATTGACGCATTCGATGCCACCGCCTTCAGCCGAATGGTGGATTGACATGAGGCATTGAATCGCTACTCTAGCGCGATGCCAATTTCAAATTCTGTGGATTCCAGCCTCCAATCCGTGCAAACGAGGCTTGTCCAAGATCAGTTTGTGACGCTGTTTCTGCAGCAAAACAAAAGGGCCCAAACGGGTATTTTGATCAGTGCGGTGCTGATATTTATATTGCTTGTCTACCGGGTTGAGTCCATTTGGGCGCTGGCCTGGCTCGTCGGCGTGATGCTGGTTAGCGGTGCGCGCTTTGGTCTGACAGAACGCCTGGTGCGGCTTGCCAAATCGCCAGTTATGGTGATTTCGATGCTGCTGCTGCTCAATGGCCTGTGCCTGGTTTTGCCGGTTGTTGCCTTTGACAGCTTCACCGATGTTGACCGAGCCTTTGTTTCTATTGTGCTGATGGCGCTGGCTACAGCGTCAGCGGCGACCACCAGCGGCTATCGGGGGGTGTTTTTGTGGTTTGCAGCGGTCATGCTGCTGCCACTTAGCGTGGCATGGATACTGACAGCTGAGCTCACGGAAACTCCGTGGGCTGGCCGGGGAATGGGAGGCCTGATTGCTGTTTACCTGGTTTTTCTTGCGGGGCTTGGCCGTGATGCGTTTCGTGTCTTTGACGAGTCTTGTCGTATTCGTTTTGACGAGCGTGAGCTCAATGGCCGTCTTGCGGTAGCGCTTGAAACCGCGCAGCAGGCGAGTCAGGCAAAAACCCGTTTTCTGGCTGCCGCCAGCCATGATCTTCGCCAGCCGCTACACACTATTGGCGTACTGGTAGCCGCTATTGGTTTGCGCAAGCTTGATGACCGTAGCCGTGAGATCGTCCAGATGCTGGGCTCGGTCAGCAATTCTTTGTCCGGGCAACTGGATGGACTGCTTGATGTGTCGAAACTGGATGCTGGAATCATCAAACCCGAGCTAAAGATTGAATCCCTTGACGAAATCGTGCGCAGCCACGTTGCGTCGGTTGAAGCCACTGCACGCGAACAGGGTGTTTTTATCAAGGCGCACTGCCCGGAGCGTGTCCGGGTTTTGACTGATGTCAACCTGATGCGGCGGGTGCTGGGCAATCTGACCAGCAACGCGCTGAAATTTACGGCAGAAGGCGGCGTGAGTGTGGTGCTTAAAAAGCAAGGCAAATACGCCGTGCTGGAAGTGCTTGATACCGGGGTTGGCATTGCGCCCGAGCATCAAAAACTGGTGTTCCAGGAGTTTTACCAGGTCGGTAATTCAGAGCGTGACCGCTCAAAAGGGCTTGGTCTTGGCCTGGCCATCGTGCAGCGGGTTTGTGCGCTGCTGAGCACCGAGCTGGCACTTGATTCTTCGCCAGGTCATGGCAGCCGCTTCACCCTGCGATTGCCGCTCGTTGAAGATGATGACACGGTCTCACCCGTGATACCTGCGGCCCTGACCTCGTTTGACGTCAGCAGCCTGACTGTGCTGGTTGTCGATGACGAAGCGGATGTACGCGAAGGGATGCGCATGCTGCTTGAGGAACTGGGTTGCGCCGTGTTGCTGGCTGATGGTCTGGCGGCGGCGGCCAAGTACGCGCAAGCGTCTGCGGTGGATATGGTCATCTCTGACTTCAGGTTGAAGGACAGCGCCAGCGGAGTGGACGTGATACGGCGAATGCAAATGATTCACCCCCAGGTGTATCCGCTGCTTATCACCGGTGACACCGCGCCCGACCGGCTACAGCAAGCCCAGGCGGCCAATATCGCTTTGCTTCACAAGCCGGTAGTTGTCGACGAACTGGTCATGCATCTCCAAAAAGCCAAGGTCTTGCGATGACCCATGAATCAGACAAGCTTGATGGAAAGGAGTCCCGTCGAACGCGGTCGCTTTCCAGTGGACTCGTTGATCTGCAGAACAGGCTCAAGAGCGCGCCCGACTTTATATTTGACGTGGTAATCGTCGGTAGTGGCTACGGCGGCAGCGTGGCAGCACAGCAGCTAGCGGGGCTGATGAAGACGGGCCCCGACGGCAAGACTGAAAAAATAAGTGTGTGTGTTCTGGAGCGCGGCGCTGAGTACCTTCCCGGCATGTTCCCATCAAGTTTTGGAGACTTGCCAGCGC
>JANOCP010000004.1:0-1939 GCA_031412235.1 Polaromonas sp.
CGACACGCGGCTGGCTGCCGGTGTCATCACCGCTGGTGGCACGCTGGGCATTTTGATTCCGCCATCGGTCATGATCATTGTGTATGCAGCAGTTGCTGGGCAGTCGGTCGTCAAGCTGTACGCGGCGGCGATGTTCCCCGGTTTCTTTCTGGCCTTTTTGTATTTGGTGTACGTCATTGGCTGGTGCATCATCAATCCAAAAATTGCACCAAAGTTGCCGCCAGAACAAATGAAGGCGCCAATTTCACCGTGGGTGGCGCATATCTCGTCAAGCTACTCGCGCTTTATGCTGCCAGCATTGCTGATGGCACTGGTTTCGCCCGGCAAAGCCTTGCGCAGCGGTGTGCAGGGTGTCAGCATCAAGTGGTGGCAAATATTGGCAGCAACGACGCGCGCTTTTGCGCCTGTCATTTTGGTTGCAGTTACTTTAGGCGCGGTGTGGTGGTACGTCACCATCTATTCACAAAAAGACAATGATGCCGCGCCTGCAGCGGTTGCCCAAATGGCGGAAAAATCTGGCGTGGCAGCTCCGAGTGCTGCGGGTGGCGTGCAAGAACCACCAGCATCCAGCGGTGGTCTGCAAGAGCCACCGGACGCCTCGGGTGGGGTCAAGGAGCCACCCGGCGCGTCGGGCGGTGTGCAAGAGCCGCCTGCTGAAGGTGCCCTGCAAGCACCACCAAACTCAGGTGGCGTGCAAGAGCCACCGGGAGCTCAAGCCAGCGCCACAACCGCAGAAAAAGACGAACCCCTGAAAGAAATGGGCGCGGGTGAAGCCACCAACGCACCCAAAACGGAGCCCGTACCTGGAGGCTTTTACACCGGCTTCATGATCGTCTGTCTCATCGCACTGGGGCTGCTGGCTTACTACTACTACCACTTTAATGCCGAGCAGTATGAAATCATGTCCATGCTGATCCACTCAGTAGCGCCTTTGGCTATCCTGACGTTTATCGTGCTGGGCGTTATTTTGTTCGGTATCACCACCGCCACAGAGTCAGCTGCAGTAGGTGCGGCCGGTGCCTTCCTGATGGCTTGGCAGGCGGGTACGCTCAACTTCCAAAAAATCAAAGAAGCCGTATTTTTAACCTCTAAAACCACATCGATGGTGTGCTGGTTATTTGTAGGCTCGGCGCTGTTTTCAGCAGTGTTTGCGATTTTGGGCGGGCAGCGCCTGGTTGAGACTTGGGTGCTGGGAATGAACCTGTCGCCGATACAGTTTTTGCTGTTGTCGCAGGCCATCATTTTCATCTTGGGCTGGCCGCTGGAGTGGACCGAGATCATCGTGATTTTTGTGCCTATATTTTTGCCATTACTGGTGCACTTTCAGATCGATCCGATCCTCTGGGCCGTGTTGGTATTCGTCAACCTGCAGGCGGCGTTCTTGTCACCACCGGTGGCCATGTCAGCCTTTTATTTGAAAGGGGTATCGCCGGCGCACGTAACGATCAACCAGATATTCGCGGGCATGATGCCCTATATGCTGATCGTCATTTTGTGCATGGTCTTCATGTATATCTGGCCAGGCCTTACCCTTTGGCTGCCCAAGTACCTTTACGGTTGATGGCTGTTTAAACGGCATTTTGGTAATTCTCCTGGGGCGCAATAGCGCCCCTTTTTTTTGGCCTTGCCGTGTAGCCGGCGGCAGCCAGCACGCTCTAGAATCGCTCCAGCTAGCCTAGTCAATTTGAGCCTGGAGAATCTGTGAGCTTTCTTAACCAACTGAAATCGCAAGCCAGTGCGCTGCAAGACCAGCAACGCAGCCAGGTACAAAACTTTGAGGCCAGCACGGCGCAAACAGAAGCGGCCTGTTTGAAGGTTTGGTACTACCTGTCTGATCTGGCGCGCCAGCTCAACGTAATAGAGCCAGCGGGAGCCAAATTCACGCTCGACGGCAAGACCCCATGGCCCGCCATGAAGCTGACCAGCTTTCGGGCTGATG
>JANOCP010000005.1:0-3233 GCA_031412235.1 Polaromonas sp.
TGACCAGACACCAGATCAGAAGCTTTTTCAGCCAGCATGATGGTCGGCAGATTGGTGTTTGCCGATGTGATTTGGGGCATCACCGATGCATCGACCACTCGCAGGTTATGCAGGCCATGAACCCTGAGCACAGCGTCGACAACCGAATCGCTGCCGGGCCCCATTCTGCAGGTGCCCACCGGGTGCCAGACCGTAGCACTGCTTGCCCGTATGGCGGCAGCCAGGGCTGCATCGGATGTCACCTGTGCCCCAGGGGAAATTTCGCTGTGCAGCAAGTCTGCCAGCGGGCCGGCAGCAGCGATCTTGCGTGCCATGCGCACGCCTTCAAGCTGCAGGGCAAGATCGTCCTTGTCGGACAGGTAATTGGGGTCAATCACCGGCGCGTCCAGGGGGTCAGCTGACCGTAGCCGCACCTGCCCTCTGCTGCGTGGGCGACAGGCCTGCGCACTGATGGCCATGGCCGGTGCCGCGCTGCGGGCGGCAATTGCCAGTGGTATTTGGGGAAGCAGGAAAAACTGCAAGTCTGCCCCGAATTCATCGCTGGCTTCAGCGCGCTTCATGAACAAACCCCCCTCCGCCAGTATGCTGGTGGGCGCAGTGACCATGGGTTTTTTGAGTGCGAACACGACGGGGGTCTGCGTGTGGTCACACAGGTTCATGCCCACTGCCGGCAAGGCATGGCGAACCGTGATGCCATGCGCCTGAAGCGCGGCCGGATCACCGACACCTGAAAGCATCAGGAGTTTGGGTGTGTCGATGGCACCGGCACACAAAATGACTTCGTGGTTTGCATGGATGCGCCGGCGGTTTGAGCCATCCCAGATGTCGACTGCTGCGGCACGGTCCCCTTCAAAGTGGACTCCCAGCGCCCTGGCTCTGGTAACGACGCGCAGGTTCGGCCGACCCATGGCCGGGCCAAGATACGCTACTGCCGTGCTGCAACGCTCGCCATTGCGGATCGAGGCATGGTAAAGACCTGCGCCATCCAAGTGGTCACCATTAAAATCGTTGTTGGGACGGTGTCCGCAGGCAATGGCGGCCTCAATAAACGCTTGCGTGACCGGGCTGGGCGACATCTGCGCAGACACCGTCAAGGGCCCGCCCACGCCGTGCAATGCCGATGCGCCCAGTACATGGTCTTCCAGGCGTTTGAAGTAGGGCAGCACATCCGGCCACCCCCAACCTGGATTGCCGAGGTTGCGCCAGTGGTTGAAGTCCGCCGGGTCGCCCCGCATGGCGATCATGGCGTTGATGGCGCTTGTGCCGCCCAGTGCCTTGCCGCGGGGATAGGGAATACTGCGCAAACCAAAGCCCGGCTGCAGGGTGGTGGAGTAGCCCCAGTTCTCGTCATCGTCCCATAGCAAAGGCCACTGGTTGGGCTGGCGCACATGCATGGACGGTGCGTCTCCACCGGCCTCGATTAGCACGACGCTTCGGCCGGTTTCTTCGGAAAGGCGCGCGGCCATCACGCAACCTGCCGACCCGGCACCGACGATAACAATGTCTGCGTCTTCTTTCATCACAATCCCCTCGCTGCTCAAACGAAATCACCTGACTCACCGTATCACGCGGTAATCACGGGAGTCAATCGTGGCAAACGAGGGGAATGACCTGGGGTGCAATGACAAGAAAAGTGCTATACAAATTATAGCAGCCTAAACCCATAAAACATGGGCAGCAGGCCAATCAGAGCATGAAACCCAGGTTTGTAGGGTAGTCAGGCCTGCTGGCGGCTGCGCCAAAGTGGCCGATGTTGGGCAGTATGCCGGCCAGCTCTGAATCGGCCACGCCAAACCATTTGGCCAGGGTTGCGGCGTACTGGTCAACCGATGTGCTGGGCAGCAGGCGGCCCTGGCCTACGTGCCACTGGTCGGCCGGGGCTGTGGTGGTACCGACGCTGACAGGCGGCGGAGTGCCGTAAAACGCCTTGCCCTTGACGGCACCGCCCACCATCAGGTGGTGGCTGCCCCAGCCGTGGTCTGATCCGTCGCCGTTTGAGGCTAGCGTGCGGCCAAAATCTGAGGCTGTAAATGCCGTCACCTTGTCGGCCACGCCAAGTGCCAGTGTGGCGTTGTAAAACTCGGTCAGTGCACCGCTGATTCGGCTCAGGGTGGTGTTGTGGCTGCCAAGAAGCTTGTCGTGGTTGTCAAAGCCGCCCAGCGACACCATAAACACCTGGCGCTTGCTGCTTAAGGCATTGCGCGACGCAATGATGCGCGCCACCATGCGCAACTGGCTGGCCAGCGGGTTGCTGCCGGTAAAGGTGTTGAAAGGTGCGGTCGACGCCGGTACGGCATTTAGCGCCGTCGTCATTTGCCCTTCAGCTGTGATGGACCGCCTGGTGATGGCGTTGTATTCGTTTTCTATCAGCTGGCTGCTGGGTGCCTGTGTAATTTGGCGCATGGCGTCGCGCACCGCGTTTGAGCCATAAACCCCGTTAGTGACGCTGCTGATCTGCACGGCGCGGTCTGTGCCTATCTGGTACTGCAGGGCGGTGTCACCTGATAAAAACACCGCGTTGCCAGACACTGAAATGCAGGTGAACAACGACGTGGCGTTGGACGACAAGGACAAATCGCCAATATTGCCGCCCCAGCCAATGGTTGAGCCTTCAGGTGACGACGACTGCCATATTGACTGCTGGTCGTTGTGTGAAAACAAATTGGGCGGCAGCGGGTTAAGCGTACGGTTTGAGCTGCGGTACTGGGCCAGCGTGGTCGGCTGCACCAGCGGCCCGACGTTGAGCTGCACCGCCGCCTTGCCGGTATTAAACAGCCCCGTAAGGCCCGTCATTGATGGGTGCAGGGCGTATTGGCGGCCATCAGGCAGCGCCGTGGTCGGATTGAGCAGGGTGGCCGCCAGGTCGGCTTTGGCCAGTGCAATGCCGCCTGCGGTTTGCCCGGCCCCGCCACCGCGAATCGTGCTGTAGGCGTTGTAGCTGGGGTCGTCATACGTCACCACGGTGTTGGCGTAGTCATTGCCGCCAAACAAAAACACGCAGACCAGCGCCTTGTAGTCGCTGGCGTCAAAGGCTGCAGCCTCGCCCATGGCGGCCAGGTTAAGTGCAAAGGGTAGCGCGGTGCCAGTTAGCGCCAGCTGGCCCGAGCGACGCAAAAACGCGCGCCGTGTGTGAAGGTTGGGGTTAAGCAAGTGCATGGTGGAGCCTCCTCGATGTACTTTTATTTTTGAACCAGGTATTCACTGCAAGCCATCACCATCAGCACGGCGGCGCA
>JANOCP010000006.1:0-5217 GCA_031412235.1 Polaromonas sp.
CAGGCCGCCCAGCATGCGCACAAAGGCCATGGTGGTGCTCATTTCCTTGCCGTCGGGCCTCAAGGCAAAGCCTGCGTACCCGGTCAGGGCCGGTATGGCTATGGTTTCAGCCTTGGTTTCGCGCTTGGGCAAATAGCCGCCCAGCGCCATGCGTTTGGCATGCATGTACTGCATTTCGGGGCTGTCAGGCGCTGGTTTGTAAAAGGCAATGTTCTTGGCCTGCTCGTCGCTAAGCGGCAAATTAAAGCGGTTGCGAAAGCCAATCAGGTCAGTCTCGTCAAACTTCTTTTGTGAATGGGTGGTCATCTTGCCCTGGCCCGCGCTGCCCATGCCGTAGCCTTTTTTGGTGTGCGCCAAAATGACGGTTGGCTGGCCGGTGTGGCTGGCTGCCGCTGCATAAGCTGCGTGGATTTTCACCAGATCATGACCGCCGCGCTTGAGGCGGTCAATCTGCTCGTCTGTCATGCCTTGCGCCAGCCGCGCCAGCTCTTCGTTTTGGCCAAAAAAGGTGTCGCGGTTAAAGCGCCCGTCTTTGGCGGCAAATGTCTGCATCTGGCCGTCTACCGTGTTGGCAAAGGCCTTGGCCAGCGCACCCGTTACATCGCGTGCAAACAGGCCATCCCAGTCGCTGCCCCAGACCAGCTTGATGACGTTCCAGCCGGCGCCTGCAAACAGCTTTTCAAGCTCGTCGATGATGCGGCCATTGCCGCGCACCGGGCCATCAAGGCGCTGCAGGTTGCAGTTGACAACCCACACCAGGTTGTCCAGGCCCTCGCGGGCGGCCAGCGTCAGCGCGCTCATCGATTCGGGCTCGTCCATCTCGCCGTCGCCAAACACACCCCAGACTTTTCGGTTGGTGCAATCGAGCAGGCTGCGATGCGTCAGGTAGCGCATAAAGCGCGCATGGTAAATCGAGCTGATCGGGCCTATGCCCATGGAGCCGGTAGGAAACTGCCAGAAGTCTGGCATCAAATACGGGTGCGGGTAGCTGCACAGGCCCTGGGCTCCCTGGTCGGGTGCCGTCAGTTCCTGCCGGTAAAAACTCAGGTCTTTCTCGCTCAGGCGGCCTTCCAGGTAGGCCCGCGCATACACCCCGGGCGCGCTGTGTGGCTGAAAAAACACCAGATCGCCGCGATTCTGTCCTTCACCCAGGCCTTCGCGGGCATGAAAGAAATGGTTAAAGCCGGTTTCAAACAAGTCCGCTGCACTGGCATAGCTGGCGATGTGGCCACCCAGCTCGCTGGAGCCGCCTGATTCGGCCTGATTGGCCCGCACCACCATGGCTAGAGCATTCCAGCGCATCAGCGCCGCAATGCGCTCTTCAATCGCCAGGTCGCCGGGGAAAACAGGCTGCTCGTTGACATTGATGCTGTTGACATAGGGCGTACACAGCTCGGGCTGCCAGCCGATCCGCTGGGTTCTGGCGCTGCGGCTGAGTTCGTCCAGAATCTGCCGGGCGCGGGCTGGTCCCTGGGTCAAAACCAGGGCGTCAAAAGCGTCGCGCCATTCAGCGGTTTCTTGCGGGTCCGGGTCTTGGCTGAGGTGTTGGTGGTCTATGTTCATGGGAGTTTTACTTTACGCAATTTTGGGCAAAAGGTGCTGCTTTAAAATCAGGTCGTATTGCATTTGAGCAGCATAAAATGCTGTATTTATTAAAAAGCACAACATATGCAGCTTGATAAACTCGATTTGAAGATTCTTGACGAACTCCAGCGTGATGGCTCACTGTCCAATGTCGAGTTGGCTCGTCGTGTGCATCTGAGCCCATCTCCGTGCCTGGCCAGAGTCAAAGCTCTAGAAGCTGCAAAAGTTATTGACCGGTATGTGGCGATTGCCAACGCTGCAGCGCTGGGGCTGGGGCTGAGCGTGTTTATATCCATCAGCCTGCGCTCCCAAAGCAAGGAATCGCTTGGTGAATTCGAGCGCCGCATAGCCGAGCATGAAGAGGTAATGGAATGCTATTTGATGACTGGCGACAGCGACTATCTGATTCGTGTGGCGGTAGCTGATATTGGCGCGCTGGAGCGCTTCATTCTGGAGCAGCTCACGCCGATTCCAGGCATTGAAAAAATCCGTACCAGCTTTGCCTTGAAGCAGGTACGCTACAAGACCGCTTTGCCTTTGCCAAGCTAAACTTTTACCAAGGCTTTAAAAATGGAAAAAATTCTTGCAAGTGTCGGTTCATTGCTTTACGGCATGCGGTTCACCATGCTGTTCTTTTATGTGGGCCTGGTAGGGATTATTTTCGGTATTTTGGGCAAATTTCTACTCGAAACTTACAAGCTGATGAACACGCTTATCTATGACGATTTGGAAAAAATAGCCTTGATCATCAAAGTCCTTGAACTGGTTGACATGACGATGGTGGCCCAGCTGGTGTGGGTGGTGGCGCTGGCGGGGGTGTCACTTTTCGTGACCACTGGGCACTTTGACAAAACAGACATGAAAAAGCCAGACTGGCTGGATCATGTCAACACCTACAACTTGAAGCTGAAGCTGGCATTCGCCATCATTTCTATTTCAGGCGTTCATGCGCTGAAAACTTATTTAAGTGGCGAGCTGACTTTGGAGAATGTGCAGATGGTGACCATGATTGCCGTCATTCACTTCACGTTCGTACTGTCAGCCATAGGCATTTCTTTTGCTGAGCGACTGACGCGAGAAAAATACTAAAACCAGCGTAATGAAGCGGTGACCAGCAGCATGCCCATGGCGGTCCATGCGCATGCTGTTGTGTGGGCTTACTGCGGTTCGATCTTGGCGTCAGCAATGGCCTTGGCCCATTTGGCGGTTTCCAGCTTGCTGCGCTGGGCCAGGGCTTCTGGTGTACCGGGCTCAACGGCAAAGCCGATGCCTGCAAATTTCTCCTGGATGTCCTTGCTTTGCGCGGCCGCATTAATGGCCTGGTTGAGCTTGGCGACGGCATCTGGCGGCGTGCCTGCAGGTGCAAACATGGCAAAGTAGGCGATTAGCTCGTAGTCTTTCAAGCCCAGCGCTTCATTGACGGTGGGCAGCTCTGGGATGGCGGGTGAGCGCTTGGTTGATGTCACAGCCAGGCCGCGAATTTTGCCGCCTTTGACCTGCGGCAACATGACGGCAAAGTCAGCAGAAAACAGCATGACTTGCCCGCCAATCAAATCAGTCATGGCAGCGGGGCCGCTTTTGTAGGGCACGCTGGTGAACTGCATGCCGGCCATACTGGCCAGCATTTCAGACGACACCAGCTGCGACGTGCTGGCGCTGGCGGCGGTGATCAGGCCAGACTTCGACTTGCCCAGGGTGACCAGCTCGCGCAGGGTTTTGGCGGGTACATCGTTGTTGACAGCCACGATGAGCGGGACTGAACCCAGGTAGCCCAGTGGTGCAAAGGCGGTGTCCTGGTCATAAGGCAGCTTTTTCATCAGGCTTTTCAGCGCGGCGTTGGTGCTGTTGGTGCCAATCAAAATCGTGTAGCCATCGGCTGGCGACTTGGCGACGGCGTCAGCACCGAGCATTCCATTGACACCGGGCTTGTTCTCAACCACGATGGTCTGGCCCAGCGTCTCGCTCATTTTGGCGGCAAAGGCCCGGCCAATCTGGTCTGTGGCGCTACCCGCCGCAAACGGCACGATGGCCTTGATGGGTTTGTTGGGGTATGCCTGGCCAAAAGCGGCGCAAGAGAGGCTGGCCAGGGTGACCAGAAGCAGGGATTTGAATTTCATGGGTGTCTCCAGTTAAAAGTTAGGCCTTGGAAGTTTAAAGCCCCAGGCAAGCGCCGCAAGTAGCCGGCAAGTATTTCCTTTGACGATGGCCGCGTCATGCAGGGCACATGGCGGGCCGTAGCCCGGCCTGCCACGCTGTGTCACCGCCTGCGGGCCGGTCGCCGGGAGTTATCGAAAAAAGTCGCGGGTTTGTTGGCTACCCAGCGCAAAAACGTTGCGATTTCGGGATGCAGCTTGAGTGCTTGCCAGGTACTGAAGTCTTTTGCCAGCTCGCGCTCGCTGAAGGTTGCGTGAATCTTGCGGTGGCAAATCCGGTGGATCAGGGCCTTGGTTTTGCCGCCGTGGCTTTTAGGTACCAGGTGGTGCTCATCGGTGCTGGGGCCGGGCTCAAGCGGCCGGTTGCATAGTGGGCAATTCGACGGCCCCGGTGGCGCCACGTAACCCAGAGGCTCGGTACCGCGAAGCGCCCGTTTTGAAACCATATGTCTGACCTCCTCAGGGCTGTGCTGAACCGGTTGTCGGACGTAATGTGTAGCACCAGGCCCAGGCGATTGCCACAGCTTGCAGTGGCAGGCGCAGCCAAAGCCCCGTGGGCGTGAACTGCGCATAAAGCTCCGGGTGCAGTGCCATATGCACATTGGCCGGAAACACGGCTATGCAAAGTGCAATCAGCCCCCAGGCTGCGAGGGCTTGCCAGCGACTGAAAAACAGCAGTACGCCCAGCGCGATTTCGGCTACGCCGCTAAGGTAAACCAGTTCCAGGTGTAGCGGCAGCCAGGGCGGCATCATCGCCAGATAAAAAGACGTGTGCCAAAAATGATTGATGCCTGCAGCTGTAAAAAGCAGGCCCAGCAGATAACGCGAAAAGTTTTTCAGCTTGTTCATGGCATATGACGAAACGGATGGGCATGCAACCTCAGCATGGAAGCCGTGGCCAGGCACCTCGGCCAAGCGTTTGGGTGTAACCTGAATGGTAAGGCCAGCTGACTCCATCAGGTTGCGGCCCAACCAATACACAAAAAGGCATGCTCATCATGACGCCAGTTACAAAGCCGACATTTCAGACCTTGGCGGGCATGTACGAGCCATCGGCCATTCAGCAACTACCCGATGGCCGCTTTTTGCTGGTGGAAGACGAGCAAAAGCATTCCCTGAGCCTGGTAACGCTGGCGGCAGAGGGTGTCGTCAAACACAAATCCCTGGGGCCAGGCTGGTTTCAGTCGGGTGATCCTTTCTGGAAGCTCGATGACCTGGAAGGGTTGGCCCTTGACGGGCAGGGCTACCTTTATGCGGTGACCTCCCATTCGCGTGATGATGACGGCAAACAGAAAAAAGCGCGTGACAAACTGGTCCGGTTTCGCATTGAAGGCGAGCGCGTGGTCAAGCCGGTCGTGGTCGATGGGCTGAAACCCGCACTGGTGGCGGCGCACCCGCTGCTTGCGGCGGCGGCGACCATCGAAGACGTCAAAGCCAGCGGTGGGCTCAACATGGAAGCCCTCGAAATCACGCCCGACCG
>JANOCP010000007.1:0-7685 GCA_031412235.1 Polaromonas sp.
GTGCATTTTTTTGTGCAGGTAGGCAATAACTGTCGGGTCCTGATCTTCACCGGCCAGCATGATGGCCGGATCACCTGGCAACAATTGCTGCAAGCCAAAAATAATGACAGTGACGAAAAAAACCGTCGGTATCAGGGAGACCAGTCGCTTGATAAGGTAGCTGAGCATGATGGTGTTGTGCGGAATAAATCAGGAACCGAAAGCATCAGGAACAGTGGCGCTGAAGCAAATATTCAGCGCCATTACTGCTTATTTGAATTGCAGCCCCTGCACCCGCATCAGGCCGTCAGGTATGGCCCGCACACCCGTCAACTTTTTGTTGTACGCCCAGAGCCAGTTGCGGTGAAACAGGTAAACGACAGGGCGGTCCTTGCCGACTTGCGCCGCGACCTGCTCGAACACTTTTGCGCGCTCAGCTGGCTCGCGTGTGCTGCGTGACTTGTTCAGCAACTCATCAATCTCGGGCTTGCAATAGCCTGCATAGTTGAGCGGCTGCTTGCAGCCGTGAAAGCTGAAAAGATTGCCGTCCGGGTCGGCGCGACCGCTCCACGCCAGGATGTAGGCGTCAAACTGCCCCTTGTCTGCCAGATTGAGCGAGGTGGCAAACTCGGTCGATTGAATCTTCACATCAAACCCAGCCTCTTTTGCCATCGCCTGCACAACCTGCGCCACACGCTGGCCATCCGACGTGGTCGGTGTCATCAAGGTAAACACCGGATTCACCACGCCAGCTTCTTTCAGCAAGGCCTTGGCCTTGGCGATATTACGCTTGGGCACAGGCACATTTTTGGCATAAAAAGTATTGCTGGGAGGCAGCCACTGGTTGCCAGGCGTGGCCTCGCCGTCCATGGCCACCTGCACAATGCCGGCGCGGTCAAGCGACAATTCAAAAGCCTCACGCACGCGAGGGTCACGACCAAGCGGGTTTTTCTGGGCCTGGTCGCCCTTACCGGTATTGATGGTGATGCCCTGGTAGCCCAGTTCGGTGATCCGGGCGATCTGAAAGCGGCTGTCAGCCTTGATCTGGGGGATATCAGACGGTGCGACCCGTTCAATAAAATCGAGCTGCCCGGAACGAAGGTTTGCCAGTCGTACGGTGGCGTCAACAATCGGCTGGAAAATGACTTTGTCGAAATGGATGTTGGCCTTGTTCCAGTAGTTGGCGTAGCGCTCAAGCACGATACGGTCTTGGGCAATTCGCTCGGTAAAACGGAAGGGTCCGGAACAAACGGGCTTGCTGCCAAAGCCGGTCGGGTTTTCTTGCGCCGCTTTGGGTGACACCATCATGCCGGCGCGGTCAGCCAGCACGGACAGCAAAGGCGCAAAGGGCGCAGACATGTTCAGACGCACCGTCAGGTCATCGAGTGCATCCACACTGACGACCGGCGCCAATTCACCACGGCGGTTGGAACCAGCCAGATTTTTATGCCGCTCAATATTGAATTTGACGGCAGCCGCATCAAATTTTTCGCCGTCATGAAAGGTCACGCCTGGACGCAGTTTCATGATCAAAATCTTGTTGTCAGGGGACCAGACCCATGAAGTAGCAAGCTGCGGGACGATGTTCAGTTTGTCGTCAATGTCTATCAGCTTGTCGCACAGCGATGCAAACACAATGCGCCCCACAAAGCTGCGCGCCATGGTCGGGTCCAGCACATCCGGGTCTTCAGCCAGACCGATGCGCAAGGTTTGAGCCTGCACACTTGCGGCAAGAAGGCTGGAGGTAATGGCAAGGGCTGCACTGAATCGAATCGCAATGCGACCGGCTAGTGGCAGTAGTGCTGGTTTTTTCATGGCAATCTCCTGGTTAATAAGCAGTTTCAAGACTGTTGTGGGGCGGTTGTATCAAGGGCACTCATCGACAAAAACTTCAGGCCAAAGCGGGGTCTGACCTCGGCTGAAACGCTGCCTGCAGCTTCTGCAAGCGCAAATTGGGTAGCGGCACGCGGGCATGGAAGTCTGATGCTGCAGACGCCGCAATCTCCTTCCAGAAATGACAGGCAACACTGTGCCCATCTTCCTCAGCCAACAGTGGCGCTTCTTCTGCGCAGCGCGTGCGCGCGTACGGACAACGGGTATGAAAGCGGCAACCCGAAGGCGGGTTAATCGGGTTGGGGACGTCGCCCTGCAACACCACCCGGTCGCGCTTTGCGCCCGGCTCCGGCAGGGGAATAGCTGACAACAGGGCCTGTGTATAGGGGTGGCGAGGCTGGGCAAACAGGCTTTTCTTGTCCGCGTACTCAACAATCTGGCCAAGGTACATCACCGCTACATGCGACGAAATATGCTTGACCACAGCGAGGTCATGCGCGATAAAAATGTATGACAAGCCGAGCCGTCGCTGCAGGTCCTGCATCAGGTTTACGACCTGCGCCTGAATCGACACATCAAGGGCCGACACTGGCTCGTCGCAGACGATGAGCCGCGGCTCAACGGCTAGCGCCCTCGCAATGCCAATTCGCTGGCGCTGTCCGCCTGAAAATTCATGCGGATAGCGCTGCAGGTATTGCCGTGCAAGGCCCACCAGGTCGAGGAGCTCTGCCGCACGCTCACGGTGCCGTCCCTTCGCAAGACCATGCAAGACAAGTGGCTCAGTGAGGGTTTGCTCAACCGTCATGCGCGGATTGAGCGAGGAATACGGATCCTGAAATATCATTTGCAAACTACGCCTTCTGGCACGCATGTCGGCTGGCTTCAGGCGCGTCAGGTCTTCACCCTCGAACCAGACTTTGCCAGAGGTCGCCTCCAGCAAACGCAATACCAGCCGACCGGCCGTTGACTTGCCGCAGCCGGATTCACCCACAAGAGCCATGGTGTCACCCGCTGCGAGCTCAAAATCAAGTCCGTCAACCGCGTGAACCACAGCATTGTCCCGACTGAACAAGCCCTTTTCGACCGGAAAATGCTTGACCAGGTTTTCAACGCGCAGCAAGGGGGTGGCTCTATTTTGGGTACCACTTAGAGCACTGGTCGCGAAAGTATTCATCATGCGTGCTCCAGCACGGTGCGCACAGGCGTATCAAGCTCGTACGGCAGTGGCGCTTTCCAGCAGGCGGCCTCGTGGCCATCACCGATATCAAGCAGTGGTGGCTGCACTGTGCGGCAATGGTGATCGGCAAACGGGCAGCGCGGCGCAAAGCGGCAGCCTTGCAAGCCGCTCATGGGTGTGGGTACCTGCCCTTCAATGGCGGCAAGCCGGGTTTGCTCAAGATGTAATTTGGGAATCGACCCCAACAGGCCAATCGTGTACGGATGCTGCGGTTGATCAAACAGCCGCGCCACACTGGCACGTTCAACAATGCGGCCGCTGTACATCACGACCACCTCATCGGCAAGCTCTGCGATGACGCCAAGGTCATGCGTGATCAGCATGATGGCGGTACCGGTTTCTTCGCGCAGGGTACGCATCAGCTCAAGCACCTGCGCCTGTATGGTCACGTCAAGCGCTGTGGTGGGTTCATCTGCAATCAGCAATGCAGGCTCGCTGGACAGCGCCATGGCGATCATGACGCGCTGGCGCATGCCGCCCGACAGCTTGTGCGGATAGTCGTCAATGCGCCGCTCGGGGGAGGGTATACGCACACGGCGCAACATTTCAATGGCGTGCTGGCGCGCCTCAAGTGGTCCGAGTCTGCTATGGCAGCGTATGCCTTCAATCAACTGGTCGCCTATCGTAAAGGCGGGGTTGAGCGATGTCATGGGCTCCTGAAAAATCATGGCAATCCGGTTACCGCGCAGGGCCCGCATCCCGGCATCCGGCAACTGTGCAAGGTCAACACCATCAAAGGTGATGGAACCAGCTGCTATGCGGCCCTGCCCCTTGGGCAACAGGCCCATGATGGACAGGGACGTCACACTCTTGCCACATCCAGACTCACCGACGATACCTAATGTGCGCCCTGCTTTGACCGAAAAACTGATGTCGTCAACCGCGGTGAATTCACCGCCCTCGACCTTGAAACGCGTCGACAAACCGCGAACTTCAAGCAAGGCGCTCATGCCGACACCCCGCCGCTGGCTTTGCGATCTGCGTGGAAACGCTCAATTTGAGCCTCAATCAAACTGCGGTCCGTCGTCCCCGACGGATGCTCCCGGCTGGGCAGGCAGGTCACAAAAGCCTGAAAACGCTGCAAGCTGACGTCATACAGACGCCGCAGCTCAAGCATGGGTTCGGCATGGTCGTCTACACGTATATCCAGGGCCGGATACTCCTGGCCGCTAAAAACGATCAGCGCCGCAGCCTGCTTGCCGCGCTTGTCACCACCCGCAGCCTCACCAGCAGCGAGCGCCGTGATCAGGCGCTCTGCAAAAGGCAACAAAGCATGTGACGCATAACTTTCAGCGGTGGCTTCTATAACTTGTGGGCCGGCTAGCATATTGCCAGCAACTGAATAGCCATCACGAAGGGTGTGACCGCACCAGCCTATGCATTCGGCTCCAGTATGCGCAGCACCACGCCCCAGCGCATCAACCATGTGGAACTGCCGATGCGCACTGCCCGCGTCTGTAGCCAAAAGTGCCGCCAACAGCTCTGCCGGCACGCGCTGTTGGGCCATACCCGCAAGTGCGGGCGCGGCGAGCAAAGGATTAACCAGTGCCTGGGTGGCCAGGGCACCTACCCCGCTTTGCGCATGTGGGCACAAAGCACCCACTGCAAAAAACTTGCTGGCAACAGCTACACCGAAATTGCTTCCATCACGCGCAACGATCGACCAGGTCATGAACTTCTCTCAAAAAAACACTCTTGCTTACCTACGAAAGATAACCTCATTTTCATATGAATGCTTATCATTTTGAAAAATTCGACGAAAGCAAGAGGCAGGCCAACATGACGATGGCTCACCTGAACACCGCAATTCAAATGCCCTAATTCACCACACCGACCTTGGTCAAACCGGCTTTTTGCGCCATCACCAGAAACGCAGCAACAAAGGCATAGGGCGTGTCAGAAGACGGTCGCAAATGAATTTCGGGCTGTACCGTCATGGCAGCGGATGTGCTGACGCGCAAGTTCAAGGCGGCGATATCTGTCAGCAGTTCCTCGTTCCACCGCAAAAAACCAGCGGCGTCCATCTGTACAACGACCACCTCTGGTTCAACCGTCGACACCTGGTATGAGGGCATGTCAAGACTCACCGAATGCAGTTGTACCGGGATGGTAATGATCAGCATGACCAGCAGCACCAGCAGCACATCAATCAATGGCGTGGTGTTCATCTCAACCATGGGACTGGCGTCGGACTCGGCACCGCCGGGATTTGCTGAAAGGTAGTGGCTATAGAGTTTCATGGCAAGACCTTATGGCTTCAGTTACGCTGCGTTTGCCCTTCTGGCACGGGCTCGGTAATAAGATTGACGCGGGCAAAGCCATAGCCCTGAGCGGTATCAATCACCTGCCCCACAAAGCTGTAAGGCGCGTTTGCATCGGCGCGAATATGAATTTCCGGTTGCGGATTGCGACTGGCGATCTGGCCTATCAATCCAGATAGCGCCTGAAGGTCTGGTGCAAAGGTGTCGTTGAAATACAGGTTACCCACCCTGTCCACGCTGACCACCACATAGTCACCACTGGTATCGCGCCATCTGGACGACTCGACGGGCAGATTCAGATTGACAGTAGCTGTGACTGCAGGAATCGTCAAAAGAAAAATGATCAGAAGCACCAGCATCACATCAACCATGGGCGTGGTGTTGATCTCGGACATCCAGCCGTCGTCGTCCCCTTCTGCGCCGTCCGGGTTTGAATAGAGTCCCATGAGTTATCTGGCCTGCTCTGGATTTGATGGCTTGGTACTGTCAGCATCACTGGTTGCCAGCAGCATGATGTGCAGCCTGGCACCGAAACCACGTACCGATTCAAGCGCCAGCTTGTTTTGACGCAGCAACCAGTTGTAGCCAAATACCGCAGGCACGGCCACCGCCAAACCGATGGCCGTCATGATCAGCGCCTCACCCACCGGGCCCGCCACACGGTCAATCGAAGCCTGACCCGAAGCACCAATTTTTATTAGCGCCGAGTAAATGGCCCAGACCGTACCGAACAACCCGACAAATGGTGCGGTAGAACCAATGGTGGCCAGCACGGCCATACCGCCCTGCATGCGGATTTGCAAAGCTGACAGGGCTTGTTCAATGGCGCGAATCAGCCAGGTGTCGTAGTCCACGCGCGGCTTGACTGCGGCGTACTGCTGCACGGCGGCGCTGCCCGAGTCCGCTACAAAACGCAAGGGGTTGTCAGCGCTGAGCTTGGCCACGCTGGACGCAAAATGGCGCACGTCAACAAATGCACCCAGCGCGTCCCGGGTTTGCGCCCGCAAGCGCTTCAGCTCAAGAGTTTTGGCAACCAGCACATACCAGCTTCCGGTTGACATCAGCACCAGCAGGAGTAAACAGCCCTTGGCGACCCAGTCGCCCTGCGACCAGATTGCCGTAAGCCCATACGGATTTGCACTTGAGGAAGCTGGCGCGGGGGCCGCAGCACCTGGCCTGGGGTCGGCGCTGACCACCACACTCGTGGAAGCGCCCGCCACAGAGCCAGTCTGCTCACGCAAGGTGGTGCTGAGCTGGGTCTGGGCACTTGCCGGCATGGCGTTGAGAAGCAGCGTTACGCCCACAGTCGCAGCCAGCACTGCTGACCTGGCGTAACGATGAAGGCACTGGGGTGCATTTGAAAAGGAAGTCATGGCATACCCTTGCGATAGGTCTGAGAAACGAAAACAGGAATAAAAGATTCAGTGTGCAGCGTCATTTTTTACACTTCTCATCAATCGAGCGTTTGAGAAGCGGACCGATGGCCAGCAAGCCTTGCGCCGGGCCTTCAGGGGTGTCTTTAAGACAGTCAATGTGCCCTGCAGAATTAACTGATTCGGCAAAAGGGTCGCGCGGTTTACGGCGCAGCTGCTCGTTGGCGAGTTCAGACAAGCTGCGCGGCGTAGCCAAAGGTGGCCGGTAAGGGTAGATCGGCTGCATTCGCGGCAAGCTCAGGTTAAGCGGCGCACGCGTTGCATCACCGGCACCCGGTATGGGCAGTACGCCCCCTCCGGTGGCACCGCCGAAAGGCGAACCTGACAAGCCCGGCGTACCCGATGACGACCCACCGGCAACACCACCCGCGGCATTTGACCCGGGCCCCGCGCCGCCCGAAGGAGAAGCCGGGCCAGCGCCTGAGACAGCCGGAGCGGACGATCGCGGACCAGCCGGTAATGTTGGGGCAGCAGGTCCGGCCACCGAAGTCGCCGGGGCGATTGCAGGAGGAGCGGCTGGTGCCGGTGCCGGTGCCGGTGCTGGTGCTGGCGCTGGTGTCGGAACCGGCGTTGGCGCTGGTGTCGGAACTGGCGATGGCGCTGGTGTCGGAACTGGCGCTGGCGATGGCGTCGGAACCGGCGCTGGCGATGGCGTCGGAACCGGCGCTGGCGCTTGTGCTGGAACCGGTGCGGGTGCGGGTGCTGGAACCGGCGCTGGCGCTGGCGCTGGAACCGGCGCTGGCGCTGGCGCTGGAACCGGCGCTGGCGCTGGTGCTGGAACCGGTGCGGGTGCTGGTGCCGGAACCGGCGCGGGCGCTGGTGTCGGAACCGGCGCTGGCGTTGGTGTCGGAACCGGTGCGGGCGCTGGTGCTGGAAGCGGGGCGGGCGCTGGTGACAGAGCCGGCTGTGGCGGGGGGGGTGGGAGCGCCGCGGGATATGCTG
>JANOCP010000008.1:0-2344 GCA_031412235.1 Polaromonas sp.
CGATGAACTCGCTGATGTATTCGGTCGCATGGGACGAAGCCCGCTTTGGTTTGCCGCTTGATCTTGAGCGCTTCATGATTGTGGCCACCAGCGACTTCAATATGGGCGCGATGGAAAACAAGGGCCTGAATATCTTCAACACCAAGTATGTGCTGGCGAATCAGGCCACCGCTACTGATGTTGATTTTGGCAATATTGAAAGCGTGGTCGGTCACGAGTATTTTCATAACTGGACGGGTAACCGCGTCACCTGCCGCGACTGGTTTCAGCTCTCCTTAAAAGAAGGCCTGACCGTTTTCCGTGATCAGGAATTCAGCCAGGACTTGTGCGGTGAGGCGTCTGCCCGTGCCGTCAAGCGAATTGAAGACGTACGCGTGTTGCGCACCGCGCAGTTCCCCGAAGACGCCGGCCCGATGTCGCACCCGGTGCGGCCTGACAGCTATGTCGAGATCAGCAACTTCTACACCGTCACCATTTATGAAAAGGGTGCCGAAGTTGTGCGCATGATGCAGACGCTCGCCGGTAACGGCGAGTCACGTCTTTCGGGGCGCGAAGGTTTCGCCAAAGGTATGACGCTGTATTTCGAGCGCCATGATGGCCAGGCCGTCACCTGCGACGACTTTGCCCAAGCTATTGCGGATGCCAACCCAGCGTCAGATCTGGCGCGCCTTTTGCCGCAGTTCAAGCGCTGGTACAGCCAGGCAGGCACGCCGCGCGTAACTGCGCAGGGCGTGTATGACGCGCTTGAGGCCACTTACACCCTCACCCTCAGCCAAAGCTGCGCGCCGACGACTGGCCAAAGCGTCAAGGAGCCGTTTGTGATTCCCGTCGGGCTTGGCCTGCTGGATGCAGACGGCAAAGACATGCCCCTGCAGCTGCAAGGTGAGCAAGGTGAAGCCCACACCGGTACCCGAACCGTCGTGCTGACGCAGGCAACTGAAACATTTACCTTCACCGGTATCACGGTTGAGCCCGTGCCGTCCATACTGCGCGGCTTTACAGCGCCTGTGGTGCTGGAGTTTGCGTACACCGATGCGCAACTGCTGCACCTGCTGGCGCATGACAGCGACCCCTTTAACCGCTGGGAAGCCGGCCAGCGACTGGCGGTCAACAGCGCCTTGATTGCTATTAATTCAATAGCTGATGATGGCCGTAATCATTGGGCTAACGTGCTAAATGACGCATATTTAGGCGCCATGAGGCAAGTTTTGCAGCATCCGGCGCTGGATGCCGCCTTCAAAGAGCTTGTGCTCACTTTGCCATCAGAAACCTACCTGGCCGAGCAACTGGATGTGGTGGACCCGCAGCGTATTCATGCCGTGCGTGAAGCCATGCGCCTGCAGCTGGCCACCGCGCTTGAAGCTGACTGGGTTGCCGTTTATGAAGCCCATCACGACACCGGCGCCTACACGCCAGACGCCGTGTCGTCAGGCCGACGCGCGCTGGCAGGCATGGCGCTGACCTATCTTTGCATTGCAGCGCAAACCAGCGGTGACACGGTATGGCCAGGCAAAACCCTGCAGCGATTTAAAGGCGCCAGCAACATGACCGACCGTTTCAACGCGCTGGCGGCGCTGGTTTCCAGCGGTCACGCGCTGGCTGCACCCGCGCTGGCACAGTTTCATGCCATGTTCAAAAACGAGGCGCTGGTGATTGACAAGTGGTTCAGCCTGCAAGTGAGCGCGCCTGACCGTGGCGGCAATATTTTGCCCGCTGTGAAGCAGCTCATGAAGCACATCGACTTCAGCCTGCGCAACCCCAACCGCGCGCGCAGTGTGATCAGCGCTTACTGCGGTAACCCGGCAGCCTTTCACCGCATGGACGCGGCGGGTTATGTTTTCTGGAGCGACCGCGTCATGGAACTCGACGCCATAAACCCGCAGGTAGCCGCCCGCCTGGCGCGTGCACTCGACCGCTGGAGCAAGCTGGCCGAACCCTACCGCAGCGCTGCGCGTGAGGCCATCAGCAGGGTTGCGGCAAAGACGGATTTGAGCAAGGATACCCACGAAGTGGTCACCCGCGCACTGGCAGCCTAAAAAAATGACCCCCACGCTTGTCACTTCGTGTACTGCGCTGCCCCCCGAGGGGGCCGCTGCGCCTGCAGCCCGGCAAAGCCGGTTCTGCGGCCCCCACTTTAATTTCTTTTCAACGGCCACGCTGGCCTCATAACGCCGACAACTGGTATTTAAATGTCCAAAAAGATATCCCTCACCCGCTACCTGGTAGAGCAGCAACGCATGGACGGCCACATACCGCCCGAACTGCGCCTGCTGCTTGAAGTCGTTGCACGCGCCTGCAAGGGCATCAGCCAGGCCGTCAACAAGGGTGCCCTGGGCGGCGTGCT
>JANOCP010000009.1:0-4323 GCA_031412235.1 Polaromonas sp.
ACCCCTGACCCCGCAAAATATTGTGATTGGCGGCGCATCAGGGGCCATGCCGCCGGTGTTGGGCTGGGCCGCCATGACCGGCTCAGTAGGGCCTGAGGCACTGATTCTTTTTTTGATCATCTTTTTATGGACACCACCGCACTTCTGGGCGCTGGCGCTGTACCGGGTTGAAGACTACCGCAAGGCTGGTTTGCCGATGTTGCCGGTCACGCACGGTAACGAGTTCACGCGTCTGCAGGTTTTTCTGTACACGCTGGTGCTTTTTCCAGCCTGCCTGATGCCTTTTGTCTTCAATATGAGCGGCTGGCTGTATCTGGTGGCGGCTGTGCTTTTAAGCGCCGGCTTTAGCTGGTACGGCTGGCGGTTGTGGCGCAATTACTCGGATGCGCTGGCGCGCAAGACTTTTCGCTTTTCATTGATTCACTTGTCTGTGTTGTTTGCGGCGCTGCTGGTGGACCACTACCTTATTCAGGCCCCATAAATGACCGATTCAGCTGCTCATCCCGACAGGCGCAGCCTTATTCAAGGCGCTATTAAATTAATTGCTTCGAGCCTTGTTATTTCGGTATCTGTGGGGCTCTTTAGTGCTTGCTCCCCGCCTGAAAAGCCACAATTCAAAAGCATTGACCTGACAGGCGCTGACTACGCCAAAGACTTTTCCCTGGCGGACCAAAACGGCAAAGTAAGCACCATCAAGGACTTTTCTGGCAAGGTTGTTGTGGTGTTTTTTGGCTTTACCCAATGCCCTGACGTGTGTCCGACCACCATGGCCGAGCTGGCAGGCATCAAAAAATCGCTCGGTGCTGATGGCAACAAATTGCAGGCAATCTTCATATCGGTAGACCCCGAGCGCGACACGCCCGAGCTGCTCAAGGCCTATATGGGTAATTTTGACCCTGCGTTTGTGGCGCTGCGTCCCACCATGGAGCAGCTGCCGCAACTTGCCAAAGACTTTAAAACCTATTACAAAAAAGTGGATGGCAAAACACCTGGCAGCTACAGCATGGACCATACCGCAGGCAGCTATGTTTATGACACCAAGGGCCGAATCCGGCTATACACGCGCTATGGCAGCGGCGCCGATGGCCTTACGTCCGATATTCGCCTTTTGCTTCAAGGTGTCTGATACAAGTCCCTGAAGCTTTCGGTACACATAAAAAAAGCCATCTCTGCGAAAGCAGACATGGCTTTTTTGTTTATCTGACCTGTGCTGGGCTTCAAGCGTAAGCGGCCAGTACCTTCTTCATTTTCTTCATCGCAGCGACTTCAATCTGGCGAATGCGTTCGGCGCTCACACTGTATTCAGCAGCCAGGTCATGCAAGGTCATGCCGCCTGACCCATCGTCATTTACCTTGAGCCAGCGCTCTTCCACAATCCGGCGCGAGCGCGGGTCAAGCTCCTGCAGCGCCGTACTGATACCGTCACTGGCCAGGCTGTCACGCGCACGCGACTCCATCAACGCCGTCGGTTCTTGCGTGGCATCGGCCAGGTAGGCAATCGGGCCAAAAGCGTCTTCACCGTCGTCACTCGGGCTCGGGTCAAGCAGCACGTCACCGCCCGACATACGCTGCTCCATCTCAATGACCTCTTCGCGCTTGACGTTCAGCGTCTTCGCCATCGAGCTGATCTGGTCTTCGCTCAGCGTGTCACGGTGGGTGGCCACGTCAGCGTCATCCTTGAAGCCTTGCTTCATTGAGCGGAGGTTGAAAAACAGCTTGCGCTGGGCCTTGGTGGTTGCTACCTTGACCATGCGCCAGTTTTTCAGAATGTACTCATGCATTTCGGCCTTGATCCAGTGCAGCGCGTAGCTCACCAGACGCACGCCCTGGTCTGGGTCAAAGCGGCGTACGGCCTTCATCAGGCCGATATTGCCCTCCTGGATCAAATCGCCATGCGGCAGACCATAGCCCAAGTATTTGCGCGACGTAGAAACCACCAGGCGCAAGTGAGAAAGCACCAGCTTTTCGGCTGAAGCCAGGTCATTGTTTTCTTTAAGCTTGCGCGAAAACTCCTGTTCCTGCTCCAGGGTGAGCATGGGCAGGCGGTTAACCGCTGAAATATAGGCATCCAGGTTACCCAGCGGCGGCAATAGCGACCACGGATTGACGGCCGCAACTGTACCGGCAGATGCAGCGGGCACCGCCATTACGCCGGTAGCGGCAAGGTTTTGAGAGGCAAGAGCATAAGACACAGCAAGACTCCTTTTGTCTGAGGCTAAATATTAGCACTCTGTTAGAGAGAGTGCCAAACAATAGGTTCAATGCTTGAGATAGCGCAGGGCTAACAAGTAAAAACCCTGAACTTGAACTCTAGTCTCAGATCATTTCCGCCATGTAAAGCCATTGGCGACGATTGCCGTAGGTGCAGGGCTTGCGTGAAGCTGGCTGCTGAGAGGCTAATTACTTGCCAGTTTTTACGGCTGCGACCTTGGGTGGTGGCGCAAGTGCTGGCGGGTCCATTACAAATTGGCTGGCCTGGTCTGCGCCCGGCGGCCGCAACACCATGGCGGTTGCAAAGTCCAGAAAGGCGCGGGTACGCGCCGGAATCAGTTTGCGCGTGGGCAAGGCAACGTAGACGGTGTAGCGGTCAAAAATCCACTCGGGTAACAGATGCACCAGCGTGCCATCGCTGAAATAGTTGCTGGCCGGGTATTTGGGCAGCGCGGCAATACCCGCGCCACTCACGGCAGCTGTAAACAGCGTGTGATAGCTTTCAGCCTGAAACACCACCCGCATGGGCACGTCTACAGCAACACCGCTGCCATCCAGGCGTGACAGGCGTATGTGGCGCACGCTGTGCCCCGACGATGCCAGCCACGGAAAGCGAAGGTACTGATGACCCTGCAAATCCTCAGGCTTGTCCGGCCTGCCGAGTCTTTTCAGGTAATCAGGGCTGGCGCACAGCACGTATTCCGTCCGCGCTATGGCCCGCGCCACCACGCTCGCGTCAAAGCTGTCATTGACCACCATAAAGGTCACATCAAATTCCTCAACCCTGCTTTGCGGAAAAGGGTCTTCATGCAGGTGAATGGCCACCTTCGGGTACTGCGCCAGCCAGCGCGTCATCTGCGTCGCCAGAAAATAATTGGCAAACAGTGCTGGCGCCACCACGTGCACCACACCTTGCAGCTCGCTTGCGCTTTGCCCGGCTGCGGCTTCAGCGTCGTCCACCTCGCTCAGTATGCTGCGCACGCGGCGCAAATAAGCCTCGCCAGCTTCAGTCAGCGCCAGCTTGCGGGTAGTGCGCTGTATCAGCCGTGTCCCCAGGTGCTGCTCGAGGTCCCCTACCAGTCGAGTCACGCCGGCAGGCGACATGTCAAGCACGCGCGCCGCCGCAGCAAAGCCATCTTCATCGATGACTTTCTGGAAAACGCGCATTGAAAGCAGTCTGTCCATGGCTAACTATTGATTACATTTAAAGCAATCACTACGATAGATTTGTTCAATTATTGCAGATTATGAAATTATCTATTGCATTTTAGGTGGTTTGCAAACACAAGGGATAACCCTAAAGTTCAGGTCATCGATGAGCCGCCAACGAATAAACGACTCACCGAGACCAGAAGCACGGCTTGCGGAAAACCCCTCAAGTCGTTGGGACTGGAGAGGTAAAAAATGTTTGTTTAATCCAAAGGAAAATTATCATGAACAGCAAAATCATCGCAGCTACCGTTATTGCATTTGCCAGCCTGAGCAGTGTCAGCGCTTTTGCCGGTGGCGAAAGCCAGGACTTTTTCACCACCCCTGCAGCAAGCAGCACCGTAAGCCGCGCACAAGTGCAAGCCGACGCTGTCAAGGCTCAAGGTAGTGTGGCCCGCGGTGGCGAGTCTGCCGACTTTGTCACTGCCCAGCCAGCGACCGCCAGCCTGACCCGCAACCAGGTGCACGCTGAAGCCGTAATGGCAAGCCGCGCTCCCCTGGTCAGCGAGTACCAAGGTACGAACTAAGCTGCGGTTTGAAAGTGAAGTGCTGTAGGCGCTGAAGTCCAGGGCACACGCCCCAGTGCTTTCCAGCTTTCGCAAGCATCAGATCAGGGTGCATGGCTACGGTGAAAACCGGTGGTCATGCACCCTGATTGCGTTGGCAAGTGCAGTTTCAAAGTTTTTAGACTCGAATTTCGTGCATTTTTGTATGAAAATAGCTCTGAGCCCAATATTTACGGTTACTTATAGCTATGAAATACGTAGCAATCAGGCGTGCTTGAACAGCTGCGTTTGATGCCCAAAGGCACAGTTTCACATACCCGCCGCCCGAACATTTTAGGCATTATTGACCCGGCACGAGTTATCAATGAACCCGTTCGGGCTGAGCTTGTCGAAGCCT
>JANOCP010000010.1:0-10276 GCA_031412235.1 Polaromonas sp.
GCGCCCTTGAGTTTTGCCAGTGCCTCCATGGATGTTTCGCGCGGGTGCTCGTCCTTGCTGACCACGATAGCATCGCCCTTTTTCTGGGGAATGGTCACGGGGGTGATTTCTGCATCAAAGTAACCGGCTTTTTGCGCTGCCACGGCTTTGAGTTGACTGCTCAGGGCCATCTTGTCCTGATCTTCACGACTGATGGTGTATTCGGCCGCTACGTTTTCAGCCGTCTCGGGCATGGCGTCTATGCCGTATTTTTCCTTCATCAATTTGTTGACGAAGCGCCAGCCAATAGTGGTGTCGTACATTTGCGCGGCGCGGCTAAACGCGCTTTCGGCCTTGCCCATGACAAAGGGCGCGCGGCTCATGCTTTCGACGCCGCCGGCGATCATCATGGTCGCCTCGCCAGACTTGATGGCGCGCGCCGCTGTGCCAATAGCGTCCAGGCCGGAGCCGCACAGGCGGTTGATGGTGGCGCCCGGCATTTCATGCGGCAGACCCGCCAGCAAAGTTGCCATGTGCGCGACGTTGCGGTTGTCTTCACCAGCCTGGTTGACGCAGCCATAAATCACGTCGGTCACCGCCAGCCAGTCGACATTCGGGTTGCGCGCCATCAGAGCCTTGAGCGGCACGGCGCCCAGGTCATCGGTGCGCACACTGCTCAGCGAGCCGCCATAGCGGCCGAAAGGGGTACGGATGGCATCGCAGATGAATGCATGGGTCAAGGCTTGTGTCGTCATTTTTTGTCTCTTTTGTATCTTGTCAAGGTTCAGGCGGCTACCGGCAGGCCAAGCAGCTTCTCAAGTTCAGCGTGCTCGAGTCCTTCAACCTTATCAATCAGTTTAAGGCCTTGCGGCGTGCAGGCCAGCGTGGCCAACTCGGAGTAAATGCGTTTGACACAGGCTATGCCCGTCAGCGGATAGGTGCACTGGGCTACCACTTTGCTCTCACCTTTTTTGGTCAGCAAATCCATCATGACCCAGGTTTGCCTCGCGCCAATCGCCAGGTCCATGGCACCGCCTACTGCCGGAATGGCACCGGGCTCACCTGTGCTCCAGTTGGCCAGATCGCCCGTGCTTGAGACCTGAAAAGCCCCAAGAACGCAGATATCCAGATGGCCACCGCGCATCATGGCAAAGCTGTCGGCATGGTGAAAGAACGCGCCGCCTTTGAGCAAAGTCACGGGCTGCTTGCCGGCGTTGATCAGGTCGTAGTCTTCGTCGCCATCTGCGGGGGCCGGGCCCATGCCAAGGATGCCGTTTTCACTGTGCAAAACCACTTCACGGCTGGCCGGAATGTGGTTAGCCACAAGGGTTGGCATACCGATGCCAAGGTTAACCGTCGCGCCTTCATAAATGTCTTGCGCCACGCGGGCGGCGAGCTGGTCTTTGGTGCGTTTGGTATACGACATATCAGGCAGCTTTCTTGAAACCGCCAGCCTGTGTAGCCACCCGGTCTATTTTCACGACGTTCTGGACAAAGATACCGGGCGTCACGATGTTTTCGGGGTCGAGAGCGCCGAGTTCAACGATTTCGAACACGGTCGCTACGGTTTTTTTGGCGGCGGTAGCCATGACAGGGCCAAAGTTGCGTGCGGCCATGCGGTAGGTCAGGTTGCCCCAGCGGTCGCCTTTTTCTGCCTTGATGAGGGCTACGTCGCCATAAATCGGCATTTCAAGCACGTACTGCTTGCCATTGATTTCGCGGGTTTCCTTGGAGCTTCCGTCGGCGTTTTTGGCCAGATCAGTACCAAAACCCGTGGGCGAAAAGAAAGCGCCTATGCCAGCCCCTGCGGCACGGATGCGCTCGGCCAGATTGCCCTGGGGCACCAGCTCAAGCTGCAGCTTGCCGCTGCGGTACAGGCCGTCAAAAACATGGCTGTCAACCTGGCGCGGAAAGCTGCAAATTACTTTTCGCACACGCCCGGCCTTGAGCAAAGCTGCCAGCCCGGCCTCGGCGTTACCTGCGTTGTTGTTGACGACTGTCAGGTCTTTGGCGCCCAGCTCTATCAGGCCGTCAATCAGCTCGTTGGGAATACCCGCTGTGCCGAAGCCGCCAATCAATATGGTGGAGCAGTCCTTGACATCGGCCAGCGCATCGGCGACCGAGCGGGTAATTTTATTGATCATTTAACAGTCACCAAGAGTCGTTATTTCGAAGCCCGCAATTCATCACTCGAATCGCCTAGATTAACATTTAGTTCTACATAAGAACAATAGTTCGTATAATGAATTTTAGGAGAAAAACTGCAATATGGCAAATGCCGCTTTTAACCGCACCGAAGCCCGCAAACCTGGCGATAGCTATGTGCAGTCTTTTGCGCGGGGGCTGGAGGTGATTCGCTCCTTCAGCGCCAGCGCGCCCAGCCAGACGCTTACCGAAGTTGCAACCCGCAGCGGTTTGACGCGAGCGGGCGCACGCCGCATTTTGCTGACGCTGGAATCACTGGCGTACGTCACCACCGACGGCAAGTATTTCAGCTTGACGCCGCGCATACTTGACCTGGGCTTTGCCTATCTGTCGTCGATGCCCATCTGGAACCTGGCCGAACCCGTGATGCAAGCGCTGGTGGCAGAGGTCAGGGAGTCTTGCTCGGCAGCGGTGCTGGACAACACCGATATTGTTTATGTGCTGCGCGTGCCGACGCACAAGATCATGAGCATCAGCCTGGGCGTGGGCTCTCGTTTGCCAGCGTATTGCACGTCGATGGGACGCATGTTGCTGTCTGCCCTGCCCGAGGCCGACATGCTGCAATGCCTTGAAAAATCAGACCGTCAAGCGCGTACAAGGCACACCGTAACCGACGTCATGGAGCTTGCCTGCCGCGTTGCGCAGGCCCGCAAGCAAGGCTGGGCACTGGTTAATCAGGAGCTTGAAGAAGGGCTGGTGTCGATGGCCGCGCCGATCACCAATCGGTCTGGTCAAACCGTGGCTGCTCTAAATATCAGCGGTCAGGCCAATCGCACCAGCGCCAAGGCCATGCAGGAAGCCATGCTGCCGCAACTGCTGGCCGCCGCGCAAAACATCTCACGGATGCTCACCGTTCAGCAATCATGAAAAAACACACTGCTAGAACACGGGGATTTTCAAGCCAGGGCCGCGGAACCGGCTTCGCCGGGCCGCAGGCGCAGCGGCCCCCTCGGGGGTAGGGAGCTACACGCAGTGAGCGGCCGTGGGGGCCTATGACTTGCGAAAACCCAACACCAGTACGACGGCACCCAAGGCCAAGGCACCCAGGCTGAGCCACTGCGGAATATTCACCGACTCTTTTTCCTGTACCGTTAATTCGAGCGGACCCAGTTTGGCTGTAGTCGTATCTTTTGTGAAACTAAAGCCACCAGTGAAGAAGCCGGCAAGGCCGACAACAATCAGAATAATGCCTGTGATTTTTGCTGCGTTCATGGGTAACTCCTCGCCGGGCTTGTTAATAAATATGTGACGATTGGATCTGCATCGTTAGGCCCGGTCCCCGGAACCAGCCATCCTCAGCACTAATTTAAGGGCATCGGTTTAGTTTGTCTGTAGGACGCAACCGGCGGCAGGCGTCAACCGCGCGCTGATTCAAAAGCGCAGTAAAAATGCGGCGGCAAAGGCATTAAAGAGCAGCGTGATATTCTTTTGCGATGTTTACACCTTCGCAAGCTGATGTTCGGCGTTTTTTTTGCTCTGTTTACGCCAAATCCCGAACTGGTACACCCCTGGAAGCTATAGAAACCATAGCAGGTCAATGGCTGGATGAGCACCCGGAATACAGCGCTGATTTTGCTGATGCAGATGCCGCGCTTGAAAAAATGTACGACGGTGAAAACGGCAAAACCAACCCGTTTTTGCACTTGTCCATGCACCTGTCCATCAGCGAGCAATGCTCGATTGACCAGCCCCGCGGCATTCGCCAGGCAGTCGAGCTGTTGACGGCTAAACGTGACTCGCTGCACGACGCGCATCACGAGGCAATGGAATGCCTGGGCCAGATGGTATGGGAAAGCCAGCGCGCGGGGCGGCCGCCTGATGGCGCGGCCTATATTGATTGCGTACAACAACGTGCCACGCGGTACTAGGCACGCGCAGACGTAAAAAAACCGCTGGTCAGGCGGTTTTTTTAGGAGTACGTCAAGCCCGGGTGATCCGGGTCAGTTCTTGCGAAACCGGCTTTGCGGCACGATTTTCAGCTCGCCGTCCAATGACGACAGATAGCCCGCCATCAATTTGAGTTCGGCATTGGTGTACTGCTTGACCATACCCGCCATGATGGCGTTGTTGCGGCCAACCTTGGGGTTGTTTTCAGCAGCCTTGTAAGACTTGAGCGCTACAAACAGGTAGTCAGCATGCTGGCCTGCCAGCTTGGGGTAAGACGGATCAATCGGCTTGCTGTAGTTAGCGCCGTGGCATGAAGCGCAATTGGCTTTATTCAACAGGGCCTGAACCGCAGCACTTGGCTCTTTTACAGGCTTGGCTGGCAACTCAACACCCGCGACGACACCGCTGGCGCTGTAATAGGCCGAAAGGTCGGCGATGTCCTGGTCGGTCAAGGTCTCGCCGATACCGCGCATGGTGGGGTGCTTGCGCTCACCTTTTTTGTAGGCATGCAGCGAAACCGACAGGTATTTGGCACTTTGGCCGGAGATCATCGGAACTTTATAAACTTCTGGAAACGAAGCCTGATAGCCCTTGATGCCGTGGCAACCAATGCACATGGCGTTTTTGGTTTCGCCTGCCTTGGCATCGCCCTTCAGGTCTTGGGCCTGAGCTTGAGCCGTCACAAATGAGACAACTACGGCGAAGATCGTGATGAACAGCTTGGTCATTTTGCGCGCACAATAAGTGGGATTCAGAGATAAAAATTCAGGTGGAAAATCGTTTTTCAATCAGCCCCCCATTATATCTGGGCCGTTGTTGCGAAGGCCCAGGGCACCGGCAAATACCACCCGTATTGTTTCAAATTCAGCAATCCGTCTCAAGAACCCACTTCAAACCCCGCTTCAAAACATGAAATTTCAAGGCTCAAAAAACTACGTCGCCACCCAAGACCTGATGCTTGCAGTCAATGCCTCAGCCACGCTTAAAAAGCCGCTTCTGGTCAAGGGCGAGCCCGGCACCGGCAAAACCATGCTGGCTGAAGAAGTCGCAGAGGCCATGGGCCTGCCGCTGCTGCAGTGGCACATCAAGTCCACCACCAAGGCGCAGCAGGGCCTGTATGAATACGACGCGGTTTCGCGCCTGCGTGACTCGCAGCTGAGCAGCGTGGACGGCGGTGAAAAGGTCAAGGACATTCACAACTACATCGTCAAGGGCGTGTTGTGGCAGGCCTTCACGTCTGAAACGCCCGTGGCGCTGCTGATTGATGAAATCGACAAGGCTGACATCGAGTTTCCCAACGACTTGCTGCGCGAGATCGACCGCATGGAGTTCTATGTGTATGAGACGCGTGAGCTCATCAAGGCCAAACACAGGCCGCTGGTGTTTATTACTTCGAACAATGAAAAGGAGCTGCCCGATGCGTTCTTGCGCCGCTGCTTTTTCCATTACATCAAGTTCCCTGATGCTGACACGATGCGGCAAATTGTTGACGTGCACTTCCCGGGCCTCAAGAAAGAACTGCTGAGCGCCGCCATGAAAACCTTTTATGACGTGCGTAACCTGCCCGGCCTGAAAAAGAAGCCCTCAACCAGCGAACTGCTGGACTGGCTCAAGCTGCTGGTGGCTGAAGATATTCCGCTCGAAGCACTGCAAAGCAAAGACGACAAGGTTACCGTGCCTCCGCTGGTTGGGGCGCTGCTTAAAAACGAGCAGGACGTGACGCTGTTTGAAAAGCTGGTTTTCATGCAGCGCAACAACCGCTAAATAACCGATAAACAGTCTCGATACAGACTATCAGTAACCGTTAAAAAGAAGAAATCATGAACGCAAAATCACTGTTGATGGACGGCCTTGCAGATGCGGTGGGCTTTGTAGGGGGCTCGCTGATGGCGTTTTGGCTGGGCCGCTTGTTGGGCCTGAATATTTTTGACGCCGGGTATAGCAACAGCACAATTTTCGGCATTGTGCTGATTGGCCTGGGCGGCGGTTTTGGGCTGCAAGTGGCGCGCCGCGTGCGAGCTACGCATCGTGCAAAACAGGCAAGAGATGCTGAAGAGCAAAGCTGAAAATGGCCTTTGTTGAACCTGTCAGCCTTGAGGCACGCGGCATACGCCTGCTGCCTCTGGCCCTGGCGCACGAGGCCGGCCTGCAGGCCGCAGCCAGCGACGGCGAGCTGTGGAAGCTGCGCATTACCTCGGTGCCCGAGCCACACGAGGCGCGCGCCTACATTGAAACCGCTCTGCAAATGGACAACCGCTTTGCTTTTGCCGTGACCGACGTGGTATCAGGGGAGGTGCTGGGTTCCACCAGCTTTCACGACATCGTGCCAGCCGTCAAACGCGTGGAGATTGGCTACACCTGGTATGCCGCCCGCTGCCAGCGCACCCATGTCAACACCACCTGCAAGTTGCTGATGCTGACACATGCGTTTGACGCCCTGGGCTGCAACGTCGTGGGCTGGCGCACTGACAACTTCAACTTCGCATCGCAGCAGGCCATTGAAAGGCTGGGTGCCCGCAAGGATGGCGTCATACGCGGCCACGCATTGCGGCGCGACGGCACGATTCGCGACACAGTGATGTACAGCCTGACCAAAGGGGAGTGGCCAGAGGTGAAGGCGCAGCTGGTTTATATGCTCGACAAACCTCGACCTTAACCATATACAATTTGTATATCCACAACACGCCGGGGTAAAAGTCATGACCACCACTACAGCCGCAGTTTTTATGTCAGGCAACAGCCAGGCCGTGAGGTTGCCCAAAGAGTTTCAGTTGCGCTCAAAACGCGTGTCTATCTTCAGGCGCGGAAACGAGATTGTCTTGCGCGAAAGCCCCATGCTGGTCCGGGATGTTATTGGCCACCTGCCGCCGATTGAAGGCATGCCCGAAGACATTGAGGACCAGATGCCGGGCGAGGCATTGAGCATGGACGGCATACGTTAAGGGGCTGGTCTTGTGAAGCGTTATCTGCTCGACAGCAATATCTGGATTTACGCAATGAATGGTCGCCACCCGTCAGTGCGTGAGACGCTGGAATCTTTACCGCTCGACAACGTGTACCTGTCAGATATCGTGCTGGGTGAATTGGCATTTGGCTGGGAAAACAGCAGCAAACCCGCATTTACCAAGCGCAAGGTTGAGCAGTTTCTGGCGCATTTTCCGCGTTTGAGCACCGACGAAGCCAGTTCACGGGTTTACGGAAATATCCGGCAATCGCTTCAGTCTCGCGGCACACCCATAGGCATGAATCACTTCTGGATTGCTGCTCAGGCGATTGCCCACAAAATGATTTTGGTGACGCACAACACGCGCGAGTTTGAGCGGGTTGACGGACTGAAGCTGGAGAACTGGGTTCCAGCATGACTCCAGTACGGCCTTGGTGCGGCCTTAGTGCGGCCTTAGTGCGGCTTTAGTACGGCTCTAATTCGGGTTTAGTACCGGTTTTTTACAAATGAACTACTTCGAGGCAGCATCATGCTGATTGACTTCTTCTACACCCTGCGCTCGGCCAAATTGCCGGTTTCTGTGAAGGAATACCTGATGCTGCTTGAAGCACTTCAGGCCGGCGTGGTCGGGCCGAACAGTGACAAGCTCGACGTTGACGGCGATGGCGACGATCAAGGCTCCTACAAGATTGATGACTTTTACTACCTGAGCCGCACCATTTTGGTAAAGGACGAAAAGCACTACGACAAGTTTGACCGTGCCTTTGCCAGCTACTTCAAGGGCGTGGAGATGATTGCCGACTTCACCAAAGACATTCCGCTTGAATGGCTGCGCAAAAACCTTGAGCTGGAGCTGAGCCCTGAAGAAAAAGCCAAGATTGAGAAGATGGGCTGGGACGAGCTCATGGAAACGTTAAAGAAGCGTTTCGAAGAGCAGAAAGAGCGCCATGAGGGCGGCAGCAAAATGATAGGTACGGGCGGTACATCACCCTTTGGTGCCAACGGTTTTAACCCGCAGGGCATTCGAATTGGTCAGGAAAAAAGCCGCAACAAAAGCGCCGTCAAGGTCTGGGACCAGCGCGCCTACAAGGACTACGACGACACGCAAGAACTCGGCACACGAAACATCAAGGTCGCGCTGCGCCGCCTGCGCAAGTTTGCGCGTGAAGGCACGGTTGAAGAGCTTGACCTGGCCGACACCATCCATTCAACCGCTGCCAACGCGGGCTGGCTTGACATCAAGATGGTGCCCGAGCGGCATAACAACGTCAAAGTGCTGCTGCTGATGGACGTGGGCGGCACCATGGACGAGCATATTCACCGGGTTGAAGAAATGTTCTCGGCCGTCAAGTCGGAGTTCAAGCACCTGGAGTTTTATTACTTTCACAACTGCGTGTATGACTTCATGTGGAAGAACAACCGCCGCCGCTTCAGTGAAAAGTTTGCCACCTGGGACATCATCCGCAAGTACAACAAGGACTACAAGCTGATCTTTGTGGGCGACGCCACCATGAGCCCGTACGAGATTTTGCAGCCCGGCGGCAGCGTTGAATACAACAACGAAGAAGCCGGTGCCGAATGGATGCAGCGCCTGACCAACGCCTTCCCCAAATTCGCGTGGATTAACCCTGAGCCCCAGGGCGTGTGGCAATACCGCCAAAGTATCAGCGTGATGCAGCAGCTTGTAAGCCAACGCATGTATCCCCTGACAGTCAAGGGCCTGGAAGAGGCCATGCGCCTGCTTTCCAAGTAGTGGTCCATTAAACTGGGCTGGTGAAATATCTGCCCAACAAGGCCTGCGCGGCGTTGACAGCAAGCCTTGCTGCGCTTGCCCTTCTCTGCATGTTCGCTACCCCGGCCAGTGCGCAGAGCTCTTCGCCACAGGCAGTTACGCCTCAAGCGGTCACAACCACTCCAGCCTCCATGTCGATGACCGTGGTGTCTTCGCCAGCATCAGTCGTCACACAGACGGCACCCGCACCCGCACCACCACCGCGTATTGAGCCGCCGCCCACACCGCAGGGCTCCGTTGGCCCCACGGAAGCTACGCCCGAAGTCACCGCCTTTGACATTGTGGTGCGCGCGCCGCGCCAAGTAAAAGCCCTGCTCGACCAGCATCTTGAGCTGCAACGCTACCGCGCCGTGACTGACCTTGACGACGCTGAACTGGCGCGGTTGGTACTGCTGGCAGAGCGCAATGTGCGCAACCTGGTGGGCACACTCGGCTACTTCAGCCCCAGCATCCGCATCACACGCGAAGGCGTTGCTGGCCAGCGCCAAACGATAGTTGTGGGAGTAGACCCTGGGGATGCCACGCTGATCAAGGACGTCAACATTTCGTTTGAAGGCGATATTGCGCAATCGGTTGACGCAGGCACCATCAAACAGCGGCTGGACATTCAGCGCAACTGGCGGCTGCCCGCCGGGCAGCGGTTTACGCAAGACGGCTGGGACGATGCCAAAACCCAGGCCCTGCGCGACCTGGTGGCGCGCCGCTACCCGGCCGGCAAGCTGGCCGAAAGCCTGGCCGACGTAGACGCACCCAGCGGCACAGCCCTGCTGGCCCTGAAACTTGACTCTGGCCCGCTGTACCGGCTGGGCCAGATGGAGGTCAAAGGCGTTGAGCGCTATAACCCGGTGCTGGTGCCGCGCCTGGCCCGCCTTAAAACCGGTGCCATTTATGACCAGCAGGAGTTGCTCGAAGCACAACAGCGGCTGGCCTCCAGCGGCTACTTTGACTCTGCCACCATTTTTATCAACCCTGAAAGCGACCCGCTGGCAACCCCGGTGCAGGTGCAGGTGAAGGAAGCGAAGCTGCAAAAAATAATCCTCGGCATGGGCATAACCACCGACACCGGCCCGCGCGTGTCGCTGGAGCATACGCACCTGCGCGTACCCGGTACCGACTGGCGCGCCGTGAGTAAATTGCAGCTTGAAAAGAAAGCGCCGTCGCTGCAGACCGAGTGGACATCCATGCCTGATGAGGCCAGCTGGCGCTGGGTCGCCCTGGCACGCACCGAGCGCGTAGACGACAACGAGCTGATCACCCAGGCACAAAGGCTGCGCTTTGGCCGTACCCAGAACAGCGACCGGATTGACCGCAATATTTACGTGCAATATGACCGCTCAAGCGTGGCGGGTGCCGGCCTGGCAGGCAACACCGCTGCCGACACCGGTGATGGTTCATCTATCAGCGGCAACTACGTCTGGACGGGGCGCTATTTTGACAGCCTGCCTTTTCCGGGCCGGGGCTACGGCCTG
>JANOCP010000011.1:0-21515 GCA_031412235.1 Polaromonas sp.
CAAACACCCTACCGGAGAAGGAACTATGCAACGTCGTTTTACCCTCAAGGCGATCACTGCCGCAGTCGCGCTCGCTGGCATTGGCGCAACACCAGCCGCTTTGGCACAGGCCGGCGGCACCATCAAGGTTGGCATTTTGCACAGCCTGTCGGGCACCATGGCTATCTCTGAGACCGTGTTGAAAGACACCGTTTTGATGGCCATTGAAGAGATCAACGCCAAGGGTGGCGTGATGGGCAAAAAGCTTGAGCCTGTGATTGTTGACCCGGCCTCCAATTGGCCGCTGTTTGCCGAGAAAACCAAGCAGTTGCTTGGCCAGGACAAGGTAGCCGTGATTTTTGGCTGCTGGACCAGCGTGTCGCGCAAGTCGGTGTTGCCAGTGGTTGAAGAAATGAATGGCTTGCTGTTCTACCCCGTGCAGTATGAGGGCGAAGAGCTGAGTAAAAACGTGTTTTACACCGGTGCAGCACCTAACCAGCAGGCTATTCCTGCCGTTGACTACCTCATGAGCAAAGCCGGCGGTGGTGCCAAGCGCTGGGTTCTGCTGGGCACTGACTATGTGTACCCACGTACCACCAACAAAATCTTGCGCGCGTACCTGAAAAGCAAAGGTGTTGCTGACAAGGACATCGACGAGAAATACACCCCGTTTGGCCACAGTGACTATCAAACCATTGTTGCTGACGTGAAGAAATTCTCGCAAGGCGGCAAAACCGCTGTGGTGTCCACCATCAATGGTGACTCCAACGTGCCCTTCTACAAAGAGCTGGGCAATGCCGGCCTGAAAGCCAAAGACGTGCCAGTAGTTGCGTTCTCGGTGGGCGAGGAAGAGTTGCGCGGCGTAGACACCAAGCCACTCGTCGGTCACCTGGCGGCGTGGAACTACTTCCAGTCGATCAAGAGCCCGGCCAACACCGAGTTCATCAAAAAATGGTCGGCTTATGCCAAGGCCAAAAAACTGCCAGGTTCAGACAAGCCTTTGACGAATGATCCGATGGAAGCCACCTATATCGGTATCAACATGTGGAAACAGGCGGTTGAAAAAGCCAAGTCCACCGATACCGATAAAGTCATCGCCGCCATGGCCGGTCAGACCTTCACCGCACCCAGCGGCATTGTGAGCAAGATGGATGAGAAAAACCACCACCTGCACAAGTCCGTTTTTATCGGCGAAATCAAGGCCGACGGCCAGTTCAATGTGGTGTGGAAGACCCCTGGCCCGGTGAAGGCCAAGCCATGGAGCCCGTATATTGAAGGCAATGCGTCCAAGCCTGACGAGCCTGTGAAGAAGTAAGCCGTTCACCAACATTGTCATCCCGGCCCTGAGCCGCGATTCATGACTTCAGTACCCCCAGCAGAGAGTAGGGGGTCATGGATTGCGGATCAAGTCCGCAATGACACGGGTTCTGATTTGGTGACGCCAAACCGGGACTTGCAGAGTGCGCATGGCCCCGCAGTGCGCACTCTACAGGTTCTCTCAATGCTTCGACATCTACTCTTAATCACCACATTTGTTTTTGCAGCTCACGCTCATGCCTTAACGCCTGAAGAGGTTAAAGGCATGACGCTGGGTGAGACGGAAGCGCGCATTGAGGCGCTCAACAAAGCTGCTGTTAACGCGGACGAGAAAACGGTAGCCTTCATTCAGGCGATGTCTGATGACGCGGTAAAGACCAAGGGCGACCAGATATTTGTGGTCAAGGATGACAAGGCATTCGACCCGGTCAGCGGCGCGAGCTTGCCTTTGCCGCCAGACGCAGAAGACGTCATCAACCCTAACCTGATGCGTAGCGAGCTCGATACGGCTCTGGCAGCGCTCAAGCTGTTCAGCAAAGACGAAAAAGTCCGCCGCGACGCCATCAAGACACTGGCCGGTGAAAACGATGAAGCACGCTTGCCGCTGATTGAAAAAGCCTACGCGGCTGAAGCCGTGACCGATCTGAAAAACCAGCTTGAGCTGGTACGGGCAGCCATCTTTTTGGGCAGCAGCGACAAGGCCAAACGCCTTGAAGCAGCGGCACAGCTTGCCGCCAGTAAGAACCCCAATACCAAAACCGTTTTGCTTGACCGCATTGAAAAAGAGACTGACGCCGATGTAAAAGTCGCCTTGCAGGCCGCGTTAGCCAGGGTTGAAGCGTCACTGGAATGGGGTAACAGGCTGGGCGCGATATTCAGCGGCATCAGCCTGGGCAGCATCTTGCTGCTGGTGGCGCTGGGCCTGGCCATCACCTACGGCCTGATGGGTGTCATCAACATGGCGCACGGCGAGCTGATGATGATTGGCGCATATGCCACTTATGTGGTGCAGGGGCTGTTTCAAAAATACCTGCCAGGTGCATTTGACTGGTATTTGCTGGCGGCGGTGCCCGTCGCCTTCATGGCGTCAGCACTGACGGGCGCGGCGCTGGAGCGCAGCGTGATCCGCTTTTTATACGGTCGCCCACTGGAAACCTTGCTGGCCACATGGGGAATCAGCTTGATGCTGCAGCAGCTGGTGCGCTCAATTTTTGGCGCGCAGAATGTCGGCGTTGAAAACCCGGTGTGGATGAGCGGCGGTGTGCAAGTGCTGGGTAACCTGTCGCTGCCCTACAACCGCCTCGTGATTATTGGTTTTGCGATTGCAGTGCTGCTGGGCATGGCCTGGCTGATCAGTAAAACGAGGTTGGGTTTGTTTGTACGCGGCGTGACGCAGAACCGGCCGATTGCCTCCTGCATGGGGGTGAACACCGCCCGCGTTGACACCTACGCATTTGCATTGGGTTCTGGCATTGCTGGCCTGGCCGGGTGTGCCCTTAGCCAGGTGGGCAATGTGGGACCAGACCTGGGGCAGGGCTATATCGTGGATGCTTTCATGGTGGTGGTGCTGGGTGGTGTTGGCCAACTGGCGGGTACGGTTTATGCCGCGATGGGATTGGGTGTTTTGAATAAATTTCTTGAAGGCTGGACCGGTGCCGTATTGGCCAAAATTGCCGTGCTGGTGCTCATCATCATCTTCATTCAGAAGAGGCCGCAGGGCATCTTTGCGATGAAGGGCCGGAGTGCAGAAGCATGACTAGTCCGACTACAACAGTTGTGCTGCCCTCCAAAGGCCCGCTGCTGACGCGTACCGGCTGGAGCGCTTTCATGATGGCGCTGATTGCGGTGTGTACGGTCGCCCCGGTGCTTAACCTTTGGGTGCCAGAGAGCAGCATGTTTCACATGAGCACCTATGCCGTCGCGCTGCTGGGCAAAATCATGTGCTATGCGATTGCTGCGCTGGCGATGGATTTGATCTGGGGCTATACCGGCATTTTGTCGCTGGGGCACGGCGTGTTCTTCGCGCTTGGCGGTTATGTGATGGGCATGTATTTGATGCGCCAGATTGGCCGTGACGGTAACTACAAAAGCGACCTGCCAGACTTTATGGTGTTTCTGGACTGGAAGACACTGCCGTGGCACTGGACTTTCAGCGACAGCTTTATTGCCACGCTGCTCCTCATCGTGCTGGTACCGGGCATAGTGGCCTTTGTGTTTGGCTTTTTTGCCTTTCGCTCACGCATCAAGGGCGTGTACTTTTCCATCATCACGCAGGCCATGACCTTTGCCGCCATGCTGCTGTTCTTTCGCAATGAAACCGGCTTTGGCGGCAACAACGGTTTTACCGACTTCAAACGTATTTTGAACATTCCGTTAGCCACGCCATCGATGCGCATGACGCTTTTTGTCATGACCGGCCTGACGCTGCTGGGCTTCTTTTTGTTCGCCAAATGGCTGGTCGGCAGCAAGTTTGGCCGTGTGCTGCAGGCCATACGTGACGCTGAAACCCGCGTCATGTTCTCAGGTTACAACCCGCTGGGCTACAAGCTCACCATCTGGGTTATTTCTGCGGTGATGTGCGGTGTGGCGGGGGCGCTGTACGTACCGCAGGTGGGCATCATCAACCCCGGCGAAATGAGTCCGGCCAATTCGATTGAAATTGCCATCTGGGCTGCAGTTGGCGGGCGTGCCAGTCTGATCGGGCCGATTGTGGGTGCGTTTATCGTCAACGGTGCCAAAAGCTGGCTGACCGTGGCTTACCCCGAATACTGGTTGTACTTTTTGGGTTTGCTGTTTATCGGTGTGACCTTGTTTTTACCGAATGGCGTGGTGGGTCTGGTTAAAAAGTTTCGCGGAGGCAGTCAATGACTCCCGATCTGCTGGAGCAGGGTGCTCGCCGTGTTGAAGAGCGCATGGCCGCGCTTGATGCGGGGAAAAATAACACTGAATCAGGTGGCCGCAGCGCCAGCGGCAGCCGTGTTGTTACGTCGAAAGAAGTTGACGTGACCCACGGGCGCATTTTGTATCTTGAAGATGTCAGCGTCAGCTTTGACGGCTTCAAGGCCATCAACAAGTTAAGCCTGGACATTGCACCCGGTGAACTGCGTTGCATTATTGGCCCCAACGGTGCCGGCAAAACAACCATGATGGACATCATCACCGGCAAAACCCGGCCTGACGAGGGCACGGTGTTTTTTGGAAGCACCATAGATTTGCTGCGCCATAAGGAAGCTGAAATCGCACAGCTAGGCATTGGCCGCAAGTTTCAAAAGCCCACCGTGTTTGAGCACCTGACGGTGTTTGAAAACCTTGAGCTTGCGTTGAAGACCAACAAGGGTGTGAAGTCATCGATGTTCTTCAAGCTTGACTCGTCGCAAAGTGACAGGCTGGCAGAGATTTTGGTGACGATTCACCTGGCCGGTAGCGTCAGCCGGATGGCGGGCAACCTGAGCCACGGGCAAAAGCAGTGGCTGGAGATTGGCATGCTGCTGATGCAAGACCCCAGGCTGCTGTTGCTTGATGAACCTGTCGCAGGCATGACCGATGAAGAAACCGCGCGCACTGCCGAGCTGTTTTTAACGCTCAAGGGCAAGCATTCGCTGATGGTGGTGGAGCACGACATGAGCTTTATCCGCACTATCTCAGAAATCGTTACCGTGCTGTGTGATGGCTCGGTGCTGGCGCAGGGCACGCTGGACGAGGTACAGAACGATGAACGGGTCATCGAAGTTTATTTAGGCAGATGAAGACGCCCCCCGTCGCGGCTTTGCCGCCTCCCCCCACTGGGGGGCGACCCCTGTGGCCCGGTAAAGCCGGTTCCACGCGGTCACTGGATTAGGAGAAACTTGCAGATGCTAACTGTCAAAAACGTCAACCAGTACTACGGCGGCTCGCACATTCTTCGTGACGTGAGCATGGAATCCCATTTGGGCAAGGTCACCGTGCTGCTCGGCCGCAATGGCGTGGGAAAAACCACATTGCTGAAGTCGCTGATGGGCTTGGTACCCATCAAAACCGGCACGATTGAATTCGATGGCAAGCCTATCCAGACTTCTACGCCCTATGAGCGGGCGAGGGCCGGTATTGGCTTTGTTCCCCAGGGACGTGAGATTTTTGCACGCCTTACCGTTGAAGAAAACCTGCGCATGGGCCTGGCCTACAAAAGCGCGAGTACGCCCATACCTGCAGAGCTGTACGAGTTGTTTCCGGTGCTCAAGCAAATGCTGAAGCGGCGTGGCGGAGACTTGTCAGGTGGGCAGCAGCAGCAACTGGCAATTGCCCGGGCGCTGGCTGCCAAACCCAAAATGCTGATCCTTGACGAGCCGACCGAGGGCATTCAGCCCAGCATCATCAAGGACATTGGCCGCGTGATCCGCATGCTGGCGGACCGGGGCGACATGGCGATTGTGCTGGTGGAGCAGTACTACGACTTTGCGCAAGAGCTGGCCGACGATTACCTGGTCATGGAACGCGGCGAGTTTATTGCGCGCGGGCAGGGCAAAGACATGGAGGCCAACGGCGTACGGCAATTGGTCGCTATCTAGTGGCCTCAATAAGAAAAGCCGCCAGCAACATTGCGGCGGCTTTTTCTGCATAGCTCCATCCGGGGCGTTCATCACGCCTGCATGGCGAAGTTTTAAGCAGACCTGAGGTGCTTGCCTGCTTACTGCGGCGCAGGAATCACAATAATCGTGTCAGACTTTGTTTGCGGCTGGACGGTCACGCTGGTTGCCCCTTTGGGGACCACCACGGTCTCGATTTCTGTAATCACACCCCCGCCAGCCACACTGCCTTGCGGGTTGCCGTATCCGGCAACACGTGCTTCGCAGGCGACCTTGTCCTCACCTTGCAGCACATTGCAGCGTTGCGCAGCGTTTGCCGAAAATGTTCCGCCAGCATTGTCAATCTGACCTGCACGTTTTGCAGCGTTGGCGTTTTTAACTTCAGTCATGCAGGTTGTGCGGTCTTGTTGAGTGGTGCCGTTATTGCAGGCTGCCATTTCACTGGAAGCGTTGCCGGTGGCATCAATGCCGGTGGTGCCTGACGTAACCTGCGCTGTCGCCGCTGTCATGGCCATCACGGCCACAAGTGCAAAGCCTGCGATACCCCTGCCGGTGTTGCTAAAGCGAAAGTTGGTTAAAGAGGTTATTGCATTCATGGTCAAACTCCTGGTTTGGTTTGGTCCGTTTGTGGACTGATGAATGCAGTTTAAAAACTTAAGCTCTAGCGGCTTGACAGCAAAAGCGACCAGCGGGGCAGCCCTGCAGGCCTGTCAGTGTGTAGGACAAGGCTTATACGGTAGCTATGTTGACCAAATCCGCGGGTTGTCGGCGGCAACCTGCCAAAGCTCGCTGCGCCAGACGCGCCACACTTGCTTCAAGAGCGACATGGCGGGCTCAACCACGGGCGCGAGCACTCTGACCAGTACGACCTGCCCGTCAGGGCTGGTGGCGCCTGCAGTGCTGCACAGTGGGTGCGCGTCGATGATTTCACGGGCCATGTCCAGCGCAGCCTGCCTGCGCTTGCGCTCCAGCTTGCTGCCCGCTACAAAAAACAATGTCGCCATACAGCGCTGCCCGGCCATGCCCAGCGGGCTGTTCATCAACAAGGTGTCGTCCGCCCGGATATGTGCGCGTTCAAGCCACACGCCAGGCACCTCAATATGCTGGCAAAAGTGGCCGGTATCAAAGGGCTTGTCTGCGGCGGGCAAGCCAAAGGCTGTGATGTCCCAGCCCAGCAACTCGGCGCCTGGCGCCAGGTTCATGCTCAAGCGGTTTTCAGCGAGGCAGCCGTTAAAGGCAATGGCCTCCAGTGGCAGCCATTCCAGGCGCGCACCGGCGGCCAGTGTTAACGCAGTGCGTTGCAGTGCCTGCGCGCCGTCAGACCGGTAAAAGCGGGTTGCACCTGGCGTGGTGACCAAACCGTGCGAGCCACTAGCAGCGCTGAACTTCAAATCCAGCGTGTCGCCGCCGACCAGCCCGCCCGGTGGGTGCACGATGACGTTGTGGCAAATGTGTTCGCCTTCGGGGTACAGGCTTTGCAAGATGCGCAGCGGGCCAGTGTGCGCGTGGTGCACCACACAGCGCTCCGCTTCCATGCGGTAGTCAACATTTAGTCTCGCGTGCCATGCCATGGGTCGAGTGTATTCGGGTGCAGCTGCGCCATGACGTCTTTCCCTGCGTCATCACGTATTCTGGGAACTCCGGTGCGCCCAGCCAGTAGTGCGCCTTTCAATGACGCTGAACAGCTCATACATGGCCATGGCCATTGCGCCGACCACCAGCAGGCCGGCAAAGGCCAGTCCCATCTGCATGGATGACCCGGCCGAGATCAGCAGGTAGCCAATGCCTTCATTGGCGGCTGTCATTTCGCTGACCGTGGTACCCACGAAAGCCAGCGTGATGGCGACCTTGAGCGAGCCATAAAAGTAGGGCATGGAGCGCGGCAGGCCGACCTTTACAAGTACGTCCCAGCGCTTGGCGCCCAGCACGCGCAGTACGTCTTCAAGTTCGGGCTCCAGCGTGGCCAGGCCGGTGGCAATATTGACCATGATGGGGAAAAAGCAGATCAAAAATGCCGTCAAAATCGCCGGGCCAACACCAATGCCAAACCAGACGACCAGTATCGGCACAAAGGCGGCTTTGGGCAGTGCGTTGAAGGCTGTCATGAGCGGGTATACGGCAGCATAGGCCAGTCGCGATGACCCAATCACAAAGCCCAGCATGACGCCGACCACAATCGCGATGCCAAAACCAACCATGGTGACCCAGAAGGTGCGCCAGGCATGGCCGGCAATGATGGCCTTGAACTCCCAGAACTGCGTCCAGATGCGCCACGGGCTGGGGAAGATGAATTCTGAAATATTAAAAGCCGAGCAGATGATTTGCCAGAACACCAGCACAAATAGCAGCAGCAGCCAGGGCGACCACAACTCGAGCTGTTTTTTATTCATGGTGTGATTCTTTTAGGGGTTGGTAGCGGCCATAGGGGGAGTTGTTTTGCGCAGTGCACCGATGTACCCGCGCAGCTCGTGCACTATGTCTGAAAACTCCTTGGTATAGGTTGTCTCCAGCTCGCGCGGGCGTGGCAGATCAATATGCCGCTTGACGACAAAGCGACCGGGGCTTTTGCTCATGACGTACACGGTATCAGCCAAAAACACTGATTCGCGCAGATCGTGGGTGACCAGAATCACGTTGAACTGCTGCTCAGTCCACAAGTCACGCAAAATGCACCACAACTCCTCACGCGTAAAGGCGTCAAGCGCGCCAAACGGCTCGTCAAGCAACAGCATTTTGGGCTCATGAATCAGCGCCCGGCAAATACTGGCGCGTTGCTGCATGCCGCCTGACAACTGCCACGGAAACTTGTCTTCATAACCCGCAAGGCCCACTTTTTGCAGCAGCTTGCGCGCACGCTCTTCGTATTCCTTGCGTTTTGCCTTGAAGTTGCTGCGAAAGGGTTCCACAATTTCCAGTGGCAGCAAGACGTTATCGACCGTGGTGCGCCAGGGCAGTAGTGACGGCGCCTGAAACGACATGCCCGAGATCTTGAGCGGGCCCGTCACCGCTTGCTGGTCAATCATGATCTTGCCCATGGTCGGCATCTTCAGGCCGGTGGCGAGCTTCATGAAGGTCGATTTTCCGCAACCAGACGGCCCGACGATGGCGATAAATTCGCCACGTTTGACCTTCAGGTCTATGGCTTCTACCGCAAAGTGGTTTTGCTTGAGCAACTCCTCGTTGTAGGCGAGCCAGACGTCCTGAAAGTCAACAAACCACGGCTGGGGTGTTTCTTGCATGCTTTTACCTGTCAAATGACCTTTAAGCCCAATACTTTCGGTTACGGTTTGCTATAAAAAGGGTAGCAAAACGGTAGCAAAAAAATCGGCGCGTTGTTGGCTGAGCTTACTTTTTCGGCAGTATGTTCAGTTCAGCCTTGCTGGGCAGGTATGAAGCGTTCCACACGGCATCAGGGTTCACGCGGGTTTTGGTGTTGAAGGCGTCTGACACTTGTGATGCCATCAGTGACAGGCGCGGGCCATTGACCTGGCCAAAGCCTTCGGCGCGTGCGTTGGGGCTGTTGATGACGGTGTCAATCGCCAGCTTGAGGCGGCGGGTTTCGAGATCAACATTCACAATGCCGTCACGCGCCTTGACATCGGCAATGGCTGCAGCCGGGTTTGCAATAACGTCTTTCACGCCTTTGGAAAAAGCCACCAGAAAGGCTTTGACCGCAGCCGGGTTTTCTTTCAGGATTTTGGGTGAGGCAATGATGGCGTTGCCATAAAGCTTGACGCCGTAGTCGGGGTAAGGCAGCACTACAACGTCTTCAGCCTTGACGCCGCGGGCTTCAAGGTTGAGCAGCGACGTGAAGGTAAAACCCGTAATGGCGTCGATGTCGCCCCGAACCAGCATGGTTTCACGCAGGGGCGGGTCCATGGCGGTCCAGGTCACACCGCTGATGCTGTTGGCCTTTGAAAAGATCGGGAAGGCGCGGCGGCCGGCGTCAAACACGGGTGCACCCAGTTTTTTGCCATTGAGGTCGGCAGGGGTCTTGATACCCGATTTTTTGAGCGCCATCACCGATGCAGGCGTGTCGTTGTAAACCATCATGATGGCGACCGGCTTGTTCGGCGCATCCGGGTTGTTGGCATGAAACTCCATCAGCGCGGCCAGGTCGGCAAAGCCGATGTCGTAGGCACCCGAAGCCACGCGGGTCACGGTACCGCCCGAGCCATTGCCGGCGTCAACCGCCACATCCAGTTTGGCGTCCTTGAAGTAACCTTTGGCGACGGGTGTCAAAAACAGGGCTGAAGGGCCTTCAAAACGCCAGTCGAGCTGAAACTTGATGGGCGTGACCTGAGCCTGCGCTGTGCTGATGACCGCGGTCATCAGCAGCGTACCGGCAATCTTCAAAGCCAGTGGCTTTACAGCAAAGGGTGTCAGATGTGTTCGTGGCGCGCGTGCGGTGAATGTCGTCATGGGTGTTCCTGATAAAAAAGCCTGATTGAATAGCCTGATTGAATAGCTTGATTAATAGAGCGATGCGGGCCAGCGACAAGCCAGCGGTTTGCCGGGTGACTGCGAGGGTGTCACCGCAGGCTTCATGTTAAGCAAAAACAGTGCCTTAAACGCCGTTTTTGAGCCCAAAGCGACTATTTTGCATACACCTATCGCATTCAATCGCGCTCAAACTGGCAAAACCACCCATAAATCGGACGGTGGTCAGGCCAGCAGGTCTTTTAAAACCCTGGCAATGACTTTGGTGGCGCGCCGCAGGTCTTCTAGCGTCAGGTGCTCGTCAGCCCGTTTGGCGTTCGACTCCAGCACCGTGCGCGGGCCGGCACCATAAATAACACCCGGAATACCCGCTTCAGCGTACAGGCGTACGTCGGTGTAAAGCGGCGTACCCATGGCGGGAATTTTCTCGCCAAACAGTGCTTCGGCATGCTTTTGAATCGCGTCCACCAGCGGTTTGTTGCCGGCAAGTGGGCGCATCGAGTTGGCCAGCAGCAGGCGCTTGATGTCAATCTGGATGCCAGCGCACTCTGCCGCAGCATCAAGAATCACTTTGCGGATCGCAGCTTCAACCTCAACCGGATTTTCTTCTGGGATCATGCGACGGTCCAGCTTGAAGCTGACCTTGCCCGGAACCACGTTGGTGTTTGTTCCACCCTCAATGCGGCCAACGTTAAGGTACGGGTGCTGTATCCCTTCAACGCTGGAGGTAATTTTCTTGTACTGCGCGTTTTGGGCATACAGCGCGTTCAAAACATGCACAGCGCCCTGCAGCGCATCAATGCCGGTGTCGGGTATCGCAGCGTGGGCCATCTTGCCATGCACGGTAACTTCCATTTGCAGGCAGCCATTGTGGGCCGTGACGACTTCGTACGAAAAACCCGCTGCAATCATCAGGTCGGGTTTCGTCAGCCCGTGCTGCAGCAACCAGCCAGGGCCCATTTCACCGCCAAACTCTTCGTCATAGGTGAAGTGCAGTTCAACCGCGCCCTTCAGCGGCAGGCTTAGTGACTCCAGTGCGCGCACGGCAAAGGTAAAGCTCGCAAAATCGCATTTGCTGACGGCTGATGCGCGGCCGTAAATTTTGCCGTCTTCAATTTCGCCGCCGTAGGGGTCTTTGGTCCAGCCGTCACCGGGGGGCACCACGTCACCATGGGCGTTGAGGGCGATGGTTTTGCCGTTGGCAAGGTAAGGGCGCCGTACGATCAGGTTGGTGATGGACTCCATGCCATAGGCTTTGACTTCAGCTTCGGGTACGGCAAATTTTTCAGCTTCAAAACCAAAAGTATTCAGTAGCTCGGCGGTGCGCTCTGCGTGCGGTGCGTTATTGCCTGGCGGCGTGTCGGTCGGTACGCGAATCAGTTGCTGCAAAAAAGCTACTTCTTCATCAAAGTGCGCGTCTACCCAGCGGTCGATCGCGTCATAGCTGGTCTGGACTTGATCTGGTGTTGTGGTCATTTCATGTCTTGCGCGAGATCGTTTAGAAATTGCCCGAAGGCGTTAATGGCCAGCTGTATGTCGTCGCTGGTGGTGCTTTCCAGCGGGTTGTGGCTGATTCCCGAGTTCTGGCCGCGTACAAACAGCATGGCCTGCGGCATGATTTTGTGCAGCTTCATGGCATCGTGTCCTGCGCCGCTTGGCAGGGCATACAGCGGCACGCCCAGCGATTGAACGGCGCGCTCCCAGCGCTTTTGCCATGCGGGCGCACTGGGCGCAGCGGCAGCGCGTTCGGTCAGCTCCAGCGTGTGCTGCACGCCGCGCCGCTCGCAGATGGCCTGCAGCTCGGCCAGTACGTCAGCGCAAAGGGCATCACGCTGCGCATCTAGCGGTGCCCGCATGTCGAGTGAAAAAAGGCAGCGGCCAGGTACCACATTGATGGAGCCATTGGGCACCTGCAGCATGCCCATGGTGCCCACAGAGTCAGCGTCTTGTGCAGCGCGCTTTTCGAGGTACACGGCCAGCTCTGATGCGGCGGCAGCGGCGTCACGCCGGCGGTTCATGGGCGTGGTGCCTGCGTGGCTGGCCACGCCAGTGACTTCACACAGGTAGCGAACATTACCATTGATGGAGGTAACTATGCCCAGTGCAATATCTAGCTCATTGAGTACCGGCCCCTGCTCGACATGCACTTCAACAAAGCCGAGGTAGGCGTCTGGATTGCGCTTGATGCCGGGTATGTCGGCGATGTTCAGCCCGGCATGTGCCATGGCGTCGCGCATGGTGATGCCATCGGCATCTTTTTGATCCAGCCACTCGGGTTTGAAGTCGCCCACCAGTGCGCCAGAGCCCAAAAATGTAGCCTTGTAGCGCTGGCCTTCTTCTTCGGCAAAGCCGATAACTTCAATATTGAAAGGCAGGCGCTTTTCCTGGCGATGCAATTCGCGCACGCAGGCCATGGGCGCAAAAATACCGAGGCGTCCGTCGTACTTGCCCGCGTTGCGTACCGTGTCGTAGTGGCTGCCCGTTAGCAGTGTTCTGGCGCCAGGCGTGGCGGCGTGGTACACACCCACCACATTGCCCACGGCATCAATTTTCACCTCGTCGAAGCCGCACTCGCGCATCTTGCTGGCAATAAACGCGGCACAGGCCCTATGCGCATCGGTCAGGTAAGTCACCGTGAGCTGGCGTTTTTCAAGATAGCCTGGGTCGCTGTACTGCGCCAGTTCTTCGTGCCAGTCCCACACTTCATTGCCAAGTGCCGGATGCATACCAAATTTGTCGTTAAGGCGCAGTTCAACCACGCGGTGGATATTGCGCAGGCACTCAGCCAACTCAAAATCAGGATGGTTGCGCAGGCGGCGCTCAAAGGTGTTGATGATCTGCTGCTTGCTCAGGCCATCACCGCGTGTGCCGCGCACCGCAAGAATGAAGGGAAAGCCAAACTTTGCGTTGTAGTCGGTGTTGAGCTTTTGTAGGGCGGCAAATTCATCGGGCGTGCAGTTTGTGAGGCCCGCCTTGCTTTGCTCATGGCTTGATTCAGCCGTCAGGCTCTGGCTGACCATGGCCTTGCCAGCCAGTTCAGGGTGGGCTTGAATCAATTTGATCTGCGCGGCTTCGCCGGCATCACGCAGCACCACGGCCATGGCGAATTTCAGGTGTGCCAACGACGCATAAGGCCGGGCAGAAAGCGCTTTTTCGGCAATCCATGGCGAGTGTTCATACAGGCCGTCCAGCAACGCGAGTGTCTCGGCATGCGACGCGTTATTGACTTGTTCAAGAGTAATCGTCATGCCTGAATACCTGCGGGTTTCTGATAAGGATGCACGGCCTGCCAGTGCCGTGCGATATCAACGCGGCGGCAAACCCAGACCTTGTCATGTTGCGCGATATGGTCAAGAAATCGCTGCAGTGCCACGATGCGGCCTGGCCGCCCGAGCAGGCGGCAATGCATGCCAATACTCATCATTTTGGGCCGGTTGTCGCCATCGGGGTGGCCTTCTGCATACAGGGCGTCAAAGCTGTCACGCAGGTAAACAAAAAAATCTTCTGCCTGCGCAAAACCCTGCGGCAGTGAAAAGCGCATGTCATTGGTGTCCATGCTGTAGGGCACGATCAGGTGCGGCACACTAGTGCCATCTGTGCGTTTTACTTCGGTCCAGAAGGGCAGGTCGTCGCCGTAATAGTCGCTGTCATAGGCCAGCTGGCCGTCGTCTGCCACCAGGCGGCGTGTGTTGGGGCTGTCGCGCCCGGTGTACCAGCCCAGCGGCCGCGTGCCGGTGAGTTGCTCTATGGCCTCAAGCCCCAGGCGCATGTGTTCACGTTCTGTGGCTTCGTCAAAGTTCTGGTAATTGATCCAGCGCCAGCCGTGGCAGGCGATTTCGTGACCAAGTTCTACAAAGGCAGCGGTCGCCTCAGGTGCGCGCTGCAGGGCCATGCCTACGCCAAATACTGTCAGGGGGAGCTGGCGTTTTTCAAATTCACGCAGGATGCGCCACACGCCTGCGCGCGAGCCGTATTCATAAATGCTTTCCATGCTCAGGTGCCGGTCGGCATAGCTGGGCGGGTTAAACATTTCAGATAAAAACTGCTCAGACCCCGCGTCACCGTGCAGCACCGAGTTTTCAGCGCCTTCTTCGTAGTTGAGTACAAACTGGACGGCTATACGCGCCTGGTTGGGCCATTGGGCGTGCGGCGGATTCTTCCCGTACCCCGCAAGATCCCGGGCATAGGCATTCCTCATGACAGCGCCATCGATATGTCGTTGCTCGGTACCTTGCGGTCAAAGGCCAGGTTGCGCTCAACGCTTAAAAGGTGCTCGCTCATCAGGCGCACAGCGCGTTCTTCGTCTTTTGCAGCCAGCGCCTTGACGATGTCGGCGTGCTCGTCGTTGGAGTGTTCGGCAGCGCTGGCGGTCTGGTACATCAGTGTGATCAGTGCGCAGCGCGATATCAGTTCTCCCAGCAGTTGCGCCAGCACCTCGTTGCCCATGAGCTCGGCCATGCGCACATGAAAATCGCCCAAAAGCTCGGTACGGCTGGCCGCGTCATTGCGTGCCACGGCGTTTTTTTCTTGCGCTACATGCTCTTTAAGGGCCCTGATTTTGGCGGGCGTGACTTCGCGCACAAAAGCCCGCGTCATTTCGGCCTCCAGCATGCGACGAACCGCAAACACCTGGCGTGCCTCAAGCACCGATGGCGCCGCCACAAAAGCGCCGCGTGCGGGTTCGAGCCGGATCAGCCGGTTTTGCGAAAGCTGAAAAAGCGCCTGTCGTACCAGCGTGCGTGACACACCAAAATGGTCGGCCAGCTTTTGCTCGGCCAGCTTGGTACCAGGGTGCAGGCGATGCTCGACGATGGCTTTGGTCAATGCCTCGACAATCGTGGCGGTAGGGTTGGCGGAAGGGATAGCGGTATTTGCCGGGCTGGTATTAATGGGTGAAAACATGTGTTTCATCATAGCGGTAATCCAAAAAAACTGTATACACTTTCAGTGAACCAATGTTAGTTGTCTGTCTTATACAAGGATCACCATGGGACTGAGCACACATGTACTGGACACCATGCACGGTACCCCGGCGGGGGGCATGGCGGTTTCGCTCTACACCACGAATGTGTTTGAAGCAACGCTGGTCAAAAGCTTCACCCTGAACGGTGACGGGCGTAACCCCGACGGCCTGCTGTACGACAGCGCCACCCTGAAAGCGGGTACCTACCGACTGGTATTTGATGTTGCGGGCTACTTCAAAGCCAGGGGCGTGATATTGCCAGAGCCTTCGTTTCTCGGTCTTGTCAGCCTCGACTTTGGCGTGGCTGACACCAGGCAGCACTACCATGTACCACTGCTGGTCAGCCCATGGAGTTATTCAACTTACCGCGGCAGCTAAGTTCGCTGAGTGCACTCCAGATTTTCGCTAAATTCGCTCTTTGTCACCTGACTGTCACTTGCCAACATGACAATAGAGTGACAAAACTTTCGCTAAATTGCCATGAAAAAACGACTTCCCCTTTCGCTTGACCGCCGTAATATTTTGCAGCTGGCGACGTTCGCGGCGCTTGGCCAGCTTGTTCCCGCGGCTTTTGCGCAAAGCCCGGCTGCCTTTCCAGAACGTTCGGTGAAAATTGTGGTGCCTTTTGCGGCTGGCGCAGGCACAGATGCCATGGCGCGACTGATTGCCCAAAAGCTTGGCGAGGTCATGAATGCCAGCTTTGTAGTTGAAAACCGCACGGGTGCGTCGGGTGCAATTGGCACCCAGTTTGTGGCCCAGTCGCCTCCAGATGGGTACACGCTTTTACTGGTGGCATCGCCGTTCACCACAGTGGCGGCATCGCTTCCCAGTGCCAATTACGACCCGCTTCGCCAGTTTGCGCCCGTTGCCATGATTGCCAACGGCCCATTGGTCTGGGCTGCCAACACCAGTTTGCCAGCTGGCAACATGCAGGAGCTGATCGCTTTAGCCAAACAAAAACCGGGTGCCCTGAACTACGGCTCTGCAGGCGCTGGTGGTGTCAATCACCTGGTGCTGGAGCTTTTGAAATCTCGCACATCCACCTTTATTACGCATATTCCTTATCGCGGCATCGCCCCTGCCACGATGGACATGATTGGCGGGCAAATCCAGCTTGTTACCGGAACCATTCCTGCGCTGTTGCCGTTTATCAAGGACGGCAAAGTCAAGGCACTGGCTGTGACCAGCGCCAAGCGATCCCCGGCGCTGCCAGATGTACCCAGCATGTCAGAAGCTGGTCTGGCAGGCTTCGACGTGATGAACTACTTCGCGCTTGCAGCGCCTGCAGGCACACCCGCATCGGTGGTCAATAGCCTGAATGCTGCGGTTAACAAGGTTGTAGCCTTACCAGAAGTACTGGCGCGCTTCAAGACCGATGCAGTTGAGCCGGCACCCGGCACCCCGGCTTCGCTGGGGCAGTTTATCGAGGCAGACTACCGGGCATGGGTAAACGTGGTGAAGAGCCAGAACCTCAAAATCGAATAGTCGCTGAGGGCGCCTTCGGGGTTGGAACGATCTTGAGGGCGACTTTGACCCTTCAAGCAGGGGCCACGGAACCGGCTTAGCCGGGCCGTAGGCGCAGCGGCCTCCTCGGGAGGCAGGGAGTTACACGAAGTGAACGACCGTGGAGGCTAGTCTTGACTAGTTCTGCCCTTCAGTCAACGTATCCAGCTGAAACTTGCCGCTTTTGTGCCACAGCCAGGTGTCGGTGTAAACCACTTTGCCCATTTTTGTAGGCGCCGGAAAGGGCGATGCCTTTTGAACGGTGCGTTCAATTTCTGCAATCACTTCCGGCGCATGCCGCGGCGCGCGGGTCCAGTCAATGTGCGTCACGATGCCAACCTGGTTGATGTGTATGTCAAGCACGCCAATGGCATATAGCAGGGGTGGCATTTTCCCTTTCCAGATTCGGTCAGCATTCAAGCCATAAAGATGCGTCGCGCCGTCCTCGCGATAGGCGCGCGGTGTGGCTGCGCCTGAGCTGCGGGCAGAGCCGGCGGGTCCGGCAATCGGGCCAACTACAGGTGGCGGCGCAGGGGCCGCCGGCGGTGGCGGCGGGGGAGGGGGCGGCGGAGCAGGTTTGGACAAATCCACGCTCGGAGAAGACTTGCATGCCGCGATGATGCCGACGCCAAGCGCCGACAGCAGTGCCAGCACGTAGTTGCGGCGAGGGGTGGTTTCTTTTGGCATAAAGGTCTCCTTTTTGGGGCGGCTACCGCGCAGCCGGTCGTAGCCGAGTATCGATGCTAAGGTTAGGGCTAAAAGGTAACTTGATTCTGCGATTAAATTGCCTAAAACACCATATCTGTAACCAAATATATCAGCCCCGTAACAACCGGCTGCCGCAACCATGCTCCCGACGCTTACCGCCAACAGTCGCCAACAGCGAGCCATGTTTATGGCCCGCCTGGCCTTGCAGCCCGCCGTATTGGTACGCATTGAGTCGACCCAGGGCTCGGTACCGCGCGAGGCGGGTACCTGGATGGCGGTTTTTGCAGACAGTGTTGTTGCCACAATTGGCGGGGGCCACCTGGAGCACGAAGCCATTGCCAGGGCGCATGAGTATCTACACGACAGTCAGGGCGGCGCGCCTGAGGCAGGTAAGCCAAGGCGGCTGCGTTTTGCCCTGGGCCCGGCTTTGGGCCAGTGCTGCGGCGGTGTGGTCAACCTGGCGTTTGAGCTTGTCAGCGCCGTCGATGCACCGGCCCTGGCCGCCCGGCTAGCTGAAGCTTTGCTGCCGGTGGCCCTGTTTGGTGGCGGCCACGTCGGCCATGCACTGGTGCAGGTTCTGGCCAGCTTGCCGTTTGAATTGACCTGGATTGACAGCCGCGAGAGTGTCTTCTCAACCAGCTTGCCGCCAGGCGTAGTGTGCGAGCATTCCGATCCGGTGCAATTGGCGGTGGGCCAGCTGGCTCCACAGTCGCGCGTGCTCATCATGAGCTTTAGCCACGCCGAAGACCTGGACGTGCTGGCCGCCTGCCTGCTGCGCCAGCGCGATCTTGCAGACTTGCCTTATATCGGGCTGATTGGCAGCCAGACCAAATGGGCAACTTTTCAGCACCGGCTTGCAGCGCGGGGTTTTACGGCTGCCGAAATGGCGCATGTCACCAGCCCGATTGGTGTGCCAGGCATTGATGGGAAAGAACCCGAAGTCATTGCCATTGCCGTTGCGGCACAGTTATTGCAAAGCATTCGTTATTCGTAGTCATTCGTCGGTAAAATTGAAGCTTCAGGTCGCAGCGGAGCCGGGAAACACGCGTTTCTCTTGTTCGTGGCCTTGTTACTGTTCAGAGCGCCCGCAGTGGTGAACAGGTCCGTACACCGTTATATGCGGAGTGCCGAATAGGGTGCAAGTCATGGAAAGCTACCTTCTCGATTGGGCCAACCTGCTGCTGCGTTGGGTCCATGTCATTACCGCCATCGCCTGGGTGGGGTCGTCGTTTTACTTTGTTTTTCTGGACTCCAGCCTAACCCCGCCAGTTGACGAAGACCTTAAAAAGCGCGGCGTCAGCGGCGAGTTATGGGCTGTGCACGGCGGCGGGTTTTATCACCCGGTCAAGTTTGCCGTCAAGCCGCCAACACTACCGGCGCACCTGCACTGGTTTTACTGGGAAAGCTACAGCACCTGGCTCACGGGCTTTGCACTGTTTACGGTGTCATACCTGTGGAACGCCAGCGTTTATCTGATCGACAAATCCCTCATGAACTGGTCGCCCGGCGCGGCCGTAGGCGTGGCGCTGTCGTTTTTTGTGGTGTTCTGGATGCTGTACGACGCCATTTGCCAGCTTTTTGGCAAAGGCAAAAACGGTGACGCCATCGTTGGCGCACTGGTTGCGGTGCTGGTTTGCGCTGCTTCGTATCTGGCCTGCCACTGGTTTGCCGGGCGGGCAGCATTTTTGCTGGTCGGCGCCATGATGGCCACCGCAATGAGCGCCAATGTGTTTTTCTGGATCATTCCCGGCCAGCGCAAAGTCGTTGCCGCCATCAAGGCCGGTGAGCCGGTTGACGCCATTCACGGCCAGCGTGGCAAGCAGCGCAGCGTACACAACACCTACTTCACACTGCCGGTGCTGTTTGCCATGCTCAGCAACCACTACAGCTTTACCTGGAGCCACCCGCAAAATTGGCTGGTGCTGATCTTGATGATGTTCGCAGGCGCGGCGATTCGCCAATTTTTTGTGCTGCGCCACGGCTACAAACTGGGCCGCAACCGGCACCCGCTGGCCTATGCGCTGGCGGGTTTGGCTGTGATTCTGGGGGTCATCGTCTGGATGAAGCCCGCGCCTGAAGGCACTTTTGTTGCTACTAATTCAATAGCTAGTGATAGCCGTAATCATTGGGCAAAGGGCACTTTTGACTATAAAAACGTGCAAAAAGTGCTTGAGCAGCGCTGCTACATGTGCCACGGCGCGCAAATGCAGATGAAAAATGTGCGGCTCGACTCGCCCGAGCTTCTCAAGCAACACGCTCAGGCGGTGTACCAGCAGGTCGTGGTCGCCAAAATCATGCCCATGAATAACTCCACGGGTATTACCGAGGCTGAGCGCGGGCTGATCAAGCAGTGGTTTGAGGCGGGGGCGAAAATCAACTGATTGGTCTGACCCTATGAAACATTAACCGTTCGCCCTGAGCTTGGTCCTTGGGTTGGCACTTGCTTCGACAAGGGATGCCCTGAACTCGATGGGCTCAGCCCGACCGCAAGTCAAGGCTTCATCGGGTCGGAGCTAGTCTGCAGGTTTGACTGGTTGGCCCCTCACAGGATTCCCCATCGTGATGACTTGAGCGAATGACACGCTCGGCGGTAGTTTTTGAGTGCCTGCAATGTAGCGAAAGCGGTCCTCGGTGCTTCGACAATGAACTTCAGGTGGGGGCCATCTCCGGTCATTGGCGAATGACTGCTATCTGGTGGTTGGAATACGCCTGATGGCGTCGCCGGTGAGCAGCCCAGCATTACGAAGTGACAGCCCACCTTTGTCGAGATTTTTCATTATGTTAAACATTCACATCCGATGGCCGACGCCCTTGTATGAGCATCCTGTACTGGCCATTGAACTCCACCACAGCAGAAACTTACGCGCTGTTAAAGGGTTCGTGGCGCAAGTAGCATCATGCACATCGCAACCTCGAACCATCGCGTTAATGAGCTTGATGTAAATGAACCTTTTTCGACCCCATTTGAGGCACGGGTTTCGTCATTATGCTACATTCGCCCGCTAATCATCATCGGGCATAGACGGCCGCACTTCAATGGATTCTGTTTCACAACTGGCTCTTGGCGCCAGTATTGGTATTGCACTCATGGGGCGCCGAACCGCCATATGGAAGGCAGCGATGTGGGGCGGTGTCGCTGGCACCCTGCCGGACCTGGACGTGTTGCTGGATCATGGCGATTCAGTGCTCAACATGGTCTTGCACCGGGGGCACTCACACTCCTTGCTGTGGACATCACTAGGGGGCGCACTGTTGGGCCTCTTAGCCGCAAAGCTCCACCAAGAATGGCACTTGCGATGGCGTTGGTGCCTGGCAATGTGCGCTGCGATGGCCACCCATCCGCTACTGGATGGCCTGACCATTTACGGCACGCAGCTATTGCAACCCTTTACCGATGAGGCCTACGGCGTCGGGAGCATGTTCATTATTGATCCGCTATACACGCTGCCCTTGATCGCCGGTATTACCATTGCCTTGCGCCGCCCCGCCCATGCGGGCTTGCGCTGGAATGGTTTGCTGCTGGGGCTGAGTACCGCCTACTTGGGCTGGAGCCTGTTGGCACAGGCATGGGTAACAGAGCATGTGCAGCGCTCTTTGGCAACCCAAGGCTTGCAACCCCAGTCGCTGCTGATAACCCCCGCACCCCTGAATACGTTGTTGTGGCGCGCGGTAGCGGTTCAGGGCGATCACTATTACGAAGGATATTACGCACTGCTCGATGGAAGCCGCCCTGTGCGCTGGGTCCAATACTCACGCGGGCAAGACTTGGTTGAGGCCCATGGCAACCACCCCCATGTGCAACGTATGCTGCGTTTTACGGATGGCCTGATGCGCATGCGCTTACAGGACGGACACCTGTGGCTAACCGATCTGCGCATGGGTCAAGAGGGCGCCTACGTTTTCGACTTTTTGCTGGGGCGGCCTTTGGCCTACGGTGACACGCCACCGCCTGCTATCCAACACGCTGCCCGACCTCCGATACGTGAAAGCTTGCGTTGGTTGTGGACCCGGATGTGGGGGAAAGACCTCCCTGCGCTGGGTAC
>JANOCP010000012.1:0-8263 GCA_031412235.1 Polaromonas sp.
CCAAAGTGATGATGGCCCAGCTCTCCAAAGAGCGCGTCATGGACCGTCATGGCAATGAAGTCGAGCAGGAATCGTTTAACTCCATCTACATGATGGCCGACTCTGGCGCTCGCGGTTCTGCTGCCCAGATTCGCCAGGTTGCCGGTATGCGCGGTTTGATGGCCAAGCCTGACGGCTCGATCATTGAAACCCCCATCATGGCCAACTTCCGCGAAGGCCTGAACGTACTCGAGTACTTCATCTCCACCCACGGTGCGCGTAAGGGTCTGGCTGACACGGCACTTAAAACTGCCAACTCCGGTTACCTCACCCGCCGTTTGTGCGATGTGGTGCAAGACCTGGTCGTGACCGAAGACGACTGCGGTACGCTGGACGGCTCCGTCATGCGCGCCATCGTTGAAGGTGGTGAAGTCATTGAATCACTGCGTGACCGCGTTCTGGGCCGCACGGTGGTTGAAGACGTGCTGCACCCTGAAAACCGTGCGGTTCTGGCCAAGTCCGGCACCATGCTGGACGAAGACCTGATCGACGAGCTTGAAGTCGCTGGCGTGGACGAGATCAAGGTGCGTACCGCACTGAACTGCGAAACCCGCTTTGGCCTGTGCGCCAAGTGCTATGGCCGTGACCTGGGTCGCGGCGGCCTGATCAACATCGGTGAAGCGGTCGGTATTATTGCCGCCCAGTCCATCGGTGAGCCAGGCACGCAGCTGACCATGCGTACCTTCCACATCGGTGGTGCGGCATCGCGCGCGGCGATTGCGTCAAGCGTCGAGTCCAAGTCCAACGGCGTGATTGGTTTCAACGCACCGATGCGCTACGTTACCAACAACAAAAAAGAGCTGGTGGTGATTGCCCGTTCCGGTGAGATCGTCATTCATGACGAGCATGGCCGCGAGCGTGAGCGCCACAAGGTGCCGTACGGCGCAACGCTGGCTGTCAAGGCCGACCAGGTGATCAAGGCCGGTACGGTTTTGGCCAACTGGGACCCTTTGACCCGCCCCATCATTACCGAATTCGCCGGCAAGGCACAGTTCGAGAACGTGGAAGAAGGCGTTACCGTTGCCAAGCAGGTCGATGAAGTGACCGGTTTGTCTACGCTGGTGGTGATTGACCCGAAACGCCGCGGCGCCACCAAGGTGATTCGTCCAGGCGTCAAGCTAATCGATGCTTCCGGTAATGAAGTCAAGATCCCCGGCACCGATCACTCGGTGACGATTGGCTTCCAGATCGGTGCACTGGTTCAGGTGCGTGACGGTCAGGACGTGGGCCCAGGCGAGGTGCTGGCCCGTATCCCGATTGAAGGCCAGAAAACCCGCGACATTACCGGCGGTTTGCCGCGTGTTGCCGAGTTGTTTGAAGCCCGTACGCCAAAAGACAAGGGCACTTTGGCCGAAATGACCGGAACCGTGTCGTTTGGTAAAGAAACCAAAGGCAAGATTCGCCTGCAAATCACCGACCCTGAAGGCAAGGTCTGGGAAGACCTCGTGCCCAAAGAGAAGAACATTCTCGTGCACGAAGGCCAGGTCGTGAACAAGGGCGAGTCGATTGTGGACGGCCCGGCCGACCCGCAAGACATTCTGCGTTTGCTGGGCATGGAAGAGCTGGCCCGCTACATCGTCGACGAAGTGCAGGACGTTTACCGTCTGCAGGGCGTGAAGATCAACGACAAGCACATTGAAGTGATTGTTCGCCAGATGCTGCGCCGTGTGGTCATTGAGAACGTGGGCGAGTCCAACTACATTGCCGGCGAGCAGGTCGAGCGTTCGTCCCTGCTGGACATGAACGACGCGCTGCAGGCTGCGGGCAAAATCCCGGCTACCTTCAGCAACCTGTTGCTGGGTATCACCAAGGCATCGCTGTCTACCGACTCGTTCATCTCTGCCGCTTCCTTCCAGGAAACGACACGTGTGCTCACCGAGGCTGCCATCATGGGCAAGCGCGACGAGTTGCGCGGCCTGAAAGAGAACGTGATTGTGGGCCGCCTGATTCCAGCCGGCACCGGCATGGCCTACCACGAGGCACGCAAAGCCAAGGACCTGATGGACGACGCCGAGCGCCGCGCCATCGCCGAAGCCGAAGCCGCTGAACTCGAAGCCGTTCCCGCAGGTGCTGATAGCGAAAGCCCTTCCGCAGATTAATCTGTAGAGTAATTAGCTTCTGAGGCTTCTCAGATAAGCCCCGCACCCTTGTTAAAGGCTGCGGGGCTTTTTTCCGCCTGCTTTTCGGAGTTTTGGGGTGTTCTAGGCTCTGTGCCCAATGATTACGGCTATAGTTTGCTATCGAAATATGAGTACTTGGTGGGTCGTTGAGCCGTAGGTCGGGTTAGCGCAGCGTAACCCGACATCCGCCTGGATAGCTGCCATTCCTCCCGCGCCGCCGGTCTGTCGGGTTACGCCCGGTGGGCTAACCCGACCTACGGGCTATCGAAATAGGAGTACTTGGTGGGTCGTTAAGCTGGTGACGCTCTAACCCGCACCCGCCTATTCCCTATAAATCTGCCAGCGCGTGCCGCACCAGCAATGCTGCCAGCACCCACATGGTCAAACCAATCAGACCATCCAGAACCTGCCATGCCCTGGGCCGCGCAAACCAGGGTGCCAACCAGCGTGCACCAAAACCCAAGGCGCCAAACCAGAACAGGCTTGCAAAGCTGGCACCCGCCACAAACCAGGGGCGCAGCGCAGCCGGTTGTTGTGCACCAATGCTGCCTACCAGCAGCACGGTGTCCAGGTACACATGGGGATTGAGCAAGGTAAAGGCAGCAGCCTGGGCCATAGCGCCCGCCAGGCGCAAACCCGGGCCAGTTTTTGCCGCCTGCAACTGCCGCGACTGCCGGGCACGGCGAAGCGCCAGCCAGCCATAGGTCGCCAAAAACGCAGCGCCTGCCAGCGCAAGCGCGCGTGCGAATCCCGGGTGTTCACCCAAAGCCTGCGCCATTCCGAAGACACCCGCTGCAATCAGTACTGCATCGGCCACGGCGCAAAACAGCACCACGCTGCCGACATGCTCGCGGCGCAAGCCCTGGCGCAGCACAAATGCGTTTTGAGCGCCTATGGCCACAATGAGCCCAAGGCTCAGCACCAGACCTTGAACAAAGGCAGGGGCGAATCCGGAAAGCGTTTCGGTCAGTGTTGTCATGGTTCAGGCGTGCCTGCATTCGTAAATGAAGACAAAGCATTATTTTTTCACCAAATTCAGAAAAACCAATCCTCTGCCCAGGTCTTTGTTGCGGCAGCCCTTGCTGGAATGGGGTGGGGGCTGACCCGCGAAGTTCTGGCGGCGGCACTAGCGCCTGCTATCCGTCATACCCATGGGCGGCTGTCCTACGGGCAGAGGTGGAACCGACCTTTAGATTATGAACAGGTGACCAAATCCGGCTTTGCCTGGTGGGTTGACCGCTTAAACCCATCAACCATCCCAAAAAGGTCACCCCATGAAAATACTTAACAATCTCAAATTGGCTATCGGAGGCGTGGTGGTTGCAACCCTTGCGGCCTGCGGCGGCGGCGGCGGGGGCGGTACCGCCCAGGTTGCTGAAACCGGTACGCTTCGGCTCGCGCTGACTGATGCCCCTTCTTGCGGCTACGACTCGGTCAACATCACGGTTGAAAAAATCCGCGTTAACCAGAGCAGCAGCGCGGGTGACTCAGACTCAGGCTGGTCTGAAATCGTGCTTAACCCGTCCAGGCGCATCAACCTGCTTAACCTCACCAACGGCGTGCTGGACGAGTTGGGGCAAACCCCGCTGCCCACCGGCAAATACACGCAGCTCCGGATGATTCTTGCTGAAAACACCGGAGCCAATCCGCTGGCCAATTCAGTCAAGCCTACCGGGTCCGCCGAAGTCGCCCTCAAAACGCCAAGCGGCCAGCAGTCAGGCGTCAAGACCAATATCAATATTGATATCGCCGCCAACAAGCTGGCCGATTTCGTGCTCGACTTCGATGCCTGCAAGTCCATCGTTTCTGCAGGCAACTCAGGGCAATATCTGCTCAAACCCGTCGTAACCGTGATCCCGCGCTACATATCAGCGGTGCTTGGTTTTGTAGACCCTACGCTGGTCGGCGGTAGCACCAGCGTTTCAGTGCAACAAAACGGTGTGGTGGTCAAAGCTACAACGCCTGACAGCACGGGCAAATTTCTGCTGCAACCGGTTGCGCCTGGCAGCTACACACTCGTACTGGCAGCGCCAGGGCGTACCACGGCAATCATCACCAACGTGGTCGTGGCGACAGATACCGTTACGTCGGTAAACGCTTCCGGAACAGTGCTGAATCCGCCGTCGTCTGCCACTGGAACCGTCAACGGCACTTCAACTCTGAACTCCTTTGTGCGTGCCGAGCAAACCCTGGCGGGTGGAACGCAGGCAGAAGTCGCCGGACGTTTTGTTGACGGGGTCTCGGGTGCTTACGCTTATGCCTTGCCAGTCAATGCCCCGCTGGTGGCACCTTACGTTGCAAGTCCGGGCGTATTGGTATTTACCGCTGACGCCTCTGCAGCTGGAAAATACACGCTCAAAGCCAGCCTGGCAGGCTTTGCGGATAAATCCGCCACGCTCGCCAATCTGGCGGCTGGCGCGACTATTACGACCAACTTCACATTTCCCTGACCGTTAGTACCACCACGGAGCTTGAAATGAAGTCCACAACAGTCCGGCGCACCACGACGTCGGGGTTGTTGCGGATATCTTGCTGATCGCCATTGGGACGAACCTGGTGATTGATGCAATACAGGACTTGGGACGGATTCAAGCCCCTTCGCTTTCGCCTTAAATTCAGGGCTGGCCAGCGCTAATCACGCTCGCCAGCCTTTTTCTTTATCTGCAACGGCAGCCGCACACGCCCCCGGTGCTTGCGGCGCTTCTACGGGGCGCTGCAAGCCTTTTTAAGGGTGTTTTATGCCCTGTACCCAATGATTACGGCTATAGTTTGCTATTAAAAGCGAAGCAGCTGAAAGTTCACCAGCCGACTCAAACCCGGTAACTGTCATGGCGGACTCGATCCGAAATCCAGACGGTGCTTGATACCTGAGCGGTTTTTTTATCAGGTAGCGGTGACCTGGCGACGATGGGCCCCGGATCGGGTCCGGGATGACAGCCGGGCTATTTCCCCTGTGGCCTGACAGGTGGATAAAAAGAGATTGGGTCATGCAAGGCTTCATGCGGCAGCGGGTTACCGAGGTTTTTACGGTACACATACCAATATTGCCGCGTCGGTTGCTCATGCGGCGGCATGTGGTTGGCAAAGTCCGGGTCCATCAGCTCGCTTGACGGAAAGGTTTTCACCCGAAAACGCTTGTCAGCCACCATAAGTTGCTGAATCAGCTCGGGGGGCACATCCTCCACCATGCTGGTCAGGTATTCCCACAGCTCCAGGCGACGCCATGCCACCCCAATCATCCACTGGGTCATCTCCGTGAAGTCCCAATCGGGGACCTCGGCCGTTGGCCCGTCGATAACGGGCTGTGCTTCAATCTTTTCGCGGTACTCCCCTATGAGGGATTCCAGCCACTTTGCACGCCCTGGCGGCTGCAAATTCGTGTCGCAAATTTTGCATTCATCAGCCAGTAAAAAATTGGGTATGACACCCGCAGCCTGGGCTTTTTCAAGGCTGCCGAAATGCTTGATCATCTGTTCTTCAGGCACGCAATGCGGGTCGTAAGCCTCAACGTTGACGTAGCTGCATTTGACCGTCCCGTACCCGGTTTCGCAAAAGTGCGGGCATGAAGCTGGGCCGTCCGCCTCGGTGTCATAGCAATATTCACCCATCGGTATGACGCTGGCGTCGCCCGTAGGCGTGTAGTCAAGCGTTTTTGCTGGCAACGGCTGCAGGCTTTCGCCCAGCAGCACTTCCGCCCACCGAAGGTCGGCCCTGGTGTACCCGCCTGGCAGTTTGGGCTGCTGGCTGTTGCTCATGTTCCCCGCCAGTCACTACCCTCACGCCGCGCCCGGCCCAGCGCTTCGAGCGTTTCCAGCAGGCGGGGCAGGCCCTTTTTCCACGGGCCTTTGCCTTTAAAGCGGGCCTCCAAAGCGCTCAGGCTCAGGGCTGCGCCTGCGCTGGACAGAACCTGTGCCACGGCGCGTACCTGCTCGGGCAGGGTGGCTGGCCAGGGCTGGGGCTCGGTTTTGCTGCCGGTCGCTGCCCCGAGGCTGGTTTTTTCAATCAAATCGGCCTGCTGCCCAATGATGACGGTATTGGTTTGCTCCTGATTTTGTAGTGCCTTGTGGGCTGCCGGGTTTTGAAACTCGGGCCGCAGCCAGCGGACTTTTCCGGACTTTTCCTCCGCCGCGCGCTGCGCGTTGAGGGCCACCAACCGGGTAAGCAGTTCATCACCTTCCCGTTCGCCCTGAGCCTGTCGAAGGGTTACATCGCTCAAGCCATAGGCCTGCAGCACGGCGGTGTCCAGCTCGTCATGCAGTTCTTTAAGCACGCCCACCAGGCCCTGGGTGTAGATGACTTTTTCTTTGGCGCTTAAAACCTGCTCGCCGCCGCTCCGCCCGGTAACCGCCCCGTCCCCGTTCGTCCTGAGCCTGTCGAAGGATCTCAGGACTTCCAGCACGTTGTACATGCCCGTTAGCGTCAGGCCGGGGTGAGCGGCTTGCTGGCGTTTGCGGTGGGCGTCGATTTGTTCGGCCAGTGCGGCGATGCGGCTGCGCAGTTCTGGGGTCAGGCCAGTGTCTTCGTCGGGGAAGGGGAAGGTTTCGAAGCAGCGGGATTTGTTGTAGCGAGGGCGGTCTTCCAGCGTACCGCCCTGCGCCAGCGCCCAGGAAATATGAGCATTGCTCGAAAGTACGCCAAGGTCAAATGCATCGTTACTGCCAATCGCAATCAACATGTTGTCCGGGAGGATGCTTGCATCGAGGAATTGGAAAGTACGGTGTTTGGCTGTTTCTACCGTGGCGATGTAGCGGGGCAGACCAGCCAATGCAGGGCGTAATTCTCGGCGTGGTTCTCCAAATATCCACCAGTTGTCGCGGTAAGTTGCGCGGTTGTTTTGGTCACGCTCTGGTTTTACGCGGTCATACAGGCGTTGGTAAATCGCTGGGTAGCCGGTGCGCAATTCATCCGCGCTTAGGCCGAATGCGTCTATAACTTTTGCGTTGCGTGGCTCACCCGTCAAGTCGCGACCGTTTCGGTAGTCACGGATGATGGTTTGAGACGGCTGCGAGCCCTCACCCCCGCCCTCTCCCTGGGGGAGAGGGAGTAATGCGGTAGCTTCTTGGGGCGCAACTATGAAACCTGCGCCGTGCAGCTTGACACCGGGTGACGAAATGTTGGCGTTGGATTCAAGTGCCCCAGCAGACGCTACATTTGCACCCACGCTCAAGTCTGCATGAATCACGCCACTGTGTTGTGCCAGGGTGACGTCCACTTCGCCGAACTCCCCGGTCTTTTCACTGGTAAGGGTTAACAGGCGAGCGGGTGCGGCTTCGACAAGCTCAGCCCGAACGGTGGTGGCGGCAGCGCTTGACTGGCCTACTGTCATGGCGATTCGCACCGCTGCACCATTGGCGCTGTCTACCCACGGGTGGTCGGGTATGGCAAAGGTCAAAGCCAAACCTTTATCAAGCGCGGCTTGCACTACGCGGCGGTTAAAGGTTTGGCGAAGGCTGTTGGTGGTGATCAAGCCAAACTGACGGGTTTCGCCTTTCGTCACCGTAAGCGCTGCACGACTCCACCAATACATCACAAAATCAGCACTTTCAGGGACTTCTGGCCAGGTCTTGCGCAGCGCCTCGACATAGCCGTCACCCAAGGCTGCACGCATGGTGCTGGCCCCAATAAACGGCGGGTTGCCCAAAATAAAGTCAGCTTTTGGCCACTGGGCCTGCGTTGGCCTGATGTACTTCCACTGCGGCACCAGGGCCGCTTCGTCAGGCACCAGCGCACCGGTGACGGGGTGGGTTTTAAAGGTTTTGCCGTCCCAGCGGCTCAGCAGTTGCCCCTCAGCGTCATAGGCTAAATCAGTATCGGCCCAGGCTAGCACGGCATCACGCTGCTCAATATTGCCGTAGTCATGCACCACGGGCTCAGCCACGGCTTTGTTGCCGCGTGTGCGAATGTGCCACTGCAGATAACCAATCCACAGCACCAGTTCGGCTAATGCCGCTGCGCGTTCGTTGAGTTCTATGCCCAGCAGTTGCTGCGGGGTCACGGTTTGGCCTTCAAGGCCCAGGCTGCTTTGGGTTTCACCAAAGGCTTCCAGCTGGTTGATGACTTCGCCTTCAAGGCGCTTTAAATGCTCCAGCGTCACGTACAAAAAA
>JANOCP010000013.1:0-2070 GCA_031412235.1 Polaromonas sp.
GTGTGCAGGGCTAGCGGCACGCCGTTGAAGTTTTGCAGGCCCTTGTCAACGCCACCCATGCGTGAACCGCGACCACCCGCCAGGATAATGCCGGTGATGGCTTCGGCGTGGAGTGGGGCGGTGAAATCGGTATTCAATTAGTACCTCAACTTGAAAAACAATTTTTCGACGGGCCGCCCCTAGAAAAATTAGCCCCCTCGGGGGGCAGCGTATTACACAAAGTGAAAAGCGTGGGGGTCATCTCTAGCCTCCTATGTAGCTCATCTCAACGCGCTTTTTTCCGCTGTCGGGCATGCTGGTGTCGGCAGGTAGCGCCGCACGCAGCTCCGAATAGCGGTCATCGCGCTTTTGCCAGATTTGGCCGACCGCGCCCGCAATCTGGTCGTCGGCATAACCGCCGCGAAGCAGGGCACGCAGGTCATGGCCCTGGTTGGCAAACAGGCATAAAAACAGCTTTCCCTCTGTCGATAGCCGGGCCCGGTTGCAGTCGCTGCAAAAAGCCTGCGTCACACTGCTGATAACGCCGATTTCACCAGCGCCGTCGGCATAGCGCCAGCGCTCGGCAGTTTCGCCCAAGTAGTTGGCCCCAATGACTTCAAGTGGAAATTCAGCATTGATGCGTTCAATCACCTGGGCCGAAGGCATGACCTCATCCATGCGCCAACCGTTGGTCGCACCCACGTCCATATATTCAATAAAGCGCAAAACCGTGCCTGAATGGCGAAAATACCGCGCCATCGGCAGTATTTCGGTATCGTTGGTGCCGCGCTTGACGACCATGTTGATCTTGATGGGTGCCAGGCCGACTTTTTGCGCTACCTCAATACCCTTGAGAACATCGGCTACCGGAAAGTCCACATCGTTCATGCGGCGGAAGGTTGCGTCGTCCAGTCCATCAAGGCTCACCGTCACACGCTGCAGGCCCGCATCCTTGAGGGACTGAGCTTTTTTGGCCAGCAATGACGCGTTGGTGGTGAGCGTGATGTCCAGCGGCTTTCCGTCGGGCGTCTGAAGCTTGGCCAGCATTTCAATCAGCACTTCAAGGTGCTTGCGCAGCAAGGGCTCGCCACCTGTCAGCCTGATCTTTTCAACACCGTGCGCCACAAAAATACGCGTCAGCCGGACGATTTCTTCAAAACTGAGCAGCGATGCCTGGGGCAAAAACGCATAGTCCTTATTGAAGACCTCGCTGGGCATGCAATAGCTGCAGCGAAAGTTGCAGCGATCGGTGACGCTAATGCGCAAATCCCGCAGCGGGCGCGCCAGGGTGTCGCTCAGCAGGCCCGTGGGTGCCTGCAACTGCGCAGGCACATGCGGCACGCGCGCGGCGTAGCGTATGTCTGCGAGGGGAATAAGTTTTTTGTCCATGGTGAGTTCGAGGGGAGAATTTACTCCATTGGCGCGGCTCAACGGGAAAGCAAGGGTCTTGCCCCCAGTTGCTGGCTGTTATTTATTCCAGTTTTTGTCTTTACAAGCAGGGGCCGCGGGACTGGCTTTGCCAGAACGCAGGCGCAGCGGTCCCCTCGGGGGGCAGGGAGCTACACGCAGTGAGCGACCGTGGGGGCCCTACACACAGCGCGCGCCATCCACTTCTAGACACACACCGCTGATAAAGTCCGCCTCGTCGCTGGCCAGGTAAAGCGCGGCGTTGGCCACATCAAGTGCAGTTGAGAATCGCCCCAGAGGAATGCTGGCCCGAAACTTGGCCTTGCGCTCTTCGTCCAGCGGGCCACCGGCAAATTCAGCCGACAGGCCGGTGTCGGGGTTAAACACCGGGTTGATGCAGTTCACCCGAATATTGTCTGGCCCCAGCTCTGCTGCCAGCGATTTGGACGTCGTAATCACCGCGCCCTTGCTACCGTTGTACCAGGTCAACCCCGGACGCGGGCGCACACCGGCAGTCGAGGCGATGTTGATAAAACTGCCACCACCCTGAGCCCGAAACACCGGCGTCGCATGAACGGTGGACAGGTAAATGCTTTTGACATTGATGGCATAGCACTTGTCAAAATCAGCTTCACTCACGTCAAGCGCCGGTTGGTTTCGATGCGTCCAGCCCGCATTGTTGAC
>JANOCP010000014.1:0-2394 GCA_031412235.1 Polaromonas sp.
GCAAACAGCGGTGTCAGATTTGAAAAGAAGCCTGCAATAGCAGGCCCGACGCGCTGAACGCCCATGCCCCAGCAGCGGTAGGCAATAACTGCCGGGCCAACTGCAACGTACACCAGCGCGGCCACCACCGGCCAGCTCCAGCTGATGTGGGCGTCAGTCAGAGCCCATTCGCTAGCTGCAAACAGGCCTGACCAGCCCAGGCCAAAAACGATTTGCGCCATTAAAAATGCAGCCCAATCGTTGCGAATTTCCTTCGGATCGTCAGGTTGCATCAGCAACCAGCTATAAAACGCCCAGGCTAGCGTGGCCAGCAGCACATACACGTCGCCTGGCACCAGCTGCACCTGCATGAGTATTGCCCATTCACCGCGTGCCAGCACCACCAGCACCCCTGCAATCGACATCAGCGCACCCATCACCTGCAGGCGCGAGACGCGCTGGCCAAAGAACAGTGCGCCGACGCCCAGCATCCACACCGGTATGCTGGCCGCGACCAGGGTGACGTTAAGCGGGGTTGATGTTTTAAGCGCCAGGTACTGCAGCGCGTTGTAGCAGCCCACACCCAGTAAACCCAGCAACGTAAAGCGCTTCCAGTTGGGCCACAGGCTGCTACTGGGGCGCAGTACGCGATGCGCAAGCGGCAGCAGAATCAGAAAGGCCAGCGCCCAGCGCAAAAAATTAAGCGTCATGGGCGGAACCAGCCCGCTAACCATACGGCCTACCACGGCGTTGCCAGCCCAGAGCACGGGTGGGGTTACCAGCATCAGGACTGTGGAGGGCGTCAGGCGTTGAGTCATGGGCGTGACTGTAACTTTTTTTAAACCTGCCTGACCGGGGCGCGGGCTTTGATGCGCGGATGTCGTTCGAGCATCGCGAGCACATCACATTGATTCATGGCACCATACCGACGCTCGCGCCGCTTCATATTTCCCATCTATTGATACCTCCAAAAAGACAAGGACCCCGACATGACCTCATACACCTCCAGAGCCGTACGCATTAACCAGCACGGCGGACCCGAAGAACTCAAGCTGGTTGAGGTGCAGGTCGGCGAGCCCGGTCCCGGCGAAATCCGCATTCGCCACAAGGCTGTTGGCCTTAATTACATTGACGTTTATCAGCGCAGCGGCCTGTACGCGCTACCCATGCCCCTGCAACTGGGCATGGAAGCGTCTGGCGTGGTTGAGGCTGTTGGCGAGGGCGTGACGCACCTGAAAGTGGGTGACCGGGCCGCCTATGCCAGCCAGCCGCCGGGCAGCTATTGCGAGTTGCGCGTGATGCCCGCAAGGTCTGTGTGCAAGCTGCCCGACGCCATCAGTTTTGAAACCGGCGCAGCCATGATGCTCAAGGGCTTGACAACCCAATACCTGCTGCGTCGGACCTTGCCGCAGGGCGGGTTGCAGGCTGGCGACTACGTGTTGTTTCATGCGGCGGCCGGTGGTGTGGGCCTGATTGCCTGCCAGTGGGCCAAGGCGCTGGGTTTGCAGTTGATAGGTACGGCCGGGTCTGATGAGAAATGCGCTCTGGCCAAAGAGCTGGGCGCGGCGCATGTCATCAATTACGTGAAAGAAGATTTTGTCGCCCGTGTAAAGGAAATTACAGGCGCTAGCGGACAAAGTGGCGTCAAGGTGGTGTACGACTCGGTGGGTAAAGACACCTTCATCAAGTCTCTGGACTGCCTGCGGCCGTTTGGCTTGCTGGCCAACTTTGGCAATGCCTCGGGCAAGGTTGAGCCGCTGGACCTTGGCTTGCTGGCCGCCAAAGGCTCGCTTTATGTGTCGCGCCCCACGCTGTTTACCCACATCTCAAGCCGCGAAACCACCCAGGAAATGGCCGATGACTTGTTTGCTGTAGTGGCCAGCGGCAAGGTAGATATTCGTATTGACCAGCGTTTTGCACTGGCCGATGTGGCCGAGGCGCACCGCAGCCTTGAGGCACGCAAAACCACCGGTTGCACCATCCTGACGCTATAGACGACGGGGTATTCGATGTTGCTGCCACCGTTTGATGCCCAATGGCTGCAAGCCCTGCGCGCTGCAGCCAACCAGCCGCCGCTACGCCCCCGGGTGCCTTTGTGGGCCGGGGAGTCGGCCATTGGCTCGGTTGAAGCGGGTTTTTTGGATCAAATAGCGTCCCGGCCCAATACTTTCCGGCATCATCAGCTATTAAAAAAAGAGCAACCAGAAGAGCTTGGGTGGCGCCTTGTGGGTGATGTAACGCTTGGCCTGAACCGCGTCGCCAGCGCTTTGCATAATGCCGGGCTTGCCGGGGCCTGGCGCGATGAACAGCTCGCCGTGACGGACCAGTGGGGTCACCACAAGGGGACGATTGAACGCGCTGCCGTGCGCCCGCTGGGCATTACCACACTGGCCGTTCACCTGGTGGGGCAGACGC
>JANOCP010000015.1:0-4395 GCA_031412235.1 Polaromonas sp.
ATACGCCAAGGTGGCGCAATGGGTCGATCAAACCCATCTGAAGGGGCGACTGGTTTACTTCAAGGTGCCGGCTGTGGTCCGCTCGGGCTCACTCAGTCTGCACACTGATTCGTTGATCCGAAAAATCACGGTCAAACCCGATTCGCCTTTTTATAACTGGCTTGACCGTGCGGTCCATGAGCGCTTTGATCTGGCGTGCTGCACAACGCAGGAGCAGTTTCGGCGTGAAGACAAAGCGATCACGCGCAGTGGGCAAATAAAAAGTACTGTGCGTCACGAAAAAGACGACCGCCACCGTATTGATGACCGTAGCCGCTACGTGCTTGGCTGGAGCAATGCGGCCAAGTTACAGACATTGCAGAGCAAGGCCAGAGTGGTGGAAGATGGTTTGGCGCGCATAGGCGGAGTGATTTCTGGCTTGCAAATCGAAAAGAAGACGATAGACGAAAAACTCTCCATCCTGGACAAGCTGGTTGAATTCAAAGACTACCGCGAGCTGGACTGGCCCAGCCTGGCGCTTGAGATTTCACGCCTTCAAGATGAGCTTAAAAAAATCAATGACGCCTCAGACGTTTTGAGAACGCTTGCGGAGCACTTGGCATCGCTTGAAAAAGTCTTGATAGCTACTGAAAAGCAACTAAAAGAGCAAAGTGATCGACGCGCTAGAACCGAACAGAAAATCAGCGATGCGCAGACCTTGCGTGATCAAACAGCAGGGCTGGCAAGTCAGGTTAATGCGCAAATTTCCCCACCAACGATTGTTAAACGTCTTGACCAAATGCAAGCTGAATTGGCTGCAAATCAAGCTCTCACGGTAGAGCTTTGCAGTACGCGCGAAAGCGAGATGCGAGACAGCCTGCAGCGTTCAATGGATTCAGACGCGCAGCGCGCCAGTCGCTTGCTGGGAAAAATCAGCGCCGCCATGAGTGCTTTTTCTACCGAGTTTCCGCTGCAGACGCAGGAGATGGATGTGTCGGTCGAAACCGCTGACGAGTACCGCAAATTGCTTGCTCAATTGGCGCTGGATGATCTGCCGCGTTTTGAAGCTCAGTTCAAGGCGCTACTTAAAGAAAACACGATTCGGGAACTGGCTAATTTCAGTACCCAGTTGCGGATGGAACGCGACACGATCAAGGAGCGTATTGATCGCATCAACCAGTCGCTGGTACAAATTGACTACAACCCTGGCCGCTTCATCGTGTTGCAGGCGCAACTAGCCCAGGACGCTGAAGTGCGTGACTTTCAAACCGAGCTACGCACCTGTCTGGAGGGTTCCTTGTCTGGCGATGTTTCAAGCGCTCAAAATGCCGCGCAAACGGCCCAGGACGATCAGTATTCCGAGGCGAAATTCCTGCAGGTAAGAGCCATCATCGAGCGCTTGCGTGGCCGCGCGGGGCAAACCGACCAGGACCGTCGCTGGACCGCCAAAGTCACCGATGTGCGCAACTGGTTTGTGTTTGCAGCCAGCGAATGCTGGCGTGAAGACAAGCGCGAACACGAGCACTACTCGGATTCGGGCGGCAAGTCTGGCGGGCAAAAAGAAAAACTGGCCTACACCATTCTGGCCGCCAGCCTGGCTTACCAGTTTGGGCTGGACTGGACGGCTGACGCCCAAAAAGGTGAAGGGCAACGCGCCCGCAGCTTTCGCTTTGTGGTGATTGACGAAGCCTTTGGCCGTGGCTCTGACGAGTCCGCTAAATACGGTTTAGAGCTGTTTGAAAAGCTCAATTTGCAGTTGCTGATCGTCACGCCGCTGCAAAAAATCCACATCATTGAACCGTTTGTGGCAAGCGTGGGTTTTGTGCAAAACGACGAAGGGCGTGAGTCCAAATTACGTAATTTGAGCATTGAGGAATACCTGCTTGAGAAAGACCGCTTTGCCTCGTTAGCCGGCAAGGTGCAACTTGAGGCTGACCATGCCGTGGACTAGCGCGCTCGACTTGCGCGCCCAAACCCAAAAACTGTGGGACAGGGGGGCTTTATTGTCCGAGTTGGTGTCCGAAATGGTCAATCAGCAAAATGATAGCGATAGCCCGACCAACTTCCCACGGCGTTTGCGACTGCATTGCCCCAGCACGCAAGAGCTGAGCGCCAGATTTGAAGAGGTACGAATCTGGGCAGACGGACTGCGCTTGGGAAGTGGGCGCTATCGCCTGGTCGAACGGGATGTTCGCAGTCCTGTTTTGGGCGGCAATCGGATACCCGACGAAGCGTGGCTAGACACTTTGTCGGACGCGTTGACCTTGATTGGAAAAACCAAAGGGGCAGCACGCTTTGCCGAGCTGGTGCGCGCTACCCAGATACAGCAACCCAGCTTGCTTTCCTGGCTGGCTAAGCGTCCCCATGTTGCGCTTGAACTGGGCCCGGCTTGGCCGCGCCTGCTCAGTGTTGTGGGCTGGCTTCAGGCGACTCCGCGTCCCGGCATTTACCTGCGTCAGGTGGATATTGCCGGGGTTGACAGCAAATTTATTGAATCAAACCGTAGCGTGCTAGCCGAGTTGCTTGACCTGGCTTTGCTGCCTGATGCCATAGACCGCACCGCTAGCGGTATTGCCGGGTTTTGCCAGCGCTACGGTTTTAAGGACAAGCCCTTGCGCATTCGATTTCGCTGGCTAGATGCACCTAGTTCATCTGCTGCAGCATATGGCGCAGAACTTACGGTGACCCAGACGGTTTTCGAGCAGCTCGACGCAGCTGTAAGCCATGTTTTCATCACTGAAAACGAGGTGAATTTTCTTGCCTTCCCGGAGACGCCCAACGCGCTGGTTGTGTTTGGTGGTGGATTTGGCGGTCTGGACCGGCTTAGAAGCGCTGCCTGGTTGCATCAGCGCAGCGTGCATTACTGGGGCGACATCGACACCCACGGTTTTGCCATGCTGGATCAGTTGCGTGCCTACCTGCCACAGGTTCAGTCCCTGATGATGGATGAGGGTTGCCTCATGCACCACGCCGACCATTGGGGCCACGAGCCACAAGCCCAGCAGCGTGATTTGCCCCGACTGACGCTTGATGAACGCGCCGTGTACAACACGTTGCGCGACAACCGGTTGCGTACAGGTCTGCGCCTGGAGCAAGAGCGTATTGGCTTTGGATGGGTACAGCAATCGCTGGACAATTTGCTGAAAGGCGACGTTGGCTGATTTAACGGCAATCATTTCAGTGCTCGCACTTCTTGTTGCGCTGCTTGTTGACCGCTATTGCGGCGAACCACCCGTACGCCTGCACCCGGTGGTATGGATGGGTAACTACCTCAACTGGGTAGCTGGCTGGATTAAACCCAAGCCTTCTCCTGCGGTTCGAGATTTAAAGATATTTAGACTCGCTGCCCAGTATTGGTGGGTAGGGGTAGCTATGGTTTTGATAGTAGCTTGCGGTGTGCAGTGGGCTGCCTTCCTTCTGCCTTGGTACTTGGCTGCGCCGCTGCTGGGTCTGGCCCTTAAACCGCTGCTGGCCTGGGCCATGCTGGTGTCTGAAGTTCAGGCTGTCGAGGCTGCACTTCACCAATCACTAGACGCCGGCCGCCTGCGCCTTGCCATGCTGGTCAGCCGTGACACCACAAACCTTACTGAATCAGAAGTCCGCGAAAGCGCTATCGAGTCGCTCGCTGAAAACCTCAATGACTCCGTCGTGGCACCGATTTTCTGGTTTGTACTTTTTGGCCTGCCTGGCGCTGCGGTTTACCGTTTTGCCAATACGGCGGATGCCATGTGGGGCTATCGCGGCATGCGCAACGGTGTGAACTGGGAATGGGCGGGCAAGTGGGCTGCGCGGGCTGACGATGTGCTGAGCTGGTTGCCTGCGCGCATCACAGCGCTGCTGCTGAAACTCTTGTCGCAAGGTGTTGATTTCAAAACTCTGAGCCTTGAAGCTGGCAAAACACCATCACCCAACAGCGGTTGGCCTATGGCTGCGATGGCGTTGGCCTTGAATATTCGGCTGCAAAAGCCCGGTGTCTATGCGCTGAACCCATCGGGCAGGCCACCAGAGCCCAAAGATGCCAATTTAGCTCAAAAAAAGGCATCAAAAGTGGTCTTAGCCGTCTGTTTATGGGCGCAAGCAGCTATTTTATTAATAGCAGTTGTTAGGTCATGAGTTCTCAATCTCAACGCATTCACGGCGGCCCTGATGCTTTTGGCGCAACGCGTTATGACTTTTCAACCAACAACAACGCCTGCGGGCCGTGCCCTGGTGCGCTTGCTGCCATCCAGCACGCAGATGCAAGCCACTATCCGGACCACAGTTACGCGGCATTGCGTGCGCAACTCGCGGCCTTTCATGGGGTTGATGTGCAACGTGTGGTGCTGGCTGCAAGTGCCAGTGAGTTTATTTTTCGCGTCACGGCTATGGTCTCCAGCCGGGGCGGACGTTCGGTTGGACTGCCACCGTACAGCTATG
>JANOCP010000016.1:0-3795 GCA_031412235.1 Polaromonas sp.
AGCTCAATCGAACCCGCACTTAACACTGGCGCCACCGGGCATTGCTCGTGCATGGGCACCAGCGGCAGCGCCATCAGCAACTCGTCTTCCAGAACGGCAAGCAGGTCAAACTGGGGCTCCATGACCAGCAAATCCTCCTCGGATTCATCGTCTTCTGCCATGGCGATTTCTTCAGTGGCCACAAAGCGGTACCACTGATCCAGCGCTATGGGCGTCTGCACCGCGCCCATGCAACGCTGGCAGGTCAGAGGGACAACGGTATTGGCCTGCAGGTGGAGCCAGATATCTTCCTGCTCACCCGAGCCGGTTCGCAGTTCGGACCCAGCCTTCCAATTTACAGTCGAATCGGGCTGTAGCCCAATTGTTTCGGTTACAAGGCGCTCCATATTTTGTAGCAAGGTGGTTTCAACAAGAGGCAAACCCTCCTGGGCGAAGGCCTGCATATTGAGGCTTCTGGCTTTTAGCTGTCTGGTCATGCCAGCAGTGTAAGAGAATCGGTAGATGACCCTTGCACCCAGGCCACCGCCAAAAACAGCCCCCGTGAAGCATCCATCAACACGCCAACTCATACTCGGCTCGACTTCGCGCTACCGCCGCGAGCTGTTGAGTCGCCTGCGAATTCCGTTTGAAGTTGCTGCGCCCGATGTGGACGAAACGCCTTTTCCTTCCGAACTACCCCGCACACTGGCTGAGCGACTGGCACTGGCCAAAGCAAAAGCCGTTGCCGCCATATTTCCGCATGCTGTGGTTATCGGGTCTGATCAGGTAGCGGACTTGAATGGTCAGCCTTTGGGTAAACCCGGAACGCATGAGAAAGCCGTCGCACAACTCCGCCAGATGCGTGGGCAAACCGTGGTGTTTCAAACAGCAGTCGCCGTGGTCTGCCTTGAGACCGGTTTTGAACAAAGCAGCCTGGCAGCTGTCAGCGTTAAATTTCGTGAACTGACTGACGACGAAATTGAAAACTACCTGCTTGCCGAGCAGCCCTATGACTGCGCAGGCAGCGCAAAAAGCGAAGGACTGGGCATAGCTTTGCTCGATTCAATTGACAGCGATGACCCCACTGCGCTAGTTGGCCTGCCATTAATTAGAACCTGCAGGATGATTCGGGCTGCAGGTTTCGCACTGCTGCCTGTTGCTGGAGTGTCGGCATGAACACGACAGCAAAAGGAAAACTCTATCTGGTTCCTGCGCCGCTTGATTTCGGCTGCGACGCTCAAGCGCCGATTCAGGACGTGATGCCGCTTGAAACCCTACGGATCGCAGCGCAGCTGCCGTGCTGGATCTGCGAGAACGCCAAAAGCACGCGCGCCTATCTAAAACGCATCAATGAGCTGCAGCCGCTGGCAAATGTGCTCCAGTCGCTGCAAATTCAGGAGCTTCCACGCGAGGTTCATAAAAAAGGTGACCACACCGGCAACTTCGATGCCCGGCCCCTGTTGATGGCCGCCATGGAAGGGCGTGACATGGGCCTGGTCAGTGAAGCAGGCATGCCTGCGATTGCCGACCCTGGCTCTTCGGTGGTGCGTGCAGCGCATGACCTGGGCATGCAGGTGATTCCGCTGACGGGCCCGATGTCGCTGATGCTCGCCCTGGCATCCAGCGGCCTGAATGGCCAGAACTTCGCCTTTGTGGGCTACCTGCCGCAAGAAGGCGGTGAGCGTTCGCAGCGCATCAAGGAGCTTGAATCGCTGGCCCTGAAAACCGGCCAGACCCAGATCTTTATTGAAACGCCCTATCGCAACACCGCGCTGCTGCAGGCCCTGATGCAGACGCTACAGGGCAATACCCGGCTGGCGCTGAGCTGTGGCTTAACGCTTGAAAAGGCATGGAACTACAGCACGCAGGTCAGCAACTGGAAGAAAAACAAGCCCGTTGCACCGCTGGATTTACCTGCGGTATTTTGTATCGGGCGTTAGCGTATTGACGGAATCGCCTTGAACGCCTTCATGGCGCCCTCGCCAATCGATGCGCCGAACTTCTTGGCCAGCCGCTCGGCGACGTTGTCGCGGCGGGTGTAGTCGATGATTTCTTCGGTTTTAACCACTTCGCGGGCGACAAAGTCGAGACCACCCAGCTGGTCTGCCAGGCCCAGTTCTACAGCTTGCTGGCCCGTCCAGAACAGGCCACTGAACATCTCAGGTGTTTCTTTCAAACGTGTGCCACGCCCGGCCTTGACGACACCTATGAACTGCTGATGAATCTGGTTGAGCATGGCCTGGGCGAAAGCGCGCTGCTTTTCGGTCTGGGCGCTGAAGGGGTCTAAAAAACCCTTGTTTTCACCAGCCGTCAACAGGCGGCGCTCCACACCCAGCTTGTCCATCAGGCCGGTAAAGCCAAAGCCGTCCATCAATACGCCAATGCTGCCCACAATGCTGGCCTTGTCGACAAATATCTGGTCGGCAGCCGCAGCAACGTAGTACGCGGCTGAAGCGCAGGTTTCTTCAACTACGGCGTAAACCGGCTTCTTGTGTTTAACTTTCAGGCGCATGATTTCATCGTTCATCATGCCGGCCTGCACCGGGCTGCCACCGGGCGAGTTGATCAGCAACACCACCGCCTTTGAGCCTGAGTCTTCAAAAGCGGCTTTCAGGGCAGCATTGACAAACTCGGCACTGGCATCTGCACCGGCGGCAATTTCACCCTTGATTTCGACCACAGCAGTGTGCGGTGAGCTGACGTCAGTTGCGGCAGTTCCGCGGTGCAAGGCCATCCACACCAGAATGATGAAAAACGCCAGCCACGAGAGGCGCACAAAGGTTTTCCAGCGGCGCGTGGCCTTTTGCTCGTTGAGCGATGCAAAAGCCAGTCTTTCAAGGGTTTTGCGCTCCCAGCCGGGTTCGGCTGTCGCAGATGTGGCTGCTATTTTTTCAGGAGCTTCTGATACCCGATTTGATTGGGCTACGGGCTGATTTGGATCAAAATCCGGGCTTTTCAACGAGTCTGGTGTGCTATCAATCGGGTCGGGACGGTTTGAATCATTCATACGGGTAGTTTAGATAGGTATCAGAACTCTGGCAGTTTGAGGTTGTAAGCACTTTGCCAGTAAACGACTCCGTCGCTTTCTGAAAGCGTGATTTTGACCAGCCCGCCGTGGCAGGGGCCGCCAGCGCATTGGCCGGTGTCGGGCAAATAGGCGGCACCGTGGCTGGCGCAGAGCAGCCATTGGCCGGTGGAATCAAAAATCCGGTTAGGCTGCCAGTCGAGTTCCATGGCCACGTGGGTACAGCGGTTCAGGTAGGCATGGGGAGCGCCCTTGAAGCGGACGGCAAATGCACGGCAGGTCTGGCCGGCATAGACAACATCGAAGGGCACGGCCTGCGCGCCGTCCAGCAAATCAGCCGAATTACAGAGTGGCAGCAGGTCGTCCATTGCAGGTCTGTAGGGTTGTGCTGTTTAGCCCCTGGCCAGCAGCCAGTCGTGGAGCTCTGGCACCGAATGCGCTACAAATTGAGGACGCAAGGCGACAAAAGCATCCGGCTCATGCGCGCCGTAGCTGACGCCCACACTCGGGCAACCGGCATTAAGCGCCATCTGCAGATCATGTGTGGTGTCGCCCACCATCAGCACGCGCCCAGGCGCAACGCCAAATTCATTCATCAGTTCCTGCAGCATGCGCGGATCGGGCTTGCCGGCTGTCTTGTCGGCAGTACGCGAGCCGTCAAACATGCCCTTGAGCTCAACACTGTGCAATGCCTCATCCAGCCCGTGACGGGATTTACCCGTTGCCACGGCCAGCAAATGGCCACGCGCTTTCAGTGCATCCAGCAGGGGCAGTACGCCCTCAAAAAGGCT
>JANOCP010000017.1:0-8012 GCA_031412235.1 Polaromonas sp.
GCTTACATTCCGCTGTTCAAGGAGGGCGGTGTATTTATTCCCACCACGCGTGAGTACCAGCTCGGCGCTGACGTTTATGTGTTGTTGACGCTACCAGAGGACACCCAGCGTTATCCGGTGGCCGGAAAAGTGGCCTGGGTAACACCGGCCAGAGCGGCAGGCAATCGCACCCAGGGCGTGGGCGTGCGCTTTCCAAGTGACGAAAAATCGCGCCTGCTCAAGCTCAAGATTGAAGAAATCCTGGGCGCACACCTGGCCTCTGACCGGCCCACGCAGACCATTTGAGGCTATTGCCGCCGCTATTTATTTGGTATCGGCCTGAAGCCGTAATCATTGGGCTACGGCCTCTTTTGATGTCAAAAATGCCTTTTTCAAAGTGTCCTGATGTTTACAGACTCGCATTGCCATCTCAGCTTTCCTGAGCTCAAGGCCCAACTCCCGCAAATTCGCCAGGCCATGAGCGATGCGCAGGTCGACCGCGCACTTTGCATCTGCACCACACTGGAGGAGTTTGAAGACGTCCACGCGCTGGCCACTGGCTATGACAATTTCTGGTCCAGCGTTGGCGTGCATCCCGACCATGAAGGCGTAACCGAGCCGACCGTAGACGATCTGGTCCGGCGTGCAGCCTTGCCGCGCGTGGTCGGTATTGGTGAAACCGGGCTGGACTACTACCGCCTCGGTGACCGCACGGTGCTGGACATGGAATGGCAGCGCGAGCGCTTCAGGGTGCATATTCGAGCCGCCAGGCAGACTGGCCTGCCGCTCATCATCCATACCCGCAGCGCTTCTGACGACACGCTTGCCATCTTGAAGGAAGAGGGTGAACAAGCTGGAGATGCAAACCGGGCAGGGGGCGTTTTTCATTGCTTTACCGAAACCGAGGCGGTTGCCAGAGCCGCACTTGATCTTGGTTTTTACATCTCTTTTTCGGGCATTTTGACCTTTAAAACAGCTTCAGACCTGCGCGAAGTAGCGCGCTTTGTGCCGCTGGACCGCATCTTGATTGAGACCGACAGCCCTTACCTGGCACCCATGCCCTATCGCGGAAAAACCAATAATCCCTCTTACGTGCCCTATGTAGCCAAAATGATTGCCGAGCTGCAAGGCCAACCACTTGAAACCATTGCCCGGGCCACGAGTCGTAACTTTGAACAGCTCTTCAAAGGTGTCATGGCATGAAAAAATTCTTGATAAAATACTTTAAAAAATCAATATACCTGATTGTATTTATTGGATTTAATGTTTCGCATGCTGGCTCTTATGAAGATTTTTTTCAGGCCGTCAAGCGCGATGATCAAGGCTTTGTGCTGCAACTGTTGCAGCGTGGTTTTGATGCCAATGTTCCGGATCCACAGGGCCAGTCTGGTCTGTTAATCGCCATCAAGGAGCCGTCACCCAGGGTCGCGGGTGTCTTGGTGGATTGGCCCAAAACAAACTTGAACGCTTTTAATCCCCAGGGCGAAAGCCCCCTGATGATGGCAAGCCTCAAGGGCCAGCTTGAACTGGCCGCGAACATGATCAAAAAGGGCGCAGACGTCAATAAGACCGGCTGGACACCACTGCATTACGCCGCCAGTACCGGCCAGGTCAAGGTCATCAGCCTTTTGCTCGAAAACCACGCCTATATAGACGCCGAGTCGCCCAACGGTTCCACGCCGCTCATGATGGCCAGCATGTACGGTACCGGCGACGCCGTCAAACTCCTGCTGGATGAAGGCGCAGACCCATTGCTCAAAAACCAGCAAGGCCTCACCGCATTGCAGTTTGCAGAACGTGGCAAGCGGCCAGATGCGATTGAGCTGGTGTCCAAGGCCATGCGCCTGAAAAACGCAACCGGCAAATGGTGACGCTGATGGCAATTAGACGGTATGTTTGTATAGTTTTAATATTCCACGATGTATATTATGTTAAATTCAATATCAGGCATCGGGTCTATTGCTTGTAGGACTGCAGAGCAGATCCCCTTTGCGCCGCCAATTGCCATGCAAACTGTAGCGATGCAAAATTCTGCCAACCGTTGCCCAGTACCCCCGAACATTTGGACCTTGCCGATTTATCGCCTGTGCCGCTCACTGGCTGTGTCAGCAACATTAACGTTGAGCTTCGCAGGCGCTGCATATGCCCAATCGGCTGCCTTGCCTGTGTCAACCCCAACCGCTACGGCTCTGCTTGAAAAGCATGTGGCGCTGACCGCTCAGCTTTCACAAAATCACTTTGCCCGACCGCTGGTGATTGACTCCTATGAAAGTGCAACAGCAGTCAGCGGCAGTGCGTATGCCGTAATCGACTCCCCTTTCAACACCGTTAGCAGCGCCTTCAAAAGCCCAAACCAGTGGTGTGAAGTGATGATCTTGCACATCAACACCAAGTATTGCCGTGCCAATTCAGACGCCAGCCCAGGCATGCTGAAGGTCAATATCGGCAAAAAGACACCCCAGCAACTCAAGGATGCGTTCGCCCTTGAATTTGCCATGCGCGTTGCGTCGGCAACGCCCGGCTATCTTGCAGTTCAAGTCAATGCCGACAAGGGGCCGCTGGGCACAAGCAACTACCGCATTGAACTTCAGGCCGTGCCGCTGCCAGACGGCAAAACCTTTATGCACTTGCGCTATTCCTACGGATTTGGCGTGGTTGCGCGCATGGCCATGCAGGCGTATTTGTCAACCGTGGCCAGTGACAAGGTGGGTTTCACCCCGCTCAATACAGGCAAAAAATCAGACTATGTTGGTGGCATGCGCGGCACCGTCGAGCGCAACACCATGCGCTATTACCTGGCGATTGAGGCTTACCTCGCGTCATTGGGCAAAGCGCAACCGAAGCAGTTTAATGCCAGGCTGGAGCACTGGTTTGATGCCACTGAGCAGTACCCGTTGCAGCTGCATGAGGTCGATAAAAGCAGCTACCTGTTGATGAAGAAAAGCGAATACCAGCGGCAGCAGGCTGGATCTTCGGGTTAGATCTTCGGGTTAGGTCTTCAGCTTAGTTGACCGCCCTCCCCGCCATGACCTGACCCGGGGCTAATCCCGCCAGGTCGGCGTTGTCTTACAGCACAACAAGACCCTCCCTACACGGCGCACCCCTTTACGGCTACCCGGCAGCCCTCACCCGCGCCCTATCGTCTTGCAACAGCTTTTTGTTTTCGATCGGCCAACCCAGGAATGTACATGTCAACACTCGCGCGCAAAGCCAATGGCAGCCCCAAAACCAAAGACGGCGCCAAGGCCAAGCAGCAGCAGCTTTCTGCCCACACCGAAAGTACTGCGCACTTGCTGACCACCAATCAGGGTTTGCAGATACCAGACAACCACAACTCACTAAAGGCCGGGCCGCGTGGCCCCACGCTGCTTGAAGACTTCATACTGCGTGAAAAGATCACGCATTTTGACCACGAGCGCATTCCTGAGCGCGCTGTGCACGCCCGCGGGTCTGGTGCACATGGCTATTTCAAGCCCTACAAGTCCATGGCGGCCTACACCAGCGCCGGGTTTCTTCAGGACCCGGACATTGAGACCCCGGTGTTCGTTCGGTTTTCAACCGTAGCCGGCCAGGCCGGTTCAGCCGATACGGTACGTGATGCGCGCGGTTTTGCCGTCAAGTTTTATACCGCTGAAGGCAACTACGACCTGGTGGGCAATAACATTCCGGTGTTTTTTATTCAGGACGCCATCAAGTTCCCTGACCTGATTCATGCTGTCAAGCCAGAGCCGCACCATGGCATGCCGCAGGCCGCCAGCGCGCACGACACCTTTTGGGACTTTGTAACGCTGATGCCCGAGTCAACCCACATGCTGATGTGGGTCATGTCAGACCGGGCCGTGCCGCGCAGCCTGCGCATGATGGAAGGCTTTGGCGTTCATACCTTTCGGTTTGTCAACGCCGGGGGCGACTCACACTTCGTGAAGTTCCACTGGAAACCCAAGCTGGGCGTACATGGCCTGGCATGGGACGAAGCGCAAAAAATTGCCGGTAAAGACGCTGACTTTCACCGCCGTGACCTGTGGGAGGCCATCGAAAGCGGCAACTTCCCCGAATGGGAGCTGGGCGTGCAGATTGTTGATGCTGGTAAAGAGGGCGAGCTGGGTTTTGACATTCTTGACCCGACCAAGCTGATTCCTGAATCACAGGTGCCGGTTCAGATCATCGGCAAGATGGTGCTTAACCGCAACCCGGACAACTTTTTTGCTGAAACCGAACAGGTGGCTTTTCACCCCGGCCACCTTGTGCCCGGCATAGACTTTTCAAACGACCCGCTGTTGCAGGGGCGCTTGTTCTCGTATACCGACACGCAGATATCACGCTTGGGTGGGGCTAATTTTCATGAGCTTCCCATCAATCGCGCTGTTTGCCCGATGCACAACTTTCAGCGTGACGGCATGCACCGACAGACCATCGCCAAAGGCCGCGTAGCCTATGAGCCCAACACGCTCGACAAAGCCGGTGGAAGCGCTGAATACCGGGTTGACGGCGCAACCCAGGGGTTTCAGTCATTTCCCGAGCAACTGGACTCCCCCAAGATACGCAGCCGCAATATGTCGTTTGACGACCACTTTTCACAGGCCACATTGTTCTGGAACAGCCAGAGCACGGTTGAAAAAGACCATATCGTCGCGGCATTCAGGTTTGAGCTCTCGAAGCTTGAGTTCCCTGAAATCCGCCAGCGCATGGTCGACAACCTGGCCCATGTGGATGCCAAACTCGCCACGCGGGTAGCCGCGCCACTGGGCATAGGTGCGCCTGATGCCAAGGCGGCAGCGGGGCGCCTGGGTTTCAGGGACTACCGCATCACCAACAAGGTGGACGAAGACGCCGCGCTTAGCATGCAGGCCCGCCCCGGTGGCAGCATCAAGACCCGAAAAATTGCCGTATTGGTCGCCGATGGCGTGGAGCCCGCCACCGTCAAGCGCATACAGGCTGACCTGCTCGAGGCCGGGGCCATCTGCAAAATCATTGGCCCTCACCTGGGTACGGTAAGCACCGCGGGCGGGCGGCAGTTTCCGGTTGACCACACCTTTACCAACATGCCTTCCATCATGTTTGATGCGGTGCTGGTCCCTGGGGGAATGGAGAGCGCCAGGGCCCTGTGTGCCATGGGTGAGGCGGTGCACTTTGTACTGGAGGCTTACAAGCATTGCAAACCCATTTGTACCGTTAACGAGGGCGTGCAGTTACTGGCCTCGCTTGGCTTTAGCCAGGACAAAAACCCTGATGTGATCAGCCAGCCAGCAGCTGGCGTTTTGATAGCAGATGGCCGCAAAGTACCGGACGGCCAGGTGTCGCAGGACTTTATTGCCGCCATCGCCCTGCACCGCCACTGGGAACGCCTTAATGTGGACGCTGTACCAGCTTGAATGGCGCAATGGCTGAAATTTAGCTTGCTACTTATTTGGTAGCATTTAGCGCATGTAAAAATTGGCTCGGATGCTGATTTGACGGCTTAAAAAACTGTTGATTTCTGCACCTCAAAGTTAGAGGCCACCGGCACGCAGCAACTGCCGCAAGGCGGCAACCTTCAGCTGTGTGCCCGTGTGGGCCGACCAGTTAGCCCGCTCACTCATAGTGGGTCCACATTCGCAAGACTCGAACGACCCCCTCATTGGTGAACACCTCATACACAATGCAGTGCTGAATGTTGATGCGGCGCGAGTAAGCACCAGCCAAGTCTCCGACCAGTTTCTCATAGGGTGGCGGATTTTGTAGTGGATTGGTCGCGAGAATCGCTAGCAGTTCTTGCGCTTTTGGCTTGAGCCCGCTGGCGGCAAGCTTCTTGGCATCTTTGAGCGCCTGCTTTGCAAAAACGATCTCCCAACTCACCACTTGAGTGCCTTCGCACTCTTTGCTAACGGTTCAGCCATACCGGCTTTGATAGATTCACGCATACCTGGAACCGCAAGCAAGTACAAAGTTTCTTGTATTGCACTCCAGTCTTCAGCCGACAGCAAGACGGCGCTGGTGCGCTTTCCTGAAATCAGGATGGGTTCATGAGACTCGGCAGTCTCATCAATGATTCGGTAAAGATTGGCGCGAGCTTCGCTAGCGGTCAGTGCATGCATTTCGTTTCCTTACGTATTTGAATTGAATGGTACGTAACTTCGTACGTATTGTCAATACACAAAAGCAGGCGAAAAGCGAGGGCTAACGTTGGAGGCCAGGCGCGGCCGAAGGCCGTCGCCTCTGGGCCGACCTGTTAGTTAGACCGCAATTCGACGCGCGTGTACGTTGGGAATCGCGGTAGGTACATTGAGCCTGCTAAGTGCTTTTCTGGGAGATGAGCTGGACCGCGAGCGAGATGACTGCAGCGAGGCCTCCCCAGAAGAGCGCGGAGATAAACACGGCAAAGAGACTTAGTTCGCGCGGCAGACTGAAAACTTTCTGCGGCACGTTGAGGAGCAAGTTGAGGATATCTACGCTGAGGCTCGGACGCCCTCCACCGAGGGCGGAAATCAGAATAAGGCCGGATGCCAAAACTGCGTAGCCTACGCAGGCCGCGAAAACAGCAGACCCAAGAATCATCGCATTCGTGAGCACTTTAATTGGAGGGATCATTTGATGGCCTAAGTCTGCCGTCTAACGTTGGCGCTGCCCGGCGCGCAACCCGTGCCGCGAAGCGGCAGCTTTCGGTTGCGTGTCCGTGCCGAGCAACAGGTTAAAGGGCATGGTTCGAGGTAGAAGCATTTTTGTCTGCGCGGCGAAGTGCTGCGACAGAGTGTAAAGCCGTGACGAAGGCGACAACAATCAAGAACCCATGCGTTTTCCAGATTGAAAATACCTCGTGCGAATATTTGATGTCACATTGACCCAATACATAGTCAAAGCTGGCCCCGTCGTCGAGACAACGGTCTACCGCCAAGATATGTGCAAGAACTTGCCATGTGGCCCATGCCGCAATTGCGGCCCAAAGAAAGGCGATGAATTTCGCAGAATTCGGGCGGAACTGAGACATGCCGCGCCCATTGGCCGCAAACATGTGTGCGGCGCAAAAAGCAAAAACCAGTGAGAGGGAGCCCCACAAGTTACCGTTGTAAAGAGCTCGCCCGCCTGTAAATAGCGATGCTGCCTGCACAACACCCATGACTGCATAGATGCTTGCCAGAACGAAGAAAGTGCCACCGATACGAAAAATCCACTTCCTAGTTTTGGTAGTGCTGATCACGGCGAGTGCGCTTTAACGTAGAAGTGACCGGCGAACCATAGACACGCGGCAGCGTGCCGCGAGTACGTCCGTGTCGACTGCCCGGTTAGGTCTCACCGCCCCGGCCAGCATCACATGCGAGCCTCGCGGCCGTGCTAGTCCAGTCCTACTCGGGGCAACCATTTACTGTGCAGGCAAGGTGCGTTTCCATCTCTGCGATTCTCCGCTCCGTTAGATTGTTGTCGCAAATAGCCATCTGCGAATTCCAGCCAGACCCGATACCTGGTGAGGGTCCGCCGACGGCATATAGGCACTCGGCATCACGAAACTTCAGCCAAGCGCGTTGAGCGTCTCGAAGACGCGCTCTCCCCTCTGGTGAGAGCCGCTTAGCCAGGGAGGCGTAGAGCGTGTTCAGTCGCTTATCGGCCAAATCGCGTTTCGCGGCAAAACAAAAGCTTCGTTCAAGCTCGTTGCGAGAACTCTCGCAGTTACATGCGGGATTGATGGTTGGTTCGCAGATTGGCGCCACTTGGGAAAAGACTGGCCAAGCTATGGCTACAGGCAGCAAGAAGAACACAAGGTCGCGCATCTTCATTTGTGAGCTCTAACGTTCGAAATGTGCGGCGCTCGCGAAGCGGGTGTCCGCACGATTGACTCGTTCTGGCGCGGCCAGCAACACCTCCTGGCGCTTGTTCCGTGGCATGGCGCCGCGCCACTTTTTCGTCAACAGCCCACATAGCTGTGTCACTGCGTCCGGACCAAAAGCTCGCTTTTGTCCATGCGCTGTGTTGCAGCTATGCAAGCTACCAGAAAATCGTCGCTGTATAAATACCCAGTTCATGTGCTAAGCGCCACTGTTTCCAGCCGTCGACCGGAACGT
>JANOCP010000018.1:0-4223 GCA_031412235.1 Polaromonas sp.
CCCACGTGACACTTGAATACCAGGTGGCCAACGCTGGCAGTTATTACAAGGGCACTCTCAAGGTCGGGCACGGCTGCGGTACCTCGCCCGTCAGGCAGATTGTGGTGACGATTCCGGCCGGTGTGCAGGGTGTCAAACCCATGCCCAAAGCTGGCTGGACGATTGAAATCACGCGTGAAAAGCTGGCCCGGCCTGTGTCCGACCACGGCAAAACTGTGACTGAAGAGGTCTCGCGCATCAGCTGGACGGCTAAAACACCTGGCGACTATTTGCAAAATGGCTGGTACGACGAGTTTGTGCTGCAGGCCAAACTGCCCGCCAATGCGGGAACGATCTACTGGCCAGTCAGTCAGATTTGTGAAGAAGGCCGGGTTGACTGGGCTGAATTTCCCAAACCGGGCCAGAAACTGTCTGAACTCAAAAACCCGGCTGCCGCACTGGAGCTGATGCCTGCAGGCGGTGGCGGTGAGCACAAACACTGACTTGCCAGCGTCTTTCGTCATTTCAATTCTCCGCTTCAAGGTATACCTATCCATGACATTCGCAAAACTTCCAAAAGCTGTACTGGCTGTTTCACTGGCAATGACCAGCCTGGCCGCGCTGGCCCAAACTGCTGCCGTCAAGGTAGATGGCGCCTGGGCGCGCGCCACCGTGCAGGGCCAAATGGGCACAGGTGCCTTCATGACGCTGACCGCCAAAGACGGCACCCGGCTGGTCGGTGTGTCGTCGCCGGCTGCGGGGGTGGCCGAAGTGCATGAGATGAAGATGGAGGGCGACATCATGAAAATGCGCGCTGTGCCTGCACTGGATTTGCCGGCGGGCAAAAAGGTTGAGCTCAAGCCAGGCGGCTACCACGTCATGCTGATGGATTTGAAAACGCCGCTGGCAAAAGACAGCACGGTACCTGTGACCTTGCTGTTCAAGGACAGCAAAGGTGTTGAAAGCAGCCTGGAGCTGAAGTTGCCTGTAGCCGCATCAGCGCCTGGAGCCCGGGGCGGTGCAGCAAAAAGCGCAGAACACAAACACTGAAACCAGGTTTGCGCGGATCATGAGTTTCGTTTGACCGCCGCACCCAGCCGTCTGTACACCGTGGCGCGGCTGATGCCCAGGCTGCGGGCCGCCTGCATGACGTTACCTTTGGCGTCGCCCACCGCTTTGCGAATCAGTGCTGTTTCCACGTCCCTGAGAGGCTGGGTCGTGGCAGCAGAAGCGTTAGGGTGCAGCCGTGCTGGTGTAGCGCCTTGGCCCAGCATGAGCGGCATGGCCTGCAAGCGTAGTCCGGTCCAGAGCGGTACTTCAATGGTGCTGGTGTAGCTGCTGCCTTGTTTGCGCGCCATGTCAAACAGCATTTCAAAAGCCATGGCAAACAGGTCGCTGCAATGCAGTGCATCTGTCTGGCCAAGTTGTGGCAGCATTTGCCGCGCGGCCTGGTTGGCACCCTTTACGAAGCCGTCTGCGTCCACGCAGACCAGACCGTCGGTGTCATCGCCCAGTGTGCGGCCTGGCCAGTTCAGCCGCATCAGCAACTGGTGCGGCAGGGTGAGCGTCATCTCGTTTTCAATGCTGCGTGCTGACTGGGCTACCAGATGCTTTAGCTCGGGCCGCTCGGCTGTTTCAATGCCAGTCAGGTCTAGCATGCCGACACAGCTGCCGTCTGGACCAAACAGCGGCGCACCGGCGCAACTGTAGACGGCGTTGGCCTCGAAAAAATGCTCACCGCGATGCAGCCAAACCGGCTGCAGCTCGGTAAGCGCCGCGCCTATGGCCGTGGTCGCCAGCCGGTGTTCTGAAAGGTCTGTACCGATGCGGGTGATCAAGTCGGCGCGCCGGTCACTGCGGTCTATGGCACCACCGGTGTCAACCACCACACCGTGCTGATTGGTCAAAATGGCGAAGTAGCGGGTGTTTGCGATGGCGCGTGCCAGTTTGTCGAGCGCCGGGCGCGCCGCCTGTATCAGCAGGTGGTTTGCCTCCAGGGTACGACGCAGGACGGGTGCCGCGAGCATTTCAAACGAAGGTGTGTGTTCTGGCCTGTGGCCATTGGCCAGGCTGCGCAACCATGAACGTTCAATCCAGTTCTCAGCGCCCAGGGTGTCCGGCGCCCGGGGTAATTCACCGTACAGCACGGCGCGCCGTGTGTAGCCAATGCGCGCCAGTCGATCTGCTCCAGCAAAGCATTGACTGGAATGGGGGGTAAACAGCGTGGCCATTGTGCATTGTGGCTAATTTGCCGTGATAGCGCCTGGATCCGATTTTTCAGCAGGGCTTGCGGGCTAGCACTGAGGCGGGTATTTGGCGGTACGAAACTGGGCTTTGCGGCTGATTCCCGGATTTTCTACGCCAAATATGATTGCAGCCCAATAAATACGGCTTATTAATGCTATGAAAAAAGGAGTAGTTTGTATTGATCTGTTGCCCGTTTTGATGGAGCTGATGCCAAGCCGATGCCAAGCCGATGCAATACCCAAGGTAAATCTACCGGTTGCTACAAGCGGGGTCTTGTCTGTAACCCGCTGATCGGCCGTCCCCAAAGAGTTTTTGAAGCGCTGTGAGCCCCGTCATAAACCCCGCAATTAATTGTGTTCATAAGTAGTAAAAAACGTGTTAATGTCTGAAATAGAGTAAGCAAAAGTGTCACGTTTGCCCACGAAAATAAAGTTTTTCACTCGCCCCTGACTGTGCCTCAGCACAGCAGCCTGCATTCACTTACGGCGAGGGTGATTGCCTCTTACTGCTTGCCTGAAAGCACCGCCGTACAAAATTTACCGCAGAGAGCCCGCCATGAAAAGCCACGCCAGCATGAACCGTATTTATCGACTGGTGTGGAACGTTGCACTAAACCTTTGGGTGGCGGTGGCCGAGAATGCCAAGGGTCGCAGCAAGGGCGGCAGGGCCGGTTCAAGCCGCAGCAGCGTTGAGTTCAATTCAGCCGTTTCGGAAAGTTCGGGCGGGTCAGGCGGGTTTTTGCTCAGTGCGGGTTGCCGGGCTGCGCTGATGATGTTTTCTGCATTCGGTTACCTGGGGCTTTCGGCACCTGTAGTTCAGGCAGAACCCTCGGGCGGTGTGGTGTCGGCAGGCAGTGGCTCTATTGCCCAAAGCGGTTCGGCCACCACTATCAACCAGTCCAGCCAGCGGCTGGCCATTGACTGGAACCGGTTTTCAACCGCCGCCCACGAATCTGTTGTTTTTGTTCAACCCAACGCACAAGCCATAGCGCTAAACCGTGTCATCGGTAGCACCCCCAGCACCTTGCTCGGCAGCCTTACCGCCAACGGCCAGGTTTTTGTATTGAACCCCAATGGCGTGCTGTTTGGTGCGGGCTCCCAGGTTAATGTGGGTGGCCTGGTGGCTTCAACGCTGAACATGAGCAATGCCGACTTCATGGCTGGCAACCATGTTTTTACCAACTCGGGCGGTACCGGCTCCGTCATGAACCAGGGCACGCTCACAGCAGCGCAAGGCGGCTACATCGTATTGCTGGCACCTGATGTGCGCAATGAAGGCGTCATCAGTGCCACGCTGGGCACGGCACTGCTGGCGGCGGGCAACAAGGTCACGCTCAACCTTAACAATGGCAGCTTGCTGGGCTTCAGCATTGACGAAGGTGCCCTCAATGCGCTGGCCGACAACAAGCAGCTGATTCAGGCTGATGGCGGTCAGGTGCTGATGTCAGCCAGAGCGGCACACGCTTTGGCCGCAGCAACGGTCAACAACACCGGCGTCATTGAAGCCAAAACGCTGCTTAACCAGAACGGCGTCATTAAACTTGTTGGCGACATGCAGTTTGGCCAGGCCAACGTCGCCGGCCGGCTGGATGCCTCTGCACCCAATGGCGGTGACGGCGGTTTTATTGAAACCAGTGCGGCCAGGGTACAGGTTGCCGATGGCACTGTGGTCTCGACGCTCGCAGCTACTGGTACGGGCGGAAAAAACGGGCTTTGGCTCATTGACCCGATTGATTTCACCGTCGCGGCGTCTGGCGGAAATATTTCGGGCGCTGCCGTTTCCAGCATTCTGACCACCACCCCTTTCAAGGTGCAAAGCACGAGCGGCAACGTGATTGTTAACGACCAGATCAGCTGGAGCCAGAACAAGCTGACGCTGAACGCACTGGGAAGCATTTTTCTAAACCGGAATCTCAACGGCAGCGGCTCCGCCAGTCTGGCGCTGGAGTACGGCCAATGCGCATCGGAGTGTGGCCCTGGTGCCACCTACAACCTCGG
>JANOCP010000019.1:0-11096 GCA_031412235.1 Polaromonas sp.
GGTCTACAACGCCACCGGCGTGCGGGTACGGGAGTTTCCGATCACCCTGGACAAGGTTCGGGCCGGGCTTGAGGCCAGCCGGGTGGTTTGATGTATGGTATTTCGTGCTACTAAATATGTAGCATACTGATACCGTATTCATTTGGCAAGCAGGCTTTTTGACACTAAATCAGGCTACTTTTTGGCTCCGGAGGCTTCAAAACTCCGCAGCCCCGCTGCAACAGGAGCCAAACTGGCGGCTTTCAGCAGGCCGTAACAGTTGTCTTGCACGCGATGATGCGGAACGGGTGCTCGGGTGCCTCGGTGATACCTGTCAGCAGAACTTATTACATGCTCAAGCCGGGCCCCGGGCCGCGTGTTGTCTTTCGGATAATTCGACAACAAGTCGCTTCTAAACGGTTGTTACATCACGGGAGCTTGCTTAAACTCAGCAAAAATTTAAGGCTTGCATGTTGAGTTCATTTGTAGCGGCATTGATAGTCACCGCCTCGCTAAGTGCTTTTCTGGGAGCTGCCTCACACCGCTATTGGCTAGCGCGCAATGCGAGGCAGAAAAAACGCATACCTGTAACGTGGCAGTTGACGGCACGCCCGCTATTTACAGATGTTGAACGTACTGTATGGCGCTGGCTGCGGCAGGTTTTTTTTGACCAGCAGTTGCTGCTGAAAATTCCGGTCATAAGGTTTTTGTCACCTCAAAGTGCGATGCAGGGCCATCATTCGCATGAATTGCTCAAGGGTATCTATTGCAGCTTCACTGTTTGCAAACCCGACGGATCAGTGATCGGCTGTATTGACGTTCCCGGCGCAAAAGGCCTGAAGGCCAGCCACCGCGACATGAAGCAAAAGCTGTTTGCGGAATGCGGTATTGCCTACACCGTATTGAGCGCAAGCAACCTGCCCACGCTTGAAGGGCTGCGTGCTTCGTTTTTGGGCGCGCGGGCTTTGGTCGATCAACCGCACAGCGAATTCACCACATCGACGCAACCGTCTGTATTTGAAATGCCCACTACCGGCATCGCAGCCGCAAGCCAGCCTGGCCTGCCGACCGCAGCAGAATCCGCTGTAGATTCAGCATCAGGCAAGGTTCAGTCGACCCGTGAACCCAAAGAAGCGCAGCGAGGCAACGGCGTCGACATGGTCGTCGTAGCGGCCGTACGTAGCAGCCTGCAGGAGAAGCTGGAGCGCAACCGCAAAACCCGGCTGGCAACCATCGAGAGCCTCAGCGCCAGCATGGGCATTGTTGACGACAGCGAGGACAAGGGCTTTGTCGTCACCTGGCACGACTCTTTTACATTGAGCGAACACCCCGAAAGTCCGTTGAAGGATCAATAACCAGGCCAGATGTTTGGCGCACGGGGCGACCTGACTGGACTTGCGTTGGAGCATCGACAATCGACGCATGCCAGGCACCCCACACACCCTCTCCCAACTGCGCGCAGGCCAGCTCGCTGGCATTCAGCGGCTGGACCTGAGCTGCGGTTTGACCGACTTCCCGCGCGAGATTTTTGACCTGGCCGACAGCTTGCAGGTGCTCAATCTTTCAAACAACGCACTGAGCAGCCTGCCCGACGATTTGCTGCGGCTGCACCAGTTGCAGGTTGTTTTTTGCTCAGGCAACCGGTTTACAGAACTCCCGGCGGTGCTGGGCCAGTGCCCTCAGCTGCAGATGGTGGGCTTCAAGTCCAACCAGATTCGCAGCGTACCCGCAGCCGCACTGCCGCCGCAATTGCGCTGGCTGATATTGACGGACAACCAGATTGAGGCGTTGCCCGCCGGATTAGGTGATTGCAGCCGTTTGCAAAAGCTCATGCTGGCGGGTAACCGGCTACAACAGTTACCGCCCGAGCTGGCACGTTGCCAGCAGCTTGAGCTGCTGCGTATATCGGCCAACGCTATCAATACGCTACCGCCCTGGCTGGCCAATATGCCGCAACTGGCCTGGCTGGCCTGTGGAGGAAACCAGAACAGCGCCATCAACCAGGCACAAAACGAACTGGCCCCGCACACGTCACCCGTGCCAGTTCAATGGAATAGCTTGACGCTGCAACAGACTTTGGGTGAAGGCGCGTCTGGCGTGATTTACCAGGCACTGGCCCAAGCCGATAGCCCAGGCAGAGACCCCCGCGCCGTTGCCGTCAAGCTCTTCAAGGGCGCCGTCACCAGCGACGGCTGGCCGCACAGCGAGCTGGCGGCCTGCATGGCGGCCGGCGCGCATCCGCACCTGATTCCGGTGATTGGTCCGCTTGCCGGCCACCCGGACGGCGCGCAGGGTCTGGTGATGCAACTGATTTCACCCGCCTTCAGCACGCTGGCGCTGCCGCCCAGCCTGCAAAGCTGTACGCGTGACGTTTACGCGGCGGGCACGCAGTTCACCCTTCAAAAGGTGTTGCTCATTGCGTTGGGCGTGGCGCAGGCGACCGCGCATCTGCATGCGTGTGGCCTGCTGCACGGCGACCTGTATGCGCATAACCTGCAATGCGACGCTAGTGGATTTTGCATGCTGGGCGACATGGGAGCCGCCTGGTTTTTGCCTGACGACACCGACGCGGCGCAGGCCCTGCAGCGGCTGGAGGTACGCGCTTTCGGCTGCCTGCTTGAAGAACTGCTGGCCCGCTGCAAAGAACCGGCTCCAGAAGAATTGACCGCCCTGCGTGACAGCTGCCTGCAAGCGCCGAAGCAGCGCCCGCTGTTTAAAGAGGTTTTGCAATGCCTGGCAGCGCTTGCATGAGGCAGTTTATGAGTGAAATATGGTCTGAGCCCAAATAATACGGCTACAAATAGCTATTAAAATAATAGCGTCAAGCAATAGTATTTGCCAACACTATTTCAAGCCTCCGGAACCTTCGGTATGTCAGAAGCCTTTGGTATGGTGGCTGTTTCGGGCGCTTGCGGCGGCGGTGATTGCATTGCAAGGGGCAAACTGGCCTGCCGCGCCTCGACAAAAAGATGCCAGGCAGCCATAAACATGGCAGCTACCACCGGGCCAATTACAAAGCCGTTCAAGCCAAAAATCGCCATGCCGCCCAGCGTGGACACCAGCACCACATAGTCAGGCATTTTGGTATCTTTACCGACCAGCACCGGGCGCAAGATGTTGTCGACCAGGCCAATCACCAGCACGCCCACTGCCGTCAGAATCAGGCCTTTCCCGATCGCACCGGTCACCAGAAAGTAAATGGCAACCGGCCCCCAGACCAGCGCCGCCCCCACTGCAGGCAATAGCGACAGAAAAGCCATGAGGGTGCCCCACAACACCGGCGCATGTATGCCCAGCATCCAGAAAGTCAGGCCGCCCAGCGCGCCCTGCAAGGCGGCCACCGCCACGTTGCCCTTGACGGTTGCCCGAATCACGGTCACAAACTTGCCTGCCAGCTCATGCCGGATACCCGCTTCAAGCGGCACGGCTTTTTCAATCTGCTTTGACAGCGCCGCGCCGTCGCGCAGCAAAAAGAACATCAGGTACAGCATGACAAAAAAGCTGACGATGAAATCAAAAGCGTTTTGCCCGATGCTCAGCGCCTGGGTAGCCAAAAACTGGCTGCCCTTGGACAGGCTGGCCGACAGGCGTTCCAGAATCAGGCCGGTGCTGCCCAGACCCACCCGCTCAAGCAGCGCCAGAACCCAGCCGGGTAGCAAGGTGTAAACCTGCTGAAAGTAAACGCCCAGATTGAAGTCCCCCGACTGCATGCGCTGGTACACCGCTGCAGCTTCCTGTATCAAAGACGCCACGATAAGACCCAGCGGAAGAATCACCAGCAGCAAAATAATGGCAACCGTGGCCATGGCCGCACCCGTTCGCCTGCCTGGCATGCGCTTGAGCAAATACACAAAAAGCGGGTTGAACATCAGCGCAAAGATCGCGCCCCAAAACACTGCGCCGTAAAAAGGCCATAAAACCCAAATAAACGCCAGCGTGACCGCCAGTAGCAAGAGCAGAAAAACCCTGTTTTCAAGGATCGGCGATTTGGCAATGCTGGATAGTTTCATGGTGTCTGTATTTTGAGCCATGGCACATGAAAGCCGTGTACGACAAAAGCTCAAAGCGCCTGAAAAGCTGCCTTGAACCTGCCCCAAGTCGTCATTTATGTATCAAATGTGCGCTGTGCCCAATGAATGTGGCTTATTTATGCTATGTATTTTATAGCGCCTATTCACCCCATCCCATACGCCCTGATTTGTCATACGACCGTGAAACCGCCTCCCGATTCCCATGAATTTCGCACTGACCTGGCGCGGGCCTTGTATAGGGTTTGTAAACCCCTGAAAAGTCCTGCAAAGTCGCTGGCGTAAAGCTCGCGCATCGCGTGCAATGGCACTTGAACTGTCCACCTGTACCCGCTTCAAGTCGCGCGAAAAAATGAACATGACTGCCGCAAACACTTCTTCAGGGCCTGCCGACCCAGCGCATGCGTCGAACCGCGTGGCGTACTATTTCTACGTCTTTTGGGTGTTGGCCGCCCTTGCGGCGTCAGCGGTACTCATCAGTACTGATGCCAACGCGCAGGCAGCTGACGGCGCAGCGCCAGCGGCATCATCGCCCGCATCATCACCCAGCCAGAGCAGCGCCACGCCACCGCGTTACAGCGCCACTGAAATCGAACGTGCCTTCAACTTCATGGACGCCCACAAGGACGGCAAGATAAGCCGCGAAGAAGCCGCCGGGTTTCGCAATGTCGCCAGGCACTTTGATGCCGCTGACACCAACCAGGACAACGCGCTGTCACTTGAAGAGTTCGGGAACGCGCTGAACCGGCCCTGAACAGTCACTGAACCTGGCAGCTGCCGCTGGCGATAATCAGCCGTATGCGCGCCCCTGAATCCAGCAGTATCTCCAGGACTCCCGATTGAAGTATCAGGTATCAGTCCGGGCCCTGTGCGAGTTCACGGCCAAGCATGGTGACCTTGACCTGCGCTTTACGCCCTCGCCTTCCGCGCAGGAAGGCATTGCCGGGCACGCACTGGTGGCATCACGCCGTGGCGATGACTACCAGTCAGAAGTCAGCCTTGAAGGTGACTACAAAACGCTGCGCGTACGCGGACGGGCTGACGGTTATGACCCGGCAAACCAGCAGCTTGAAGAAGTCAAAACCTACCGTGGCGACCTGCACGCCATGCCTGAAAACCGGCGCAACCTGCACTGGGCGCAAGTCAAAATCTACGGCTGGCTGCTGTGCAAAGAAAAAGAGCTTGCGGGCATCAACCTGGCGCTGGTGTACTTTGATGTTGCCAGCCTGCAGGAAACGCCTTTAACCGAGTACTTCAGCACCGCGTCACTGAAGGAATATTTTGAGCAGCAATGCGAGCTGTTTCTGGCGTGGGCCAACCAGGAACTGGCCCACCGCATGGCGCGCGATGCGGCGCTTGATGCGCTGGAGTTTCCACATGCCGGTTTTCGCCCCGGTCAACGCGAGCTGGCAGAAGCGGTTTACAAAACCAGCACAGCAGGCAAATGCCTGATGGCGCAGGCCACCACCGGTATTGGCAAAACCATAGGAACGGTTTTCCCGCTGCTCAAGGCCACGCCAAAGCAGCGCCTGGACAAGCTGTTTTTTCTGGCCGCCAAAACACCGGGGCGCAAGCTGGCGCTTGATGCCCTTGAGCTGATTAAAAACAGCGTCAAAGACCCGGCATCAACGTTTCCATTACGCGTCCTCGAGCTGGTTGCCCGCGACAAGTCATGCGAGCACCCCGACAAGGCCTGCCACGGCGACTCGTGCCCTTTGGCCCAGGGCTTTTATGACCGCCTGCCTGCAGCCAGAAGCGCCGCTGTTCAGCCCCACCGCAACCAGCAGCCCCTCGACAAGGCCGGGCTGCGCGGCGTGGCCTTGACGCACCGCGTTTGCCCTTATTACCTGAGCCAGGAGCTGGTGAACTGGTCTGACGTGGTGGTGGGCGACTACAACTACTACTTTGACACGTCAGCCCTGCTTTACAACATGACCATTAGCCGGCAGTGGCGCGTCAGCGTGCTGGTGGACGAGGCCCACAACATGATCGAGCGGGCGCGCAAGATGTATTCAGCCACCCTGAGCCAGGCGCAGCTGCACGCCGTACATGCATCAGCACCCCGGGCAGTAAAAAGTGTGCTGGACAGGCTGAATCGCAACTTCAATGAACTGCATCAGGTACAGACTGACGATTACCAGGTTTACAAAGAACTGCCCATCAGTTTTTTGAAGTCGCTGCAAGTGGCCATCACCGCGATTACTGATTTTTTGCTGGCCAACCCAACGCGGGTTGATGGTGATCTGCAGGCGTTTTATTTTGAGGCGCTGCACTTTTCGCGCATGGCCGATGCTTTTGGCGCGCACAGCATTTTTGACATCACGCGCCATGACGATTCAGAAATTGGCAGCACCACCCTGCAGCCTGGCCATGGCTGCGCCACGCTGAATATTCGCAACGTGGTGCCCGCGCCGTTTTTGGTACCGCGCTTTGCAGCGGCCAATTCTGTGGCGCTGTTTTCGGCCACGCTGAGCCCGCAGCAGTTTTACAAAGACACACTGGGCTTGCCCGCCAGCACGGCCTGGATTGATGTGCAGTCGCCGTTTTCGCATGAGCAACTGCGTGTTAACGCCGTCAGCAATATTTCCACACGCTACCAGCACCGTGAGCAGTCATTGCCCCGCATTTGCGCCCTGATGGCGCGGCAGTACGACGAGACGCCCGGCAACTACCTGGTGTTTTCAAGCAGTTACGACTACCTGCAAAAGCTGCACGGCATGTTCAGGCAGCGTTACCCGCACATCGTCACCTGGGAGCAGACACGGCAGATGGACGAAGCCGGACGCGAGCAGTTTTTGGCGCGCTTTACGCCAGGCTCTCAAGGCATCGGTTTTGCGGTACTGGGCGGCGCGTTTGCGGAGGGTGTAGACCTGCCAGGCAGCCGGTTGATTGGTGCATTTATTGCCACACTGGGTTTGCCGCAGATCAACCCGGTGAACGAAGAGATCAAAAAGCGCATGGGCGAATATTTTGACAAAGACGACCAGGAAGGCGGAGGTGCCGGGCCAGACAGCAAGTCAAAAGACCGTGCTTACAGCTACACCTATCTGTATCCTGGGCTGCAAAAGGTAGTGCAGGCCGCTGGCCGCGTGATACGCACGCAACTCGATGAGGGCGTGATTTACCTGATGGACGACAGGTTTACGCAGCCCGAAGTGCTTGCGCTATTGCCTGGCTGGTGGAAAGTAGAGCGCCTTCACGTCACTGCCTGAGACAAATTGGGAAGGTATTAATGACTACTCGTGGTGTCTGAACAATATTCAAGCAATTGTTCAAGCTCATTGGATTTGTCAAACACCGCGTCAGAGCCCAGCTCCGCGCAACGCCTGCGGATGTCGTTGGTGGCGTAGTTGGTCAGTACCACGACCTTCTGGTCCGGGTTGCGGTTCTGGCAGCCCTTGAGCACGCCGAGGCCGCTGCCTTCCTTCAGGAACAAATCAACTATGGCTAGCTGCCAGTCCCCGTTGTTCGCCAAAAGCCACCGGCTGGCTTCATGTTCAGTTTCTGCAAATCCAACCACTTTCACCGGTGCAATTTCTTCCAGCGCTGAAATCAGATTTTCGCGAATGGTTGCGCTGTCTTCAACGATATAAGTGATGAGTGCCATTGAATGGTTGCTATTTAGGTTTTGATGGATGGTCTGAAAAGACTGAACACGGTGCATAGTTCAAGATAGCACAGCCCATAAGAATAAAAGTAGCTTGAAAACGGACTGCCGTGTAGGAGAAGTGCCTGTACCGGCAGACCTGGCTAAAAAGGGTATAAATAGTGTGGTGCTGATTCATGTTGTCAGCCATTTGTTCAATCCCAAGGAATCTTCATGCGTCATGCTTTTTATACCACCGCTTTTGCCTTGTTGCTCGCGCCTGCGTGCTGGGCCCAATCCGATGCAGCAATTGCGGCTGCCAGCAAGGAGCCCGGTGCCAGGGTTACCAAAAGCGGCCTGGTTTACCTCTCACTGAAAGACGGTACAGGTGCCAGCCCGCAAGCGACCGACAAGGTCAAGGTGCACTACAAAGGCACTTTCCCGGACGGCAAGGAGTTTGACAGCTCCTACAAGCGCAATGAGCCCACCGAGTTTCCGCTGAACGGCGTGATCCCCTGCTGGACGGAAGGCGTGCAGTTGATGAAAGCCGGCGGCAAGGCCAAACTGACCTGCCCAGCGTCGATTGCCTACGGCCAGCGCGGCGCGGGCGGCGTGATACCGCCCAACGCGACGCTGCTTTTTGAAATTGAGCTGCTGGCCATCAACGGTAAATAGGTCGGTAAATAGGTCGGTAAATAAGGCGACAAATAAGTCGGCAAGCAAGGCACCCGACACACCACCAGGAGCGCCTGACAAGCCTTCTTATAGACTTTTAACCTGTCTGCCCAATGAGTACGGCTATAGTTTGCTATAACAATGATAGCAAATAAGCCCCCCTGCCGCTACTTGCCCACCTGCCAGCCGCCGCCCAGCGCCTGGATCAATGCCACAGCAGTGGTTTGGCGGTCGGCTGTGGCCTGCACCAGCGCGCGGCGGGCGCCAAGAGCGGTGGTCTGGGCGGTAATGACTTCGGTGTAGCCGACCTGCCCGCTTTTGTAGCGGTTAAGCACCTGCTGCTCCACCAGGTCAGCCGCAACAGACGCCTGGCGACGCAGCTCCTGCTGGATTTGCAGCACGCGGGTGGCAGACAACTGGTCTTCAACATCCTGAAAAGCCGCCAGCACCGTCTGCCGGTAGCGCGCCACGGCCTGGGCCTGGCCTGCCTGCGCGCCCTCAACCCTGGCGCCGGTTGCGCCTGCATCAAAAATCAGCTGCGCTGCCGACAGGCCGAAGGACCAGACGAGACTCGACGCCTTGAACAAGTCCGCCACCTTGCTGGCGCTGGAGCCCCCCGAAGCGTTCAGGCTGATGTTGGGGTAGTAGGCTGCCCTGGCAATGCCAATCTGTTCGTTGGCTGACGCCACGCGGCGTTCTGCTGCGGCTATGTCGGGGCGACGCTGTAGCAAGGTTGAGGGCAACCCCACGGGAACCGCCGGAACAACGGGCGCCCAGGCCGCCAGCGGGCGCAGGCTGAAATTGCCCGGTGCTTCCCCGACCAGTACCGCAATGGCGTGTTCAAACTGGGCACGCGTACGCTGCAGGCCAGCCTGGTCGGCCTTGCTGCTGGCAAGCTGGCTTTGTGCCTGGAGCAAATCGGTACGGGCAGCAATACCGGCGTTATAGCGGTTTTGCGTGATCTCAAGGGCGCGCTTATAGCCCGCGATGGTGCTTTCAAGCAGCGCGTTTTGCGCATCAGTCTGGCGCAATGAAAAATAATTGACGGCCAGTTCGCCCTGCGCTGAAAGCTTTGCCGATGCCAGGTCAGCCGCGCTGGCCTGCGCACCGGCACTGGCGCTATCGACCGCACGGCCCAGTCGGCCCCACACATCGGGCTCCCAGCTTGCGCCCAGGCTGACCTGGTAGTTATTGCCAGTGCGTCCCCCGGCACCCGTAGCTGAATTTCCGCTGCTTCCAGATCGCGATGCGCCGCCATCAAGGCTGACCGAAGGCAACAGTGACGCACGCTGCTCGCGCACCACGGCCCTGGCTTGCGCATAGGCGCCAATGGCGAGGGCCACATTCTGGTTGGAGACCTCGACGCGAGCGGCCAGCTGGTCAAGCACCGGGTCGCCAAACAGCGTCCACCAGGGCCCGCGCTCCAGCGCGTCAGCCGGTACTGCAGGTATCCAGTCGCCGGCTTCCCTGAAGGCGCTGACCTCTGGTGTGGCGGGTAGCTGGTAGCTCGGGCTGACGGCGCAACCTCCAATCAGCGCCACCAGCGCGGCCATGGCCAGCAGCAAATACGGAGCCTGTTTGTGTGCGTGTACCGCCATGTGAATATGTAGGAATGGGGTCATGGATTCAGGCCGGTTGTGGTTCATCTGGGTGGCGGCCAAGTTGCCGCTCGCCTGGGCTACGCCTGCGCAACTTGTCCATCAGCACGTAAACCACGGGCGTGGTGAGCAGGGTAAGCAGCTGGCTTGCAATCAGCCCGCCAATAATGGCGATGCCCAGCGGCCTTCGCAGCTCGGCCCCTTCGCCAAAACCAATGGCTAGCGGCAGCGCACCCAATATGGCGGCCAGCGTCGTCATGAGGATGGGCCGAAAGCGCAGCAGGCAGGCTTCGCGTACGGCGACCACCGCCGTCAGGCCGCGGGCACGCTCGGCCTCAATGGCAAAGTCAATGATCAAAATCGCGTTTTTCTTGACGATACCAATCAGAAGAAACACACCTATCAGGGCGATCAGCGAAAAGTCCAGCTTGAAAATCAGCAGCGCCAGCACCGCACCCACCCCCGCCGATGGCAGGGTAGACAGCACGGTGATGGGGTGAATCAGGCTTTCATAAAGAATGCCCAGCACGATGTAGATCACCACCAGCGCGGCAAGAATCAGCATGGGCTGCTGGTCCTGGGACTGTTGCGCATTGCGCGCTGTACCCTGAAAACTGCCGCGTACATTGTTGGGCATGCCAATTTCGGCCTCAGCCTGTTTGACGGCCAGCTGGCCCTGCTGGAGCACAAATCCATCTGCGAGGTTGTAGGACACGGTGGTTGCAAGCTCGGCGTCCTGGTGGTTGACGGCTGAAGCCTTTGGATTTTCTGAAAACTTCGCGATGGCCGACAGGGGCACCATGCGGTTAGCCGCCGAGCTGAGCGTCTGCCCGGTAGACTGGTCGCGCAAGGCCGGATTGACGATATTTGTTGCGGCGGATGACCCAGCAGTGCCGGTTGGTGCGGCGATATTCGCGCCCCTTGCAGGCACAAAAATATCTTTTAGTGATTCGGGGCTACGCACAAAACGCGGCGCCACTTCCATGATGACGCGGTACTGGTTGAGGTCGGTATAAACAGTCGCTACCTGGCGCTGGCCAAAGCTGTTGAAGAGGGCGTTGTCCACATCCCTTGAGGTAATGCCCAGCCGTGCGGCGCTGTCCTTGTCTACGGTCACCATAGTTTCAACGCCGTTTTCCTGCTGGTCGGTGTCTACATCGGTCAGCGCCTGCTGCAGCTTCATCTGGTCGGCCAGCCTCACAGCCCACTTGCGCAAGTCGGCCACGTTGT
>JANOCP010000020.1:0-2853 GCA_031412235.1 Polaromonas sp.
TGTCAGGCCGGCACCCACCCTGATAGCTGTTGTCATGTCAGCAACTGTGCTTGTTCTGACCGCCTGCGGTGGTGGGGGCGGCGGTAGTTCTACAACTGCTTCAAGCGTTGCAGACGCCACTGCCATTGCGGCATCCACGTCAGCTGCTGCGTCTGCTACGGTAAGCCCGCCGGCGCCCACGCTGGTGGCTTCAAACTACGCCGCCGGCAGCGAAGAGCGTGACGCCTTTAATCAGCTGAACTTTGAACGCAGCACTTGCGGCTTCGGCACCCTGACGCAGAGCCTGCCGCTTGATGCAGCAGCCAGGGCGCATGCCGATTACCAGATTTTGAACAGCGTGGTGTCGCACACCGAGACTTTTGGCCGGCCCGGTTTTACCGGCGTTTTTCCAGCTGACCGTGTGGTGGCACAGGGCTACGCAAGTGCAAGGGAGGTAAACGTGACCGATGAAATCGTGGCCCTTATCGGTACGGACAGCAAGACCGGTTTGGGCGCAAGCGGGGTTCGCGGCCTGCTGAGTGCGCCCTATCACCTGCGCGGGCTGGTAGGCGGCTATCGCGATGTGGGCGTGTCAATTCGCTCCAGCACCGACGTGACCAGCAACGGCACACCCACCGTCGTGTTGCAGATTGACGCGGCCTACAAAACCAGTGCTGGCCCGCAGCTTTTGGGCAGCGCTGACATCAACACCTACCCGTGCGAGGGCACAACGGGTGTCAATCGCCAGCTTACCAACGAGAGTCCCAACCCAATTCCAGGCCGCGATCTGGCGGTGCAGCCGTTGGGGGCAGTGGTGTATGTATCTGTGCGGGAGGGTAATACGCTGGAAATCAAAACCGCCAGCATGACCGAAGTGCCCACCGGCAAGGCCATCACCCTTCGGAGCCCGGTGGGCGACCGTGCACGCCCCGCCAGTTCCAGCAGCGTAGCCACCACCAAAGACCCCTACGCCCCCTGCAGCGAAGGCTGTTTCAAGTCCCATCAGGTCTACATCGCCGCTGATGCGCCGGTACTCGCCAATACTGAATACCGGGTGCAGATGAGCGGTACCAATAACAGCGTACCGTTTACGCGCTCGTTTGTGTTTAGAACGGGCAGCGGGGGGTAATCTCTTTAAGTTTTTTCTGGCAGCCGTTGGCTGGTAACAATTTGCGGTTAGCATGCGGCGGTCAAAATAAAAATCTTGAGGGAGTGGAAATGTCTGAAGCAATTCCTGAAAAGTGGGTGACCGCCTGTCGTAAAACGAACGCCACAAAGCTGTTTATCCGTTGCTTGGCAATGATGGCCGCTCTTTTTTGTTTGCCATCACTCTCATACGCAAACCAGCCGCCGTTGTATTGCGAAAACAGGATCGGAAATACATACGCTGGAGGATGTGATGTCTATTACCCGACCAGAGAACAAGCAGCATCAACACTGTGCGACCAGTGGATCGCGTCTGGTTCTTACCGACATGCGTATCCCATATTTTCTACAGGTCCAGTCACCATAGGTCCGTTTTCGGCGCAAACCTTATCTACGGTTACTGCCCCGCTGCTGGGGTGAACCGTCCTGGGGTGAGGCTGGAAGACAACCAATTATTCGTATTTTTCCGGTATGCCCCCTTGTCAATGGCCTAAGACCTAGTCCGGGCGGGACCGTTGAATCTCAGGGTTGCCCTGGCGAGCCCCCAAAAATAACGATCAACGGCCCCAGCTCCACAAAAGCACTCATCGCAGGCCCGGTGCTTGTTCAAACGGTAAAAGTCACCAAAGACGGCATTGCCGTCGTAGGCAAGGCCGTCAGCGTTTCCATACAGGGCGCGGGCAATACGGCTACGCTTAGCGGTACAACCGACGCCGCCGGACAGTTTCAGTTCACTTACATACCGCCAAAATTCGCTACTGTAGACACCTTGGCGGGTACATGCCCGGATTGCAGTAACACGGCCGTTAAACAGATCACCGTTACCGGTATCGCTGAAACCTGCCCTCGCGAGCCCGGTGCTTCGTTGGGCAACCCCATAGAGCCTTCATCTGGCATCAAGCGTGAATCCGCTCAGGACTTTCTGGACAATGGCGCTCACCCCTTAAGTTTTACCCGTTACTACGCCAGCAGAGCTAGTTTCAGTACAGCGGCCCTGACAGGCTTGGGCAGCTACTGGTCACATGGCTGGGTTGCCTCGTTGAGTGCGGGTACGAACAGCGCCGTCATTACCCTGGGCGATGGTGGCAGCGCTGCCTTTAGCCGCACAGCCAGCGATGCCCCCTGGTTTGCCAATAGTGGTACCGACGCACTGGCTTCAACCGCAAATGGACTTGTCTACACGCGTAGCGCCGATGAAAGCAATTACCTGTTTGACGCCAGCGGGCGCTTGCTGTCCATCACCCAGCGCAACGGCTGGGTAGCCAGCCTGGCCTATGACGCGGCTGGGCGCCTGGCCAGCGTCACAAACGCTTTTGGCCGTGTATTGGCATTTAATTACAACAGCGCAGGTCAGCTAGCCAGTGTTACCCCGCCAGATGCACAGCCAGTCAGTTACAACTTCGACGGTATCCAGCGCCTGACGGGCGTGCGCTACCCAGATCAAACATCCCGCACCTACCACTATGAAGACAGCCGCTTTGCACAAGCATTAACCGGCGTCACCAATGAAGCTGGCGTGCGCTATTCAACGTTTAGCTATAACGCCAACGGCTTGGCTGTGGCTACCAATCACGCAGGCGGCGTAGACGGTTATGCCATCGGCTACCCCGGCGACGCTGCTGCACCCACTGGCAGCCTTGTTGCGGGAAACGCCATTGACCCGTCCATTTACCGTGGCACCGCGCAAGTCACAGACCCTTTGGGCAATCAGCAGACCTGGACTTATCA
>JANOCP010000021.1:0-2649 GCA_031412235.1 Polaromonas sp.
GCTCTGTGCCCAATGAATACGGCTAACCATTGCTTCTGTATTGATAGCATCTGGCAGGGGGCAAAGCAGTATTTCGCAATCCGCCAGCAGCGCAAAACTGGTTTCACCCAGTGCTACCCGGTAGCTGCCTTTTTCAATGTCGTCACCGGCCTGTTTGGCGGCGGTAATAAATTCACACAAATTGCCCCAGCCCTCAGCGTTGTGCGGCAGCACCACCAGCTTGAAGGGGTGGTCAGCCTGCACCAGAAACTCCGCACCCGGCAAGAGTTGAATACCGAGCTTTTTCGCCTCAACATGCGCCCGCACTACGCCTGCAACCGAGCATTCGTCAGTGATGGCAATGGCCTGGTAGCCCAGCGCGTGGGCGCGCGCGACCAGCTCTTCAGCATGCGAGGCGCCGCGCTGAAAGCTGAAGTTGCTGAGCGCGTGCAGCTCGGCATAGTCAGGCAAGGCGGGCAAGACGTTCATGCAAAAAACCCGTGCAGATACCAGGCACGCTGCCCCGCTACCTGGGGCGCCACCGCCAGGCGCTCGCTGTAAATCCACAGCAAACTGGCCTGCTGGCTGCGGTAAATGAAGTAGTCGCGTATGGCTGGGGGAATATCGCCTTGACCGCCTTTAATTAACCAGCCACTGGCTTCGAGCCGCTGCGGCCCGGCCAGGCGCGTCAGCTTGCCCTGGTACACGGGGCTGTTGCCCACGGTGGCCAGCTTGATGGGCTGGGGCAGCAGCCAGGTGGGGTACAGGGCCTCGGTTTTTGTCAAATCCTCGGCGTTAGCCCTCTTTTTCAAGCCTTTTCGACTCCCTGCCCAGGTAATACGGGCATCACTAGCTATTGATTTTATAGCGTCTGCAGTGTTGGCAGTATCGGCTGCATTAAGCCATCGCTGCATCTGCTCTGGCCTATGGCTGGCGCTGGCTTGCCAGACCTGCACTTGCGCCTCGCCCAGGCGCGCGCTCAGGCGCTCGATCAGCTCCAGTGCGCCGTCACCCTGCTTGCGTTCTTCTATCAGCAGGCTGCCGGTGGCGGCGGCTGAGTCAGCCAGCAGCTCGGTTGCCAGAGACTGCAAACTGAGCGAATGCACGGGTGCAGGCAAGCTTTGCTGGCCCAGCCGCTCGGCGATCAGGCGTGCCACATGCCGCAGGTCTTGCGCCGGCTGGGCGGTGCGGATTTCAAGCTCGCCAGTGGGCGCACCATCACGCCGCTTGTCGAGGTGCCAGGTGATTTTTAGCGCGCTCAGCCCGCTTTGCCGCCCCAGCAGCCAGGCCTGCAGGCTGGCCAGCAAACGCTCAACGCCATGCATCAGTGCCGGGGTATGAATGACCAGCGCGTCAAGCTCCAGCTTTTCATCAAACTGCTCTGGCAGGTTCAGCCAGGTGTAGTTGTCGGGTAGCGCACCCCGGGCGCGGTCAAGTGAGGCCAGCAGTTCTGCGCCAAAGCGGCGCGCCACGCCGTCACGCGGCAGCTTGAGCAGGTCGTCCCAGGTGCGGCAGCCGGTGCGCTCAAGCACACCCAGGTGCGGGCGCGCGGCGCTTAAGGTGTGCATGGGCAGGTCTGCCACGCGTTTGGGGAGTTTTTCTGGGCTTGTATTTGATTTTTGATGGCTCAAGCGCAAACGCCCAATCGCTATTAAAGATGTAGCACCTTGTGCCCGTATTACCTGGGCAGGCAAGCTATTTGACTCAAAAAACAGCTTCAAACGCTCTTCCAGCAGGGTCATCAGCTTCAAAAGCCCGCCAAACAACCGCAAGCTGCCAGAAACCTCCATCAGCACGGCTTCGTCGACCAGCGCCACGCGCGGCGTAAAACCCAGCGCAATGCAGGCTGTTGCCCGCTGCGCTGCGGCATCGCTCATGAGGGCTGGTGCAGCCTCAGTGAGCATCAAGGCTTGCAATGCGATCCAGCGCATGAAGAGGCCTCCGCAGCAAATCTGAAAGATCGATGACTTGGGGTGCAGATACGGGCACAGCTTCATCGCGCCGCCGCCTGCGCTCCCGGCTGGCCAGCAGCAACGCTGCCAAGCGCGCCGGACGGGTGTCCAGCAGCACAGGCGCAGCCAGCGGCGGGCCACGGCGCTTGAACACATCCACCAGCAGATTGCCTGCGTCGCCCAGTGCGCCTTCAAGCAGCAAACGCAGCGGCGCAGGTGACGACTCGTTCTGCGCCCGCAGCGGCCTGAAGACAAACAGCAGCTTGTTGTGCGCATGCGCGGCAATCTGCAGTCGGCGCAAATGCGCGCTGCGTGCATCGGGCAGCCAGGCCAGCACGGCGCACACGTCAGCACACTGCAGCGCCTCACGCGTGGCCCAAAGCAGCGACGGCGCATCAGCACGCCCGCCCTGCCCGCGCTTGTCACCATTAATACAAAGCAGGCGCTGCATATTGAGCTGGCGCGCCCCCAGCGCCGGGCCAAAAGGCAAAAAAGGCGTGTTGACCAGCACTGTCATCTGCGAAGGCGCTGCTGCTTGGGCAGCCGCCAGCGCAGGCAAAACCAGACCCCATTCATGCACGCCCGCCTGCGGCTGCAAAACCTCAGTCAGCGCCCCCTGCGGCCAGCCGCCACCGGGCAAAACATGGTCAAGCGCGGTGTAGCCGGTACAAACCGTTTGCAGGCTGGCGCCGCCCAGCTCACCCGCGCGCCAGACTTG
>JANOCP010000022.1:0-8782 GCA_031412235.1 Polaromonas sp.
ATCTTGCACTGATTGAAAAAACACAAACCCTGATCGCTGCTGGCGATATCGTGGGTGCCGAGTCTGCGCTGGTTGAACTTGCTGACGCCGAGGGAGACGCGGCGCTTATGGTGGTGCTGGACCAGTTGCCTGCCAAGGATATCCTTGCGGTGATTCGTGAGTACGACAACTCAAAAGAGTCGGTGATCAATCTTCTGGTCACGCCGGAACAGTTTGCGCGTGCCGTGGTGATTGAAAAGCAGTACAAGGACCTGACCCGCACCCACCTGCGCGGCATGGTCAACTCCATCATCTTTCGTGACGACGCCGATCCGCTTGAGTTTCTGAACGCGATTGGCGACCTTGACGGCGGAAGCGATGCGCTGGCTGACTATTTTTCTGAAAAATGGAGCCGTATTGAGGCATTCGCCCGTACCGGCACCTTTGATGCGATGGAAGACCATGGCGAGATGCTGTCGCAGTCGGCGCTGCTTGCTTCGGCCTACGTCAGGCCGCGGGTAGAGCAGGACGAAGTGGCCGACCAGGACTGGATGCAACTGGCCTGGATCCTGCGTCACCAGTGCCCTGACCTGTTCATTGAAATGCTCATGGTGCTGCGTGCCAAGGCAAGTGCTTTTGATGCCGGTTTTGAAGGTGATGAAGAGCTTGAAGAGGACGACGGCAAGGTAGAAACAGGTGATACCGATCGCGGCAAGGCCACGCCTGCCAAGCGCGATTCCGACGAAGAGTCGGCGATCTGACCCGAATTCATTGGCACCCTGCAAGCGACATGTCCACACAAACCTCCGTCATTGAGGCTTCGGTATCGCTTTACGATGCGCGGCCATTTTTTGAAAAGGCGCTGCAACACGGCGTACAAAACGGAATTATTGACCAGCAAAAGCTGGATGCCATCTGTACCGATGCGCCCAAGGGCATGGTGCAGATTGCGCGCTACTTTGGTACTGAGTTTTTGCGCCCCGAGCTTGAAAAAGCCAAAGACCGCATGGTGAACCTGGTCAGTCTGTATCTCGAAGCCAGTACTGCAGGGGACTTGCAGCAGGCAGCAGAGTCGCTGCGTGACCATTCGTTTTTGTCGCGCTCCAAGGGAGGCTCTGACATGCTCAAGGCCCTGATTGCCATGCCGCAAAACAGTCATTTCGGCATGAATGAACGCGGCGGCTTCAATGACGACCATATTCCGCTGCTGGCCAAATGGGCGCTGCGCAGCCTGCCGGACTACCAGGCTGAACTTGCCAAACGCGAGCAGGTCGGCCAGGTCATCAACGCGGCGATCTGGCTGGCTGGTGAACTGGGACTTAGTGCTGATGATCTCGAAGAGGCGGGGGCTGATGCGGAGGCACTCATTCGCACAGCATTGCTGGTCATGGCCGCCGGGCGTCGCAGAATGCCTGACTGGGTTGCGTTTGACAAAACGATTGCGGGCCTGCGCAAAAAGCACAGCGCCGACACCCTTGCGCTGACCCTCGTTTTGCCCAAAAATTTGCCGGCCGACTTGTTGCCAGCGCTTGAGGCGGTACGGGAATCTGTTCTGGCTGACGTGCCCAAAATTCTTGATGCAAGCTTGGCAACCAGACGACTTTTTAACCAGACCCCCGCCTTCATGGGCCGTTATTTCTGGCTGGAGGACGGCTTGAGTGAGGTCGGCGAACATGACCGCTCGACATCTGGCGCATGGGACAAAATAACTGGTGGCAACGGGGACGACGGCTCGCTTCTAACGCTGTTTTTTTGCGTGTCTGCACATGCCGCGCCGAAAACACTTTTGACTGAAAAAAGCGCCGGTACGCTGATCCGGAAAATCAAGAAAGCCGGCTTCAAGCCAGAAGCGGCGTATCAATACATTGCAAGCCATGCGCCTGCGCAATACCAGGGTGACTACGCACGCTTGTGGACCAACTTTGTTGAAGAGGCTCAGGCCACGCTGCAAAGCGATGCGGTAGGCGCGTTTGAAGATGCGCTGGCCTTGTTGCGCCGCGAGTGCAACGTCAAGTAAAGCCAGATTCAGCGTCAAAGAATCCGGTTAAACCAGGCCAGTGACAAGCCTGCCGACAGTATCGCCAGCGCGGCTGCCACAAGAGCAAGCAGCCCTGAAATTTCGGTTTCTTTTTTCACGACCGTCAGGCGCGAACTCAGCGACTCGTAAACTTTTTTGAGGTCTGCTGCAGTACCCGCATAAAAGTATTCAGCCTGGGTGTTGCGGGCAATACCTTTAAGCGTTTCTTCGTCTAGCTTGACGCGCATGGACCAGCCTTCAAAGCCTATGGTTTCGCCGTCAACGGTGCCCACACCCACCGTGTAAATGCGCACTCCCCGGTCAGCAGCTACCTTGGCTGCATCCATCGAGTCAACGCCGGTAGTGCGTTGCCCGTCGGTTAGCAAAATAATCGCCGCAGAAGTGTAGGAGCCGGGTGCGACCGGGACAAAAGGTTTCTTCTCCTTGGCGTCTTTTCCGGCTGCGGGCTGATCAATGGCAATGCCGCGTTGGCGGTCCCGACCGGTTTGCAATGAGGCAATATCAATACCCGCATCGGGAAACAGCTCACTCATCGAAACCACAATGCCATTGCCAATGGCCGTACCGCGCTGCAACTGGAATTTGTCGATCGCGGCAACCAGGTCTTCGCGGCTGAGGGTTGGGGGTTGCACGACAGCGGCAGTGCCCGCAAAGGCAACGATGCCGACCCGTACATTGCGTGGCAATTCAGCCAGAAACGCCTTGGCGGCATCCTGCGACGCTACCAGCCGATTGGGCTTGACGTCCGTGGCGCGCATGCTGCCAGACACGTCCATCGCCAGCATGATGGTCTGCTGGTCTGACGGTAAGGTAACCACTGCAAATGGGCGGGAGGACGCCACCAGCATCGCTGCAATCGACAGTAAAAAAAGTACGGGCGGAATGTGCCGGCGAATGCCCTGGCTTTTACCCATGGCTTCGCGCACTATGGACAGGCTGGCATAGCGCAAGACATTTTTTTTCTTGCGGCGCAGCAGCCAGACATACAGCAATATCAATAAAGGCAATGCAAGAAGCAACCAGAGAAATTGGGGCCAGAGGAAGGTCATAAGTAGTCTCTATATTCTCTGCGCTAGCTTATGCGGCTTGCTGCAGATGGGCTGGCATTCGTCCGCCTTGGGACAAACGGCTGCGGCGCCTGCGCAGGTCTGTGAAGCGCATAAGGGCCTCAACTATGTCGCCGTCAGTAGACAGCTCAAGCGTATCGATTCCAGCGCGTGCCAGCGATTGCCGCAAGTCGGCTTCACGCTGCGCTGCAAGGCGGGCAAAGCGTTTTCGAAACCCGGCATCGTGGGTGTCTACCAGCAGTTGCTCGCCGGTCTCTGCATCACGAATCGGAATCAGGCCAAGGTCAGGTAACTCAAGCTCCAGCGGGTCCGTCAGGCGCACGGCAACCACCTCATGCCTTTGAGCCAGAATACCCAGCGGCTTTTCCCATCCGGTTTCACTGATGAAGTCAGAGACGACAAATATGGTGGACCGGCGCTTAACCATCTTGGCGCCTGACTCCAGCAGCTCGTGCAGGCGGGTCGGTCCGCTCTCGGCGGTTTCAGGCCGCTGTTGCAGGGTGTGAAGCAGCTGCAATATATGTTGCCGGCCACCGCGCGCCGGTATGACCGAGTCCACGCCAGATCCATACAGCATGGCACCAACCCGGTTGCCGTGGCGCACCAGCATGCGGGCCACCACAGCAACGAATTCAGTGGACACATTGCGCTTGCGTTGCTCGCTTGAGCCAAAGTCCATGGATGGACTCAGGTCCAGCAAGAACCAGGCGCTCATCTCACGGTCTTCGGTGAAGACGCGTACGTGTGGCTGCTGTAAACGCGCGGTGACGTTCCAGTCGATGTGGCGCACATCGTCATGGTGCTGGTACTCGCGCAGGTCGGCCAGGTCCATACCGGTGCCGCGCAGCAAAGTGCGGTAGTCGCCCTGCAGCAGCCCATCAAGGCGGCGCAGCACCGTCCACTCCAGCCTGCGCAGGAGTTGCTCCGCCCCCACAGCGCCAGATGCTGGCGTATTCATATACACACCACAAAGCCGCAGCGCTGCGCTGTCTTGTTCAAGCAGGGGCCGCGGAACCGGCTTTGCCGGGCCGCAGGCGCAGCGGCCCCCCAGGGGCTGAAGACTGCGGCTCTGAACCTGCTTGAGCAGGTTCGGACAGGCGACAGAAGCGAAGCCTCTGGCAAGCGGCGGCCTGCAAGGTGCAGCGAAGTACACGCAGTGACGAGCGTGGGGGTCATATTTTCAGGCGGCGAGTTTTTCATGCGCCAACGGTTTTGGTGGAGCGGAAATTTTCGCCATGATCTTGCTGACCACGACATCGGCAGTCAAGCCTTCAGACAGGGCCTCATACGACAGCACCAGCCGGTGACGCAGTACATCGGGTACGAGGTCTGTCATGTCTTCTGGCAGCGCATAGCTGCGGCCCCGCAGCATGGCCAGAGCCCTGGCGCCCTCGGTCAGGTTGATGGTGGCGCGCGGACTGGCGCCGAAGGTTATAAAGCGTGCCAGATCTTTGAGGCCGTGTTTGGTGGGGTTGCGTGTGCTGGACACCAGGCGCACTGCATATTGCACCAGTGAGGGATCCACATACACACGGCGGCATTCAGCCTGCAGCACAGCCAGCTGTTCAGTGGTGGCGACGCTCGCCACCGTAACTGCCGGGCCGGTAACGCGCTGGACGATGACAAACTCTTCTTCGTCGGTGGGGTAGTCCACCAAAACCTTCATCATGAAGCGGTCTACCTGTGCTTCTGGCAGGGGGTAAGTGCCTTCAGTTTCAATCGGGTTTTGCGTTGCCATCACCAGAAAAGGCGAGGGTACCTTGTGCGTTACACCCGCTATGGTGACCTGTCGTTCCTGCATCACCTCAAGTAGCGCACTTTGTACTTTGGCTGGTGCGCGGTTGATCTCATCAGCCAGCAACAGGTTGGTAAATACAGGCCCCAGCGAAGTGCTGAAGTCTCCCGTTTTCTGGTTATAGATACGTGTACCGATCAGGTCGGCTGGTACCAGATCGGGTGTGAACTGTATGCGCTTGAAGTCACCGCTGATGGTGTTGGCAAGTGTCTTGACGGTGAGGGTTTTTGCGAGACCCGGAACCCCTTCAACCAGTAGATGGCCTTGCGCCAGAATGGCCACCATCACGCGCTCCAGAAAACGGTCCTGGCCGACCACTACGCGTTTGACTTCATAGAGGATTTGTTCCATCAGCTGGGCGGTGTCCTGTTGCGATTCGGTGCTTTGGGTCATGGTGTTTCAATGTCTGGATGTGTGGATTAGAAAGGTGTCATTCCGGCAGCCGACGCTGCGTTCTCAATGGGTACCGCAAAGCCGATGCCAACAAAGGTGCGCTGCTGGTTGGGGTTGTAGATGGCCGTGACAATGCCCACCACCTGGCCGTCCATGGTGACCAGCGGGCCACCGGAATTGCCCGGATTGGCGGCGGCGTCAAACTGGATCAGGTTGCTCATTTCCTGCTTGCCTTCAGGTGAGCGAAAGGTACGCTTCAGGCCCGAAATAATGCCACTTGAAGCCGACGGACCAATCCCGAAAGGGTAGCCTACCGCCATCACCTCATCGCCTGGCTGCAGGTCAGCCGTCGAGCGCATGGTGGCAGCAATCATGTCGTCCGGAATTTTGTGCGCCTGCAAAACTGCCAGGTCGTTTTCAGGCTGCACGCCGGTAATGGATGCTGTCGTCGTCAACCCGTCAGCAAAGGTGATGTGGATGGTTTCTGCACCCTGCACCACATGCAGGTTGGTCAAAATAATGCCCTTGTCGACTATCACTACGCCAGTGCCCACGCTGCGCTCGTTTTCTTCCTTGCCGTCTTTGTCCTTGCCCTTGCTTTTGCCTATGGCCACCACGCGAACCACCGAGGGGATGATGGCCTCGTAGGCTCTGGCTGCAGCTGACGGCAGCGTGGTGGTCTCAAGAGTCTTCAAAACGGCGGCGTTGATGTCGCCCTGGGTAATCTTGCGGGCACCCGACTGCATGGAAGACGAAAAACTGACGGCGAGAAGCATCGCCAGCAATCCGATAACTGCCCACATAAAGTAGTTGTTGTGGGGTGAAAGGTAAGCTCTAAGACGGGTAAAACGGACTGCTTTTGAAGCGTCTTGCCCGGCCGTATCAGTGGGCCCGGCTTTGATCGCCGATGTTCCGGTCATGTCCGTGCGACTGGATTTACTGTAAAGAGCAGGCCTTCGCATCCGGATTCACCTTTGGAGTGGGCTTTGGGATTTGACTCGGTTAAAGATCAAGGGTTAAGTCCAACCGTATCACGATTTTTGTATCCCTGCACGTCATTCGGCTATGAAGATGTGCATTGTTGGTGTCAGACGGGACGTCGTTGTGGGCTTGTCCTGCCGGGCTGTGCTTCGCAACCGTGTTTGTATGTCACCATAGTCACTTGTAACCATGATTTCCCATGACTTTCTGGATTGACACCCATTGCCACCTGGATGCACCCGAGTTTTCTGCCGATGTGGCTGAGGTTCAGACCCGTGCTGCCGGTCAGGGCGTGTCCCATTGCGTACTGCCAGCCGTTGCCGTCGGCAACTTTGGGGCTGTCCGTCTGCTGGCCCACAGGTTTGCCTTTAGCTACGCATTGGGGTTGCATCCGGTATGCATTCCTGACGCGCAAGATGCCGACCTGCAGGCTCTCGACGCAGAGCTGGTGCTCCGGGCGACTGATCCGCGGCTGGTGGCGGTGGGTGAAATCGGGCTTGACTACTTTGTGCTGGCCCTGACCCAAAGCCCCCTTCTTGAGCGCCAGGAGTTTTTCTACCGCCAGCAGCTTTTGCTGGCTCGCAAACATGGTTTGCCCGTCATCCTGCACGTGCGGCGATCGGCAGACAAGCTGCTCAAGCATTTGCGGGATCTGGCCCCCGATGGCGGCTGGCATGGCATTGCCCACGCTTTTAACGGTAGCCAGCAGCAGGCCATGGAATTCATCAAACTCGGTTTCAAGCTGGGCTTTGGCGGAGCGGTGACGTTTGAGCCAGCATTGCAGCTCAGGCGGCTGGCTGCTGAGCTACCTCTGGATGCACTGGTCATGGAAACTGATTCACCCGATATTCCGCCGCATTGGGTGTACAAGACCGCTGCCCAGCGTGCGCAAGGCCATACCCAGGGGCGCAACGAGCCGGGCGAGCTGCCATCTATTGCACAGCATGTGGCAGACCTGCGCGGAATTTCACTCGATGCCCTGGCCGCTGCAACCACTGCCAACGCCTTGCAGGCCTTGCCCAAACTCAAGGCGCTGCTTGAAGGCGCCAGTGCGGCGATGCCTGAGTCGTGACAGAGCCGCTTTTGTCACTGGCACCGCTTGTCTCCAGCCAGACAAGGCTGTTGATTCTGGGCAGCTTTCCCGGTGTGGCGTCCTTGCGGGCGCAGCAGTACTATGGGCACCCCCAAAACCATTTTTGGCGCATATTACAAGCTATTTTGCCTCTCTGCCCAACAAGTACGGCTATAGTTAGCTATCAAATTCGTAGTGAATGGATGCTGTCGAAGGGCGTGGGTGTATGGGACGTATACGCTAGTTGCGAGCGTGAGGGGAGTCTGGACAGCAGTATTCGAAACGCAATACTGAACGACTTTTCGGTCGTGAGGCAGTTGTGTCCGAAACTGCAAGCCATCGCGCACAACGGCGGCGAGAGCTTCAAACATTCGAGACATACCACCACGCTGGGTTTGCCGGTCTATCGACTCCCCTCCACCAGTCCAGCCAATGCATCCTGGAGTTTTGAGCGCAAACTTGCTGCCTGGCGTGAAGTATTTGAAAAGCATGGACTAACTTGATGGCTAAACATTAATGGCAAAAAAAGAAGCAGCAACAAGCCTGATTGAGCTCCCGGAGGTCAATTTTTCTGACTTTGGTGATGTGCGTTACCTGCATCTGGGTACCGAGTGGGTCCAGGGTTCGATGCTGATGGACGCGCCCTACGACATTGAGCTTGAGTACGTACAGCGCATGATGGCCGGTTTGCTGTTTGCTGACCCTTCTGCGCTTGCTAAAAAGCATGCCATGCAGCTGGGTCTGGGGTCAGCGGCACTGACCAAGTTTTGTTACAAAAAGCTGCGCATGAAAACGACAGCGATAGAGATCAATCCCCAGGTTGTCACGGCCTGCCGGATGTGGTTCAAGTTGCCGCGCGACGAGGTGCGCCTTCAGGTGATTGAAGCCGACGCATCACTTGAAATACAAAAACCGCAACACCACGGCACCATTGATCTGCTGCATGTTGACCTGTATGACCACGAGGCGGCTGCCCCGGTGCTGGACAGTGCGGATTTTTATGCCCATTGCTACGACCTTCTGGCCGAAGACGGCAGCATGACGGTCAATCTGTTCGGCCGACATTCAAGTTACCAGCAGTCCCTTGAAAAAATTGCCGAAGCCTTTGGTCCCCAGGCGGTGTGGGCCTTTACGCCAACCCGTGAGGGGAACACGGTGGTTCTGGCCCAGCGCGAGCCGACCCGGCCCGAGCGGTCCGAACTGCTTTTGCGCGCCGGCGATATTGAGTCGCGCTGGGGTTTACCTGCCAAAAAATGGCTACGGCTGTTCAGGCCGGTTGCCTGAAATCGCTGTTTGCAGCCCCAGCCGGATACGTTAAAGTCACGCAATGAGTGCAGTGATGCCCCCCCCCCCCCCCACAACGTCCCGCAAGCCCGCCCCCAAAACGCCTTACGTTGGCCCGCAGCCCGGGCGCCAGCTGGGGGGGTGGGGTGGCGAAGATGGCGGTATCAGCGAGG
>JANOCP010000023.1:0-11660 GCA_031412235.1 Polaromonas sp.
CGCCGGGTCGCCTTTTCAGACGCTGGAAGATACCTTTGGTGGTGTGATCGGCTACACGCTGGTCGATTCCATGTCTGGCGGTGTGGCACTGCGCTGCCATCTGGAGGCTTTTCGTGGCCCCCAACGACCACGCCTGTACCGCAAGACCGTGGGTGGTTTTGTCAATGCACGCGATGTGATCGAGGCATTGGTGGCCGGAACAATAGATGCTGGACCGCTGGACAGTTATTACCACGATCTGCTCAAACGCAATGACCCGGCATTTGCAGCACAAGTCAGACTGGTGGCCAGGACGGCGGCCATGCCGATTCCGCCGCTGGTTGCCACGGCAGAGCTTTCGGATGCCGAGCTTTCACGGCTGCGCACGGCATTGCTCGCTGTCAGCACTGTGCCCGAATTGGCTCCACTTCTGGAACGCCTGCAACTGCGCGGTTTTGCACCAGCTGCCCCTGAGAGTTACAGGGTGCTTGCAGCCATGGCCAGCAGCATCAACACCCCTTTTGACGATATTTGACGATACGTTTTATGAATATCAAACCCGGACTGATTTCCCTCGCACAATTGCGCGACCTTCACTACAGCCAGCAGCGTGTGGCCATCGACGAGTCCGCCCGGCCCGGCATACGCGCCAGCGCGGCGCTGGTACAAAAGGCTGCGCAAGGTGGTGATGCGGTTTATGGTGTGAATACCGGTTTCGGCAAACTCGCCAACCAGCGCATTGCCCAGGCGGACCTGGAAACCCTGCAGCTCAACTTGCTGCGCTCCCATGCCGTAGGTGTCGGCGAGCCGATGCCCGAGCGGGTGGTGCGGCTGGTGCTGCTGCTCAAGGCGGCCAGCCTGGCGCGCGGGTTTTCAGGCATTCGCGAAGTCGTAATTGATTTGCTGCTGGCCTTGTACAACCAGGGGTTGAGCCCGGTGATTCCATGCCAGGGCTCGGTGGGTGCGTCGGGTGATCTGGCGCCGCTGGCGCATTTGTGCCTGCCGCTGATTGGCGAAGGCGAGGTTTTTTACCAGGGGCAGCGTTGGCCCGCCGACCAGGCTCTGGCCAAAGCAGGTTTGGCACCGGTCAAGCTTTCAGCCAAGGAAGGGCTGGCGCTGATTAATGGCACGCAGGTTTCGACCGCTTTGGCGCTTGACGCACTGCTGGCAACAGACCGGCTGTTTGAAGCGGCTGTCATTTCAGGTGCGGTGACGCTTGACGCCGCCCGCGGCAGCGATGGCCCGTTTGACCCGCGCATCCACGCTGTGCGCGGCCAGCCTGGGCAAATCGACTGCGCCGCCGCCTACCGCGCGCTGACGGCAGGCAGCCAGATTCGCCAGTCGCACCTTGAAGGTGACGACCGTGTGCAGGACCCGTATTGCCTGCGCTGCCAGCCCCAAGTCATGGGTGCCTGCCTGGATCAAATGCGTTATGCGTCGCAGGTGCTGGTGCGTGAGGCGAATGCGGTGACTGACAACCCGCTGGTATTTGCTGATGGGGAAGGTGGTGGTACGTTGCTTTCAGGCGGGAATTTTCATGCCGAGCCGGTCGCTCTCGCCTGTGACGCACTCGCCGTTGTGGTTGCCGAAATCGGCGCGATTACCGAGCGCCGCATCGCCATGCTGGTAGATACCGTCGCATCCCGCCTGCCGGCGTTTTTGACACCTGAACCGGGGTTGAACTCGGGCTTCATGATTGTTCACGTCACCGCTGCGGCGCTGGCGTCTGAAAACAAATCGATGGCGCACCCCGCCAGTGTGGACAGCCTTCCGACTTCGGCAAATCAGGAAGACCATGTCAGCATGGCCACGTTTGCAGCGCGTCGCCTGCAGCCTATGCTGCGCAACACCGAGTACATCGTGGCGATTGAGCTGCTGGCGGCAGCACAGGGCATTGAGTTTTTGCGCCCGCTTAAAAGCTCCTCAGTGCTCGAAGGTGTGCTGCAACTGGTGCGCCAGGCATCACCGGCCATGATGCAGGACCGCAGTCTGGCGCCAGACATGGAACGCGTGCACCAATTGGTGGTGCAGGGACGCGTCGGCGTAAAAGGTGAAGAGCAAATCACCGAGTTAACTGCCTTGCGGCTGGCATGAAGCCTGCATACATTTATGGAGGCCTTCATAAATCCGATTCTCGGGCGCATGGCGGCGTTGCGCGGTGCTCGGAATCAGGGTTTTTGGGGTCAGAGTCCAAATTCACCGTGCCTCTGGCACGCCCGAAGGATGCGGTGCGATGCACCGTAGTGAAATTGGCGTCTGACCCCAATAAACCTCTGTGCTCCGGGCGCCTTGCCCTGCATCCCGACAATCGAATTTCTGAAAGCCTCCGTCTTTCTTTTTTAACCCAGGAGTAACCGCTATGAAAAAACTGCTCACCGCATCCCTGCTCACACTGGCTTTAAGCAGCGCTTTCGCGCAAGAGGTAAAAGTTGCCATCGGCATCTCTGGCTGGACTGGTTTTGCACCGCTGACTCTGGCCAAAGAAGCGGGTATTTTCAAGAAAAACGGGCTGGATGTTTCCATCAAGAAAATTCCGCAAAAAGACCGTCACCTGGCCATTGCCTCGGGTGACATCCAATGCGCCGCCACAACGGTTGAAACCTGGGTGGTGTGGAATGCAGCCGGAGTAGCCACCACGCAGATTTTTCAGCTCGACAAAAGTTACGGCGCTGACGGCATGGTGGTGAAAGCTGGCATCAACAAAATAAGCGACCTGAAGGGCAAAACCGTGGCCGCAGACGCGCCCGGCACTGCGCCCTACTTTGGCCTGGCATGGATGCTCAAGAAAAACGGCTTGACACTCAAGGACGTCAAAATCGTCAGCCTGTCACCACAAGCCGCTGCCAACGCCATGATTGCCGGCACTGATGGCGTGGATGCCGCCATGACTTACGAGCCCTACCTGGGTGCAGTGCGCGCCAAACCAGAGGCCGGCAAGATCATTGCCACCACTTTGGACTACCCGATGGTGATGGATACCTTCGGCTGCTCGCCGAAGTTTTTGAGTGAAAACCCCAAAGCCGCCAGGGCACTGGCCGATAGCTACTTTCAGGCTATTGAGATGATTGCCAAAGAGCCGAAAAAGAGTTTTGAAATCATGGGGGCCGATGTCAAACAGACCGGCGAAGCCTTCGAAGCCTCATCCAAATACCTGCGCTGGCAAGACCGTGCGGCAAACCTGAAGTTCTTTACCGGCGAACATGCCGCCTTCAGCAAGGAAGCAGCGGATTTGCTTCTCGAAGCCGGGATTATTAAAGCCTTGCCCGACATGAGCAAACTTGCTGACGCGCAGTTTATAAAATGATACCCCCACGGTTACTCACTGCGTGTAGCGCCCTGCCCCCCGAGGGGGCCGCTGCGCCTGCGGTCTGGCGAAGCCAGTCCCGCGGCCCCTGTTTGAAGGTCAAGCCACCGTCCTTGTTGCCTACTAGTGCCTGATTGCTTTCAATCTTAAATAATGCGTCCGCTACAACCCGTCAAACCCAGCACCCGCATCGCGCTGGGTGTCAGTTTTTTTATCCTGTTTTTTGCGGTTTGGGCGGTTTTTACGCTGGGCGGTTATGTGTCGAAAACATTCCTAGCTGACCCCATCACCATGGTCAGGTCGGGTTATGACCTGCTGGCCAATCAGGGGTTTATCAAGGACATAGGCATGACGGTCTGGCGTGTGCTGGGCGGTTTTGCCATTGCTGCGTTTTTGGCGATTCCGCTTGGGGTCATGATGGGCGCCTACAAACCGGTAGAGGCTTTTTTTGAGCCCTTCATCAGCTTTGCTCGTTATCTGCCAGCATCGGCGTTTATCCCGCTGTTGATTCTTTGGGCGGGCATAGGCGAGGCGCAAAAACTGTCGGTTATTTTTATCGGCTCGTTTTTTCAGCTGGTGCTGATGATGGCCGTCAGCGTGGGCAATACCCGGCGCGACCTCGTTGAAGCCGCTTACACCCTGGGTGCTGGCGACCGGGGCATCGTTACCCGCGTGTTGCTGCCTAGCGCCGCACCTGAAATTGCCGAGATCCTGCGCATGGTGCTGGGCTGGGCCTGGACTTATGTGATCGTTGCAGAACTGATTGGTGCGTCCAGCGGCATTGGCCACATGATTACCGACAGCCAGGCGCTGTTGGCAACTGACCAGATCATCTTCGGCATCATCGTGATTGGTGTGTTTGGACTGGTGACTGACCTGGCCTTCAAGGCCCTTAACCGTAAACTTTTCCCCTGGGCCAGTCTATGACACCCCGACGGTCGCTCACTTGCTCCCTGGACGAGCCGGCGCAAGATGCGCAGGCCCTTCGCGCTGTCCAAACCCGCGCAGGCGGGTTCGGAGCCGCAGTGCTCAGCCCCGAGCGGGCCGCTGCGCCTGCGGCCCGGCGAAGCCGGTTCCGTGGCCGCTGCTTGAAAAGACAGCAACCCGGCTTGTCACACTGCGCTACTTATTCATGACCATCCTAGAAATCTCCCAGGTTGCCAAAACATTTCCCGGCGCCAACGGCGGTACGGTAGCCCTGCAAGCCACTGACCTGACAGTCGCAGAGAACGATTTCATCACCATACTGGGCCCCTCAGGCTGCGGCAAATCGACACTGCTGCGTATGGTCGCCGGGCTGGACACACCGACCAGCGGCAGCATTGTGCTGGACGGCAAGCCGATCACTGGCCCCGGTGCAGACCGCGGCATGGTGTTTCAGAGTTACACACTATTTCCCTGGCTTACGATTCTGCAGAACGTGTGTTTCGGCCTGCGTGAAAAAGGCCTGGCGCTCAGTGCGCAGCATGATGTAGCGCACCAGTTCATTAAAAAGGTCGGCCTCGCGGGTTTTGAAAACCACTTCCCCAAGCAGCTTTCAGGCGGCATGCAGCAGCGCACGGCATTGGCCCGGGCCCTGGCCAACAACCCGCGCATCTTGCTGATGGACGAGCCCTTTGGCGCGCTTGACCACCAGACCCGCGAGCTCATGCAGGAGTTGCTGCAAGGCATCTGGGAGGCTGAGCAAAAAACCGTGCTGTTTGTGACGCACGACATTGACGAAGCCATCTTTATGGGCAACCGCGTGGTGGTGATGAGCGCACGCCCCGGCCGCATCAAGTGCGATGTAGCCGTGCCGCTGGCGCATCCGCGCAGCTACTCCATCAAAACGACACCGGTGTTTACAGAGTTAAAGGCGATGCTGACTGAGGAGATTCGCATTGAAGTGCACAAGGCGGCTGGCCTGCACGTTGCAAGCGATGCAACTTTAAAGTCCAAGGCGTAACACCACAATAGCGCCCAGTACCAGCGCAGCAATAAAAACGGTCTCACCCACCAGCAAGGCCACAGGTTGCCAGCCCAGCTTGAGCAGGTCTTCAAAACCGGTCTTGATGCCCGCTGCCGCGATGGCAGTCACCAGCAACCAGCGTGAAGCGTCACCCGCAAGGCGGGCCATGTCGGGCGTAAACATGCCTATGCTGGCTAGCAGCATCAACACAATAAAGGCCAGCAAAAAGCGTGGCACCAACGGTACTTCAAGATCTGCCGCCCGAGTTGCCGAATGGTTCCGGTAATAAATGGAAATCAGCAGCACAAAAGGCATGTGGAGCATCACGCGAAACAGTTTGACAACCGTAGCGGTATCACCAACTTCCGGGCCCAAAATCATCCCCGCTGCAGCAACCTGGGCAACATCATGGATGGTGCCGCCCAAAAAAAACCCGCCTGCGCCGCGGGCAAGCCCATCAGCTTGAGCGCAAACGGATACAGCACCATACTCAGCGTGGACAAGACCGTGACGCCCACCACCGCCAGAAGGGTAAACCGTTCGTTTTCTTTTGCGGCAGTACCGATGTAAGCGCCAATGCCGCCGATGCTCCGCAAATGGCCACCGCTCCACCAGAAAGCAAACCTTCTTCCCCGGGGCGTTTTAGCCCCCTGGCCAAAAGCAGGCCAAAACCAATCGTCAGCGCGACCGCCGCCGCAATAACCAGCGCAGTTTCATGGCCCAGCTTAACAACCTGGCCGACCGTAATGCGCGCACCCAGCAGGGCTACTCCAATGCGCAGCAATACCCGTCCACAGAAATCAACGCCAGGCTTGAGGCCAGCACTAACGCTTAAACAATGAAACGCCAGGCCAATCAGCAATGCATACAAAAGCTGCGGCCCACCGTAATGCCCGGACAAAAAGGTGGCGGCAAGTGCTATGACCACGCACACCATGGAGCCAGGCAGCCTGGTGGTCACCAGTGAAAGAGGTGGCACGCAGAGGGTCCGTTCAATGTCGTTTATGGGCATGTACTCGAGATTTGCTTACGAAAAAAAGGCTATAGAAAGGCGGTTATTCTTGTTACGCAACGTATTTCTTCATGCTGCTGTTCTTTACTTTTATATGAAAATTACGCACCAGTCTGGACAAATTTCAGGCACGTTTCAGGCATGTAAACTGCTACTTGAACCTGCTGGTCAAGCTTGCCATTAATCCACTTCCCAAAGCGCTTTTTTCTGCTTTTCTTGCTGTTTTTGCAACCCTTGTTCGTAACCTTTATCTGGAGATCACCATGAGATTTGGCAAATTTTTGGCTTTTTCTACCCTTGCGCTAGCCGCTCTGGTGCCTCTTGCTTCGCAGGCACAGCAAACCGTTCGTGTGGGGTCCAAAAACTTCACCGAGCAATTCGTGCTGGCTGAAATTTATGCCCAGGCGCTTGAAGCGGCGGGCATCAAGACCGAGAAAAAGCTCAACCTTGGTGGCACCCTGATTGCGCATAAAGCCATGGAAGAAAAGCAGATTGATTTCTACCCCGAATACACCGGCACCATGCTGCTGGCCGTGCTCAAGCAAGAGCCCATGACCGACCCCAAAGCGGTGTATGACAAGGTCAAGGATGCGTACGCCAAAATGGGTTTTGTGGTGCTCAACCAGTCCAACCTGAACAATGGCTATGTGATGGTGGTGCGTGCTGAAACCGCCCAGAAATACAAGCTGGAGACCCTGTCTGACCTGACCAAGGTCGCCAAGGAGCTCAAAATTGGTGCCGGCCCCGAGTTTCGTGACCGCAAGGACGGCCTGCCCGGCCTGAAAGCCAAGTACGACATGGTGTTTGGTGAAGACCTGCAAATGGCCATTGGCCTGCGTTATCAAGCGCTCCGGGGTGACCAGATTCAGGTCGTTAACGGCTATTCGACTGACGGCATGATCAGCGCCATGAAACTCAAGCGCCTGCGCGATGACAAGAGCCTGTGGCCACCCTATTTTGTTGTACCCGTTATTCGCAAGGAAGTGCTTGATGCCAATCCTAAAATTGGCGAGGTTTTAAACCGTGTCAGTACCCTCCTGGACGAGAACACCATGGCACAAATGAACTTGCAGGTTGATGGCGACAAGCTTGAGCCCAAAGACGTAGCCCGCGACTTCCTGAAAGCCAAAGGCCTGGTCAAATAAGCCTGTGTCGGCTTTTCTTTCATGACGATTGAACTCGGCGACAACCGGGTCACGATAAGTGACCTGGTGCGCGTAGCTCGAGACGGTGAGCCGGTTGCCCTGTCTTCGGCCGCACGTCATAAAGTGGCCGTTGCACGCGCCCTGGTGCTGCAGCTGGCAACTTCCGGCAAGTCTATTTACGGTCTGAATTCCGCATTGGGGGCCAACACCGGTGCGTTACTGGCCGATGATGACCTTGAAAGCTATCAGCGCCGCGCCGTACGGGCGCGGGCTGTTGCCGTTGGCCCTGCATACGACACCGCTTCCGTACGGGCCATGCAGTTTGCCCGTGTTGCCGGCATGGCAAGGGGTGGCTCGGGCGTTTCACCCGATGTGCTTGATGCCTGCATCGCACTGCTTAACCATCAGGTGCACCCGGTGGTGCCGCGTTTTGGCTCTATCGGTGTGGCTGACCTTCCGCAGCTTTCACATCTGGCGCTACCCCTGTTTGGTGAAGGCAGGGCCGAGTTTGGTGGCGAAGTCATGAGCGCCAGCGCCGCGCTTGAAAATGCCGGGCTCAAGCCTGTCACGCTGGGCGTCAAGGACGGCCTGGCGCTGATCAGTTCCAACGCTGCAACCACTGCCAGGGCAGCGCTGGTTTTGCATGACGTGAGCACTGCGCTCAATGCCTGGCTGGCCGCCGTGGCACTGGGTTATGAAGCTTTCAGGGCCAATCTTTCGCCACTGGACCCGGCAGCCGTAGCTGCGCGCCCCGCCACTGGCCAGGTTGAAGTCGCCGCGAAATTGCGCCAGCTTTTAAAGGGCTCAGCCCTGTTGCAACCAGGTGCAGCGCGACGGGTTCAAGACCCCGTATCGATGCGCGTTGTTGCCCAGGTGCATGGTGCTGTACAAGGCATGGTCGACAGCGCACGCACGCAGGTTGAAATTGAGCTCAACAGCGCGGCAGACAGCCCGCTGGTACTGCTGAATGACGGAGCTGGTGATGGAGCTGAGGACGGCGTGATGCTGTCCAACGGGAACTTTCACATCCCGGCTTTGGCGCTGGCACTGGATGCCTGTGCGATTGCGCTGGCGCAATCCGCCAGCATGTCAGTCGCGCGCTGCCAGCGCTTCATGTCGCCAGCACTCACAGGCCTGCCCCTGCAGCTCACACGCCACGGCCCGGCCCATTCGGGTTTTGCAACGGTACAAAAAACGCTGACTGCCCTGTGGGCCGAGATTCGCCTGCGCGCCAACCCTGGCTCCCTTGACTACATGTCGGTATCCGAAGGGCTCGAAGACCACTCCTGTATGGCTTTGGGCGTCGTTGAAAAGCTTGGCGAGTTGCTGGAACGCGTGCGTTACCTGATTGCCATTGAACTGCTGATTTCGGCGCAGGCCGTCGACCTGCGCGGCCTGCCTGTGGCCGACATGGGTGAGGGCACGCTCACAACTTACAGGCGGCTCAGGGCGATCATTCCCATGCTGGGTGAAGACCGGCCGCTGGGGCCAGACATTGACTGCGTGCAGCTTGCTGTAGCCGCAGGGCTGTTTGATTTCACGCGTGAGGCGGGAAGACAATGACCTGGTTTTTGCGTAACTGGACTGATGTGGCGCTGGCACTCTGGCAGCACATCGCCATTTCACTAACAGCCCTCACCATTGCATTTGCGCTGTCGCTAACCATCGGCATTGTCGCGGCCCGGCGTGAAAAGCTTTACGGCGCAGTGATGACGATTTCAGGCTTTTTGTACACCATACCCACACTGGCTTTTCTGGCGTTTTTGATACCTTTCGTTGGCTTGGGCCGTACCAACGCCATCATCACCATGGTCGCATTTTCAATGATGATTTTGATCCGTAGCGTGGTCACGGGTATTCGTGACGTTCCCGCTGATGTCATCGACGCGGCGCGCGGCATGGGCATGAACCCAGGGCAAATCATGCGGCGCATCGAGCTGCCGCTGGCCCTGCCTTTGATCGTGGCAGGCTTGCGCGTGTCTGCAGTCACCCTGATCAGCGTGACTGTGGTCGCCGCCTATGTCAATGCGGGGGGTCTGGGTACGCTGATTTTCAACGGCATAGCCAGTGACCATGCAGCAAAAATATGGGCTGGCGCCTTGACAGTCTGCGCACTGGCCATAGTCGTTGATTTGCTACTGGCGCTGACCGAGCGAAGACTCAGGCGCCAGCGCGCGGCATGAACATGATGGATAAGCCATGTTGATTGACGCCTGGAACTACATCCTGACCCACCCCACGCAGTTCTGGCGTGCATTGAATGTGCATGTGATGCTGTCGGCGTCAGCACTGGCCATTGCTGCAATTATCAGCATACCGGCGGGTATTGCAGTGGCCCGGCGCAGCGGTCTGTCGCTGGCGGTAGTCAACGTTGCCAACGTCGGGCGTACGCTGCCGTCTCTGGCGGTGCTGGCGCTGGTCATGCCCGTGTTGGGAACCGGTTTTGCGCCTGCGCTTTTCGCACTGACCCTGCTGGCTTTGCCGCCCATCGTCACGCACACCATTGTAGGTATGCGCGGGGTTGATGCTGATGTCGTGGACGCGGCGATTGGCATGGGCATGACACGTAGCGGACTGCTCTGGAAGATTGAGCTGCCCATGGCGGTGCCAGCAATTTTTGCCGGTCTGCGTACCGCTGTTGTTCAAGTGATTTCTGGCGCCGTACTGGCGGCATTTATCGGTGGCGGTGGACTTGGCGATTTCATCACCGCAGGCATTGCCATGATGGCGGTGCCGCAACTGCTGGTCGGTGCCATACCCGTGGCCCTGCTGGCACTGGGAACCGATTTTCTTTTTGGCGTTGTACAGCGCCGCCTGACTCCGCAGGGGCTACGCGCATGATCACACTTGACGGACTCACCAAAAAATTCGATGCCAGCGGACAGTATGCGGTCGACGGACTGTCATTGACCGTCAATGCGGGTGAAATCTGCGTGCTGATTGGTCCTTCCGGCTGCGGCAAAACCACCACCATGCGCATGATTAACCGGATGGTCGAGCCAGACTCTGGCAGCATTGAGGTTGGTGGCCGTGATGTGACCAAAATTGATGCGGTGGAGCTGCGCCGCTCGATTGGTTACGTGATTCAGCAGGTCGGCCTTTTCCCGCACATGACGATTGGCGAGAATATTGCCACTGTGCCCAGGCTGTTGGGATGGGACGCCCCGCGTATTGCCCAACGCGTCGAAGAATTGCTGGCGCTGGTACATATGGAGCCGGGCATCTACCGCGACCGCTTTCCGCGCGAGTTGTCGGGCGGGCAAAAGCAGCGCATAGGCGTGGCCCGCGCACTGGCTGCTGACCCTCCTGTGATGCTGATGGACGAGCCCTTTGGCGCGATTGACCCGATCACCCGCGGGTTGCTTCAGGACGAGTTTTTGCGCATCCTGCGCGAGCTGGGTAAAACCATTGTGTTCGTCACGCACGACATTGACGAAGCCATACGCATGGGTTCGCGCATCGCCATATTGCGTGCTGGCAAGGTGGTGCAGTACGACACACCGGAGCGCATTCTTGCGCGCCCGGCAGATGCTTTTGTTCAGGCCTTTGTGGGTGGTGACCGCTCCCTCAAACGGCTTGCATTGCTGACTGCCTCATCCTGCATGGACGCGGTTACACCTGCTGCCAATGTGCCGCTCCTGCCGCCTGAAGCACCGCTGCGCGACGCCCTTTCTGCGATGCTTGATGCCGGTGCTGACGAAGCCGGTATTGTGGATACGGACGGCAAGCTGTTGGGCAGGGTCACCCTGGATGCGATTCGCAAAGCCGCCAGCACTAGCCAGCCGACGGCCTAGGCTGCCGATGCCAGCTTGAGAACAGCCACATAGCCTGGCTGTACCTCCATACGCTGTGTAACGCCTTTACGTTTCAGTATGCCGTGGGCGCGGGCGAGATTCCAGCACGGTATCTGCGTAAACATATGGTGCTCGCAGTGGTAGTTCACCCAGTAAGGTGCAATCAATACCCGGGCCAGCGGATTGGCATAAATGGTGCGGGCGTGACGCAGCGGATCAGTACTGTTTTCCACTATCAATGCATGCTCACCAATATTGCGCAGGCGCGTCACCAGGGGTAGCCAGGTCGCCATGGGCAGCAGCCACATCAGCACCCAGGCCCACCACAAGCCCAGCACGCTGAAAATCGCCAGCCCGAGGCCGTTGCAGATTAAAAATTCACGCTGGCGTTTGGCCTCGGTGGCGACCAATGCCCAGGCGGACTCACCTGGTTTTCTGGCCTTGAACTGGTCTTTGAGCATGCCAAAACGCTGCTTGA
>JANOCP010000024.1:0-19696 GCA_031412235.1 Polaromonas sp.
GCTACCTTTTTCGCGGGAGCTGCTTTCTTCGCAGCTACTTTCTTTGCCGGAGCAGCCTTTTTTGCAGGCGCTTTTTTAGCCGGTGCTTTTTTTGCAGTTGCCATGATTGATTTTCCTTCTAGAAGTTGATAAATCACCACCAGAGATAACTACTCACTGGTGGCAGAGCGGATGCTACTGGAGAAAACATGTGTTTCATAGGGGAAACGGACTTTTTTTTGCTGGTTTATGTTGCCAGTGAAATGCCAGGAAGAAAAAACCTGTGCCATTCGAACTTGCCCAGCAAGATCAGTTTTTCCTTTGACGCAACTGTTTGTCGACCACAACAGTGTGAAAAAACCGGCGTTAGCTGCTGCTCAACGCACGCAGAGGCACTTTGTTAATGCTCAGGCATAACAGTAGATATCGTTATTAAGACCGCGCTATCACTGCGGATTTTCACTTTTGTCCAAGTGGCAGATTGTCTTGAAGCGCGATCCGTTTGCATCCGCCGTGTCGGGGTGCGGGGCTGTTGGGGTCTGCTGGCGCGACGATGTTTGCCAGAGAATAAGGGCGTAGAAGAGGTTGATTCCGGCGCACTGAAATTTGATGCGCTTGACTCAAGTGGTGTTCATAAAAACGACAGCCGGGGTGACTTGCTGATCGCGTTTGCCAGCTTAGGGAGCTTGAAAAGTTCAGCAGAATAGTCAAGGCCATCAAATAATTTGTCGGAAACTTGTAGGCATGGGCTTTTTTTGACTTTCCACAGAAATGAAAGGCCGGGCGCCGCTGATTGATTGCAGGGCACCCTGGTGCACACATTGCTGCGTCATACAGCAATAACAGCCTTCAGCTGCTCAGGCCCTTGTACAGCATGTAGGCCGCCAGGACGTATAAAACGCTTGCAAATATGCGTTTGAGTTTGCTGACGGGCAAGCTGTGTGCTGCCCTGGCCCCTAGCGGTGCCATCAGGAAGCTGCAAACAGCGATGACGACCAATGCTGGTAGCCAAATGTAGCCAAAAGAGCCCACGGGAAGGCTTTGTACGTTCAGGCCACTTACGACGTACCCCGACACGTTGGCCACTGCAATCGGAAAGCCCAACGCCGCTGAGGTTGCGACAGCGTTGAGCATCGGGACGTTGCACCAGGTCATGAATGGCACGCTGATGAAGGCCCCGCCCGCACCGACCAGGCCCGACATAAAACCGATAAAACCACCGGCGGCAAACTGGCCACCAGTCCCGGGCATTTGCCGTGTTGTTTTTGGCTTCTTGTTGAGGAACATCTGGGTCGCTGAGAAGCCCACAAAAAGACCAAAAAATATGGCCAGATATGAGCCCTTCAGCAGTGCAAAAACGCCAAGGCTACCGATGAGGCTACCTACAACAATGCCAGGTGCGAGGCGCTGGACGATATTCCATCGTACTGCGCCGCGTTTGTGATGTGCCCAAACACTCGAGATCGAAGTAAAGATGATCGTCGCCATCGAAGTTGCAATCGCCATCTTGACAGCCAGATCGGGTGCAACGCCACGGTTTGACATGATGAGCGTGATGAATGGCACCATCAACATGCCGCCGCCTATGCCCAGCAACCCTGCCAAAAATCCGGTCCCAATACCCAGCAGGGCGAGTTCAATGATAAGAAGCGGTTCGAGGGTCATTGTGCAGGTTTTTTTAGTTATTTCAGCCATGGCGCAATCACCTACAGCAACGAATCGATATTTTAGAATTAAGGGCAGAAGGGCCTCGGTAATTTGGGTAAATGACCGCAGGTCTACTGATCCGGCGCAGCGAATGCCGGCAATGCATTAATTATTAATTTACACTTTACTTAGTTTACTAATGAAAAAGCCATCGCCTGGCTGAGCGGCTGAAAAACAGTTGCTTTGGATGCTGTGATCGTGAATACCTTTGGGGGTTACCAGTGGGTTTGACCAGTCCTTTGATTAAGTCCTTGCGCGAGATCGCTGTCCTGTCTGGCAGGGCATAGTTATGGCGCTATGGATTCGCTACATGGTCACAGGGCAAGCTGACGAGGCTGGCTTTGGACTGCTCGAAGGAGCGATGATTGCTGTTTGCCACGGTGACATGTTTGGCGCATTTAACCGCACAGGGCAGTCTCTGGCACTTGAGAGCGTCACTACATCCCTGCCGTGCAAGCCTGGTAAATTCATTGGCCTTTGGAACAACTACCACGCGCAGGCGACCAAGCAGGGGTTGAGCTTGCCGGCGGAGCCGCTGTATTTCATCAAGGCTGCCAGCAGTTACTGCGCGCATGAGCAGTCTTTCGAGGTGCCTACAGGGTACGAGGGGCGCGTCGTATACGAGGGTGAGTTGGGCCTTGTAATTGGCAAAACCTGCAAGAACGCGAATATTGACCAGGCGGAGCATGCGATTTTTGGTGTGACCTGTGTTAACGATGTGACTGCGCTGGATTTGCTGACACGAGACTCGTCATTCGCCCAATGGACGCGAGCCAAAAGCTTTGACACTTTCGGTATTTTTGGTCCCGTTATTGCGACTGGTCTGGATCTTTCCGGGCTGTACGTAAAAACGTTTGTGAACGGACGCGAGCGGCAGAACTATCCTTGCAGTGACATGATTTTTTCACCGGCGCAGATTGTTTCAGCCTTGTCAAAAGAAATGACCTTGTACCCCGGCGATGTGATTGCCTGTGGCACCTCACTGGGCGTGTTACCCATCAAGCCCGGTACAGTTGTGGAGGTCTCAATTGATGGCATCGGGATATTGCGCAATACGTTTGTATCCCCCACTCAATCAACACCTTTTAAAGATTCCAGAGAAGTTTCGCTATGAAAATTTGCGTGGTTGGTGCAGGTGCCATTGGCGGCATGCTTGGTGTCAAGCTTGCCTTGACTGGTCATGAAGTTACCCTGATTCTGCGCGGGGCCAATCTGGACGCCGTGTCGCAAAACGGATTGCGCCTGATTGAAGAAAACGGTAACGAGCTTTTGGTTCGCCCAGCTCTGGTCACATCAAGTATTGCTTCATCAGGTGTGCAAGATCTGGTGATTCTGGGCATGAAGGCACATCAGGTGGCCGCAGTCGCGGAAGATTTACCGCAACTGATGCATGAGGGCACGCGCGTTGTGACCATGCAAAACGGCATCCCCTGGTGGTATTTTCAGAAGTTGCCGGGCGCGTATTCGGGCTTGCCGGTGCGTGCCGTTGACCCCGATGGCCTGATTGCCCGACATATCCCGATCGACAGCGTTATTGGCAGCGTGGTTTACCCTGCCAGTGAAGTAATTCGGCCAGGCGTCATCAAGGTTATCGAGGGCAATCGCTTCACGCTCGGTGAAATTGACGGCACCGATACACCCAGTATTCGTGCCATCAGCGATGCCTTAAAGGGGGCGGGATTCAAGGCACCTGTTTCTACAGATATCCGCTCTGAAATCTGGCTCAAGGTATGGGGTAACCTGAGCTTTAACCCGATAAGCGCGTTGACACACGCCACGCTTGAAGATATTTGCCAGTTTGCACCAACACGTGAACTGGCTGCAGCCATGATGACCGAAGCACAGGGGATTGGTGAAAAGCTTGGTGTTCAGTTCAAGGTAAGCCTTGAAAAACGCATTGCTGGCGCTCAGGCTGTGGGCCAGCACAAAACCTCCATGCTGCAGGACGTTGAGCAGGGCCGGGCACTTGAGTTGCAGGCATTGGTCGCCTCAGTTATCGAACTTGGGCAGGTTACGCAAACGCCCACGCCAACCATCAACGCCGTTTACGCTCTGGCCAGTCTTTTGGCTAAAAACCTGCAGCAGCACAGCGCGACGCTCAGGATTTCCTGACTCTTAACTTTATTAAATTTCCCAATGACCCATTTCACTACGCTCCACGAAATGATTGCCCTGCAAGAGCCCGCCTCTACGTCCATGATGGCGCCATCTGGTGTGCCACTTAGCTACGGCGCGCTCCACCAGCTCATTACCCGCACAACAGACGAACTCAATTCCATGGGGATTGGTCGTGGCGACCGTGTGGGCATCGTCCTGCCCAACTGCCCTGAGATGGCAACTGCTTTTGTGGCGGTTGCCAGCGCGTGCACCGCTGCGCCGCTGAACATGGGCTACCGCGCCGATGAATTCGAGTTTTACCTCAGTGACCTGAATGCCAAGGCGCTTATCGTTGCCGTCGGCAGCGAAACGCCAGCGCTTGCCGTTGCAGCGAAGCTCGGTGTTACGGTGATTTACCTGAAGGCTCTGCCAGAGCAAGGCGCTGGCAATTTTGAGCTGGAGGCCAATGCGTTAGTTACCGGCGTTGCTGCCCAGCCGGGTGCGGCGCAGGCTGACGATGTGGCGCTCATACTGCACACGTCTGGCACAACATCACGGCCCAAAATTGTGCCCCTGTCGCATCGCAATGTGTGCGCCTCGGCCCGAAACATCAAGGCCACGCTGCAGCTCACCCCGGCAGACCGGGAGCTGCATGTGATGCCGCTGTTTCACATTCACGGCCTGATTGCCGGGGTGCTGGCCCCAATGGCGGCAGGCAGCCAGATTTTCTGTACGTCCGGGTTCAATGCGCTCAAATTTTTTGGCTGGATGAAGGAGTGCAAACCTACCTGGTACACCGCTGTACCTACTATGCACCAGACCATTTTGGCGCGGGCTGCTGGCAATATGGATGTGATCGAAGCCAATCCGTTGCGGTTTATCCGTTCATCTTCGTCATCGATGCCGCCGCAGGTGATTGCCGAGCTTGAAAGAGTCTTCAAGTCACCGCTTATTGAGTCCTATGGCATGACTGAAGCTGCCCACCAGATGGCCAGTAACCCCTTGCCACCGGCGTTCCGCATTCCGGGCTCGGTCGGTATTGCAGCCGGCCCGGAAGTTGCCATCATGGACGTTGAGGGCAAGTTGCTTGCGCCTGGTGAGATCGGTGAAATTGTTATTCGCGGTGAGAACGTCACGCTGGGCTATGAAAACAACGAGAAAGCCAACGCTGAAGGCTTTACCCACGGCTGGTTTCGTACCGGCGACCAGGGCACGATGACGGCTGAAGGCTATTTGACTCTGACCGGACGGTTGAAAGAGATTATCAACCGCGGTGGTGAGAAAATTTCTCCGCGGGAGGTCGATGAGGTGTTGATGGATCACCCGGATGTTGCACAGGTGGTCACCTTTGGCCTGCCGCACGACAAGCTGGGAGAAGAAGTCGCAGCGGCGGTGGTACTGCGAGAAGGCAAGACCGCAACAGACCGTGAGATTCGCGAGTTTGCAGCCACCAAACTGGCCGACTTCAAGGTGCCGCGCAAAATCCTGATCATGGCCGAAATTCCCAAAGGCGCTACAGGCAAACTGCAGCGAATCGGGCTGGCGCAAAAACTCGGGCTGGTTTAAAAATAAGGTGTCTGCGAATACCGCTGGACCGTCATCCTGAACCAGGGTTCAGGTGGGCGAGGGCAGTCAGGACTCGGGTTCGTCTAACGCGAGACGATCACACCATCCTGGCAATTTACCAAGCCCGTGCTATTAAAAGCATTGGTACAAGGAAATATAAAGCCCAGCGCGTACCGCAGACGAGTGGATTGTAGGCTTTTGCGCCCGGTCATGCGTGCCGGCGCGCAGGCCGCAGGGATTTAAAGCAGCTGCCCGTCAACGCCCAACGCGGCGTCAAGGCGTAGCAGCAAGGCATTTAAAGGTTGTGAGCTGTCCGGGTCGGCAGCGGGCTCGGCTTGGCCAGTTGCCAGCGCGGTAGCTGCCGGACGCTCGGGCAGCTCAAACGCGAGATTCAGGGCTGCCAGAACGGCAATACGGTCACGTGCCTTGATCCGGCCTGCGTCGCGTATCTTGCACATCGCTATGTCGACGCGGTTAACGGCATCCAGCATGCGCGCATCGCCGTTTTCAGGGCAGCCAAGCAGATAGCTTTGGCCCATGATCTGCACTTCTAGTTGTTTCATCAATCAGTTCCCGCCGTTGTGCAGGGTGGCGGTTGCGTTTTCGGGCAAACGCTCAAGCAGGGCATCGACCCGAGCGCGTGCAGCGCTCAGCCTTGATTTGAGGGAGTCCCGTTCATGCGTGAGTACGTCGACCTGCTCGCTCAAAAGGGCGTTGGTACGCTGGAGTTCTTCGTAGCGCAGCAACAGGCGCTCAACTCGCTCAATAACTCGTTCGGTGACGGGGTCGATTTGGTTGGGGTTGGCCATAACGACTTTCATTGTAGGGTTTGGCGCGTTTTGCCGCGTAGAATCTGCCGTGTTGGTGCTCGCAGTGTGGTTCACACGCTGCAGTTCAACGGGAAGCAGGAGAGAGTTTTTGCCACATTGCCCGGGCCGGCCCGGAAATGTGAGCGACACAACTTTTAACCTGCGCTGCCCCCGCAACGGTAAAACGGACGAATGCCCTGCAGGATTGTTCTTGTATCGGTTTTCAGCTTTCATCACTAGCCACTGAGTGCCCCTGGAAACAGGCGCTTGGGAAGGCGATGAAGAGCAGGTCCGTCAGCCCGGATACCGGCCAACGAGGTGAAGGTGCGCCTCTAAAAACGGCGCACATTCGTAACGCCCATGCACTGGCGGGGAAGCCGGTGAGGGCCTGTTGTTGATTGTTTTACCCATGAAAACCGGTGTTTTTCGTGCACGCCTTGCCGTGCTTCCTTTGGCGTTGACCGCCGTCTTTCCGTCTTTTGCGCAAACCCCTAACGCCCAACCTGGCACGCAATCCGCACCCCAACTCCAGGAAACCGTTGTTTCTGCGACGCGCACGCCCACCCGCACCGACGAGCTGGTCAGTGACGTGGTGGTTATCAACCGCGCCGACATTGAAAAATCAGCCGGCAGAACGTTGCCTGAAATTCTGGCCCGCGTGCCAGGTGTGCAATTCAGTTCGAATGGTGGATTGGGCAAAAACAGCAGCATCATCATTCGCGGTGCCGAGGCACGCCACACAATTTTGTTGATTGACGGTGTCCGCTTTGGCTCTGCTACAACCGGCACGCCAACTTTTGACAATATTCCGGTCGACATGATCGAACGGATTGAGGTGCTCAAGGGTCCGGCTTCTGCCTTGTACGGCAGCGAAGCCGTAGGCGGTGTGGTGCAGATATTCATGCGCAAGGGCGCTCAGGGCTTTAGCCCATATGCCTCGATAACACTGGGCAGCAAGCAATACCGCCAGCTCACCGCTGGATTCTCGGGCGGCACGGGTGCGGTTAGCTACTCGCTGGGCGTTCAAAAGGTCCGCGAAAACGGCTTTTCAGCCACCAACCCCAAGGTCGGTGCCAATTTCAACCCTGACTCCGACGGTTTTAATCAGGATTCCGTGAATGCCTCGGTGGCTTACCAGATCACTACCGACTGGAAAATTGATGCTGGTCTTTTGTATGCCAGCAGCATCAACCACACGGATGATGGTTTAAACCGCGATACCCGCTACCGTGGCCGGACCAGCGTTGCACGCGCGGGTATTGAAGGCCGGTTTTTGCCGGGCTGGAAGTCGCAACTGCGCTATAGCCAGAGCGTGGATTCAAGCGAGGCGGTGGTTGCGGCAACTTTGCCCAGCCTGTTCAGAACCAACCAGCACCAGCTTGGCTGGCAAAACGATATTGATACGCCGATTGGCGTTGCGCTTGCTGGTGTTGAATATCTGACTCAAAAAATTGAGAGCTCAGCTGCTTACACGGTCAAGGAGCGAGATGTATCGTCGTATTTTGTCGGCCTGAATGGAAGCGCCGGCAGGCATAGTTGGCAGGCCAATGTGCGGCGCGATCAGAACTCGCAGTTTGGCGGCAACAGTACCGGTTTTGCGGGCTATGGCTTCAGTCTGACTGAGGCTTGGCGCGTTAACGCTGCTTATGGCACCAGCTTTGTCGCGCCGTCGTTTAACCAGTTGTATTTTCCGGGTTTTGGCAACACCGCGCTTCAGCCAGAACGCGGCAAAAACACTGATCTTGGCGTGACCTGGAGCCAGGCTGGTCAAAGCGTCAAGCTGGTCCATTTCGACAACAAGATTCGCGGCTTTATTACAGCGACCACCATAGCCGCCAACGTACCTCAGGCACGCATTGACGGATTTACCCTCTCCTATGACGGATCGTTTGGCCCCCTGACGCTGCGCGCATCTGCCGACTCGCTGAACCCGCGTAACGAACTCACAGGAAAACGTCTGCCGCGTCGAAGCAGTAGCCAGTTCAGGCTGGGTGCTGACTACGACATCGGCGTGTGGACTTTGGGTGCCTCAGTCTTGAGCGCTGGCGACAGCTTTAACGATGTGGCCAACCTGCAGCCGATTGACGGCTACACCACGGCTGACCTGTATGCTGACTACCGCATCAATAGAGACTGGAAGCTACAAACCAAGGTCAACAATCTGACCAACAAGCAATACGAAACCTTAAGGGGCTACAACCAGCCAGGCCGCAGTGTGTATGTGAGCGTGCGCTGGCAGCCCCGGTAAAACCAGCGATGAACACTGCGTCCTGCCCCGCCATCCTGATCGCTGCACCCGCATCCGGTCAGGGCAAAACCACGGTTGCCAGTGCGCTGGCGCGGCTGCATGTGCGGCAGGGCAGGCGCGTACGCGTGTTCAAGTGCGGACCAGATTTTCTGGATCCGCACTGGCTGACGCTGGCTAGCGGCAACCCGGTACACCAGCTTGATTTATGGATGACGGGTGAGGCAGATTGCGCCCAGCGCCTGCATGCGGCAGCGCTGGAGTGTGACCTGATTATTGTTGAAGGCGTCATGGGCTTGTTTGATGGCGAGCCCAGCGCGGCGGACCTAGCGCAGCGCTTTGGTCTGCCCGTGCTGACGGTGATTGATGCGAGCGCCATGGCGGGTACTTTTGGGGCGCTCGCCTGGGGTTTGCAGCACTACCGCCAGGGCCTGCGATTTGCGGGCGTACTGGCCAATCGCGTGGCCTCTCCAGGCCATGCCGACATGCTTAAAGACGGCCTGCGCGAACCTGCCCAGTGGCTGGGTGCGCTGATGCGCAGTGATGCTTTTACCCTGCCTGAGCGGCATCTGGGCCTGGTCATGGCGAGTGAACTTGGTGATGCCATGACGCGGCTTGATGCAACTGCTGATGCCCTGGCCAGCACGCCTTTGGGGCAAATGGATATTGCGGATTTGCAGGCATGGTCGACGACCTTTGAGCTGCCAGTTTCCCCGGCTTCACCGTTTCCGGTTGGCGCATTGCAAGGCCAGACGATTGCCGTGGCGCGTGATGCAGCGTTTTGTTTTATCTACGCCGCCAATCTTGATTGTCTGCAAGCCATGGGCGCGCAGCTGGTGTATTTTTCAGCACTGGCAGATGCCGCCTTGCCTGACTGTGATGCGCTGTGGCTACCCGGTGGCTACCCTGAACTGCATGCTGAAAAAATAGCTGCAAACCAGACCATGAAGGCCAGCATTACGGCGCATGTCAATGCAGGTAAACCGGTCTGGGCAGAATGTGGCGGCATGATGACCCTGTTTGATGACTTAAGCACGGTTGACGGCGCAAGCTACCCGATGTGGGGCGTATTGCCCGGCAGCGTGACCCTTCAGAAGCGCCTGGCTGCGCTGGGTCCGCAGCAGCTTGAAGTGACTGGCGGTGTGCTGCGAGGCCATGCTTTTCATTATTCGACCTGCTTAACCAGTCTTCAGCCGGCAGCGCGCACACAGGCCGTACCCGGCCGAAAGCTGCGCAACGAGGGGGAGGCTTTGTACCAGCAGGGTTCGGTCAAAGCCAGTTACTTTCATGCCTGGTTTGCATCAAACCTGCAAGCGGCTGCCGGCCTGTTTTTAAAGGATGGTCATGACTGAAGCCGCAATACCTGCAATGGATTGGCGGACACTTGTTGCAGCCAAAGACACTTCGGCCTACGGTCCGCAGCGCATTGTGTGCCTGACTGAAGAGCCGACCGAGTGGCTCTACATGCTGGGCGAAGAGCGCCGTATTGTTGGAATATCCGGCTACACCGTGCGTCCGCCGCGTGCGCGTGAAGAAAAGCCAAAAGTCAGCGCCTTTTTAAGCGCCAAAATTGACAAGATAGTTGAGCTGCAGCCTGACTGCGTGATTGGATTTTCAGATCTGCAGGCCGATATTGCCTCGCAACTGGTGAAAAAAGGCATACAGGTCACGATCTTCAACCAGCGCAGCGTGCAGGAGATTTTCTCCATGATGTACCAGCTGGCTGCGATGGTGGGGCAAGAAGCAAAGGGGCTGGGCCTTATACAGGCCATGCAGGCCCGCCTGCTGGCGATTGAGCACGCAGCATCAAACCTGAAGCGCCGTCCGCGTGTGTTCTTTGAAGAGTGGTACGACCCGCACATTAGCGCGATTGCCTGGGTGTCTGAGCTGATCGGTATTGCTGGCGGCGACGACTGCTTTCGCGAACTGGCAAAACAGCCCATGGGTAAAGACCGCATCATTGCCGACGGTGCCAAGATCGTCAGTCGCAACCCCGAGATTATTTTCGGCTCATGGTGCGGCCGCAAGTTTCGCCCGTCGCATGTGCGGGCTCGGCCTGGCTGGCAAGAGGTCAGCGCGGTTAAAAACGATCAGCTGTTTGAAATCAAATCAGCCGAGATTTTGCAGCCCGGCCCGGCAGCGCTGATTGATGGTGTGGAGCAGATTCACAAAATCATTGCAGCCTGGGATGCCGCCCATGGCTGACGCCTTCAACATTGCCCGCAGTGAATTGATACTCGGCGGCCAGAGATCCGGCAAGTCGCGCCGCGCCGAGCTGCTGGCGCGCGAGTGGCTGGCCCGGTCGCCCGACCACAAAGCCGTGATGATTGCCACCGCACAGGCCTGGGACGATGAGATGCAGCAGCGCATTGCGCGCCATCAGCAGGACAGGGCAGAGCGCGTACCCGGCATGCAGACCGTCGAAGAACCGATAGCGCTGGGTGAGGCGCTGGCCCGCCACAGCACCCCGCAAACCATGGTGGTGGTTGATTGCCTGACGCTGTGGCTGACCAACCTGCTGATGCCGCATCAAGATCATCAAAACACTGAAAACAAGTATAAAAATGAATCAAATGTGCTCCCTGCCCATGGATTACGGGCATACACAGCTATTTTTTTGATAGCAATTGAAAATGCTCCCGGCCCGGTGATCCTGGTGGGCAACGAGATTGGGCTGGGTGTGATTCCGATGGGACGAGAAACCCGTGACTTTGTCGATGCGCTTGGCAGGCTCAACCAGGAAGTGGCAGCCGCCTGCAGGCGCGTTACCTTCATGGCGGCTGGTTTGCCGCTGGCCTTGAAAGATTTTCCATGATCCAGGTATTTGCTGCGTTGGCGATTTTTTGTGCGGCTTTCAGCCCCGCTCACGCCCTGCAACTGGTCGATGACCGTGGCGTGACGGTCACGTTCGCGCAAACGCCGCAACGCATTGTCAGCATGTTGCCGTCCCTGACAGAAAGCGTTTGCGCGATGGAGCAGTGCCAACGGCTGGTGGGGGTTGATCGCTATTCCAACTACCCGGACTCTTTAAAAAGCCTTCCAAAACTGGGCGGCGGTATGGACCCGAACATTGAAGCCATCGTGGCTTTGAAGCCCGACGTGGTGCTGGTCTCCGGCAAGTCACGTTCCAGTGAAAGGCTGGAAGCACTGGGCATCAAGGTGGTGGCGCTAGAAACCAAAACCCATGCCGATGTGAAACGCGTGCTGTCGGTGCTGGGTGTGCTGCTGGCCGTGCCAGAGGCGCAAGGTGCAGACCGTTTGTGGCGAATCATTGACAGCAGCGTGTCGGCAGCAGCGCAGTCACTGCCTGCCAAGGCCAAAACAGCGCGGGTGTATTTTGAAGTCAGCCGTGGGCCGTATGCGGCGGGCGAGGCGTCCTTTATTGGTGAAACCCTCACGCGACTGGGTGTGAAAAACGTCGTACCTGCCAAGCTGGGCCCGTTCCCCCGACTGAACCCCGAATTTGTGGTGCGTGCCAACCCTGATGTGATCATGATTGGCAACCGTAGCATGGTTAATGCGGTGGCTTACCCCGGCTGGAACAGCATCAAGGCAGTCAAGAGCAATCGGGTGTGCGTGTTTGGTGTGGGCGACTCTGATGTCGTGGTACGCCCTGGCCCGCGCATGGCAGAAGCTGCACGGCTGATGGCGAAATGTTTAGAGTCGTATGAGTAGCGTGTCAAACCGCCAGGCGATTTTGCTGGCAAGTCTGCTGCTGGCCGCGACTTGCGGCTTGTTGTTGTTGGGCGTCACTGTGGGTAGCACGGGTTTTGAATCGGTTGCGAACATGCAGCGTGACCCGCAGGCCATGCTCATCGTGTGGGAAATCCGCTTGCCGCGTACGGTAGGGGCCTGGCTGGCCGGTGCCCTGCTGGGGCTGGCGGGTGCGGTGGCGCAAGGTCTGTTTCGTAACCCATTGGCTGACCCGTATTTGCTCGGTAGTGCATCGGGCGCATCGCTAGGTGTGGCCATGGCCATGGCTCTGTTCGGCGTGTCGCCACTGGCCACGCAATGGGTAGCCCGGGTCGGGCTGACGGGAGCTGCATTTTTAGGCGCAGTGGCTGCGGTGCTGCTGACGCTGCTGTTGGCCAGGGGCGTACAGCACACATTACGTTTGCTGTTGGCGGGTGTGGTGGTCGGTGTGGTGCTGGGGGCGTTTACCTCACTGGTTTTGCTGCTCACGCCAGACATCATGCAGGCGATGCAAGCCTTCATGCTGGGCACCACAGCGTTTGTTGGCTGGACAGCCTGCGCCGTGATGGTGTCGGCGTTTGGCATCAGTTTGGTCGCCGCGTGGCTGATGAGCCATGTGCTCGATGGCCTGTCACTGGGTGAGGCGACCGCGCAAAGCCTGGGGCTGCAACTACCGCAAATGCGCGCCGCGCTGGTGGCTGTGTTGGCGCTTGCCACAGGTACAGCTGTCGCTCAAACGGGTTTGATTGCGTTTGTGGGTTTGGCTGCCCCGCATTTGGTGCGCTCAGTGGTTAAAACCACGCACGGGCGATTGATCGTTTTGTCTAGTTTGATGGGGGCAGTGCTGCTTGTTGCGGCCGATATTTTGGCGCGCTGGTTGATGGCTCCGCAAGAGCTGCCAGTTGGCGTGCTGACAGCCGTGCTGGGCGGGGGCTACCTGCTCTGGTTGATGCACAGGCATACCGGGCGGGGTGCTGGGCTGTGAGTACCGCTTTACATTTGATAGCTGAAAAAATCGTCGCGATTCAGGCCCGTGGAATAAGGGCTAGGCTCGGAAATGCTGAGGTTTTAAGCGATATTTCCATTGATTTACCCCACGCTCGATGGACCAGCATCGTCGGCCCGAATGGCGCAGGTAAATCGACCTTGCTAAAAGTTCTGGCAGGTTTGATTCCTTTTACGGGCTCTACAGAATTGCTCGGCCAGCCCACGCAAAGCATGCTCGCCAAACAGCGCGCACAGCAACTGTCATGGCTTGGCCAAAACGAAGCCTCAGCCGATGACCTGACCGCCTATGACGTGACCATGCTGGGCCGCTTGCCGCATCAGCCCTGGTTAGCACCTGCCAGCGCTGTTGACCATGCCGCCGTCGAAAAGGCCTTGCGATTAACCCACGCCTGGGACTGGCGGGGCAGGGCGCTCGGCCAACTGTCGGGTGGCGAACGTCAACGTGTTTTACTCGCGCGGGCTTTGGCGGTGGAGGCCGAAGTACTTCTGATGGACGAGCCGTTGGCCAATCTGGATCCGCCCCATCAAACCGACTGGCTCTTGACTGCAAAGGCGCTGGTTGCCAGCGGTAAAACTGTCATTAGCGTGCTGCACGAAATTTCGTTTGCGTTGCAAGCCGATGAGGTGGTCGTCATGGCCGCTGGCCGGGTTACGCATCAAGGTACTTGTAATGATGCGGCTAGCCATCGCGCAATCGAGGCCGTGTTTGACCAGCGGATTGCCATTCACCAACTGGCTGGCCAATGGGTGGCCTTACCCAAAATTTAAATCGAATATTTGAAAATTAATTGGAGTCTGACCCCACAGGGGATTCACTATGCAAATCGAAACACCTCCCAAAGAAAAACCCTACGAAAAACCCGAGGGTGAGCGGCGCGGCTTGCTTATCGTCAACACTGGCGACGGCAAAGGCAAAAGCACCGCCGCTTTTGGTCTGGCACTGCGGGCTTTTGGCCGCACCCATGTTCACAACAAAAAAATCAAGATCTTCCAGTTCATGAAAGTGCCGACCGCCCGCTTTGGCGAGCACCGCATGTTTGAGCAACTGGGTATTCCGATTGAGGGTATGGGCGACGGTTTCAGCTGGAAGAGCCAGGACCTGGAGCACTCAGGCCAGCTTGCGCGCGACGGCTGGCTAAAAGCCAAAGCCGCGATTAACAGTGGTGAGTACTTCATGGTCGTGCTCGATGAATTTACCTACCCGCTGATTTACGGCTGGATGGAGCCCGTCGGTGGTATTGAAGAAGTGGTGCAAACACTGTTTGACCGCCCGACAGCTACGCACGTTGTCATCACGGGCCGTCGCTGCCCACCAGAAATTATTGAACTGGCCGATACCGTGACCGAGATGACCATGGTCAAGCACGCGTTCAAGGCGGGCATACCAGCCCAGCGCGGGATAGAAGACTGACAGGCCATGACTGGGCACGCTTTTACTGAGGTTGAACAAGCCGCCGTCTACCGCGCGATTTTCGAGCGGCGCGATATGCGGCATTTCAATGGCGGCAGCGTCCCCGACGACCAATTGCAGCGCCTGCTGCAAGCAGCCCATCACGCGCCCAGCGTGGGTTTGATGCAGCCGTGGCGATTCATCCGCGTGCGCGGCCAGCCGCTCCGGCTAGCGCTGCATGCACTGGTTGAACAGGAACGTGTACTGACAGCCAGGGCGCTGGATGAGCGTGAAGACGAGTTCATGAAACTCAAGGTGCAGGGTGTGCTTGACGCCGCTGAGGTACTGGTGGTGGCCATGCCGCCCGGCCGTGAGCAGCATGTTTTTGGCCGTCGAACCATGCCCGAAATGGATCTGGCGTCCACTGCGTGCGCGATTCAAAACCTGTGGCTGGCCGCGCGTGCCGAGGGTCTGGGCATGGGCTGGGTGTCCATGTTTTGCCCGCAACAACTGGCAAAGCTGCTGCAGATGCCGGAGGGTAGCCAGCCGATTGCGATTTTGTGCCTGGGCCCGGTAGATGCTTTTTACGACCAGCCCATGCTGCAGGCTGAAAAATGGGCGCATCGTGCGGCGCTGGCGGATATCGTGTTTGAAGACGCCTGGGGCCAAGCCAGTGCCTTGCCGACTGAAACCTCTCATCAATCTTGAAAGTAGTGACACCATGCCTTTTGAAGCCGCGCTGTTCCAGCTTGCACAAATATTTTTATGGCCTGTGACCTTGATGGTGTTTGCCGTGTTTGCCTATGCTGTGATGAGCCTGGGCGCGTTTGCTGTAGAGTGGTTACGCCGCCGCAAGCAGCCCGGTTGTGTACTGGTGCTGATGGGTCATAAAGCGGCATCACAAGAGCGGTTGGAACTGGCTGTTCTCAAGGAGCTGGAAGGTCTGCGTCTGTGCAGCCGCGTGGCACCCATGCTGGGGCTGGTGGCCACCATGATCCCGATGGGCCCGGCGCTGGTGGCGGTGGCGTCTGGCCAGTCAAGCGGTGTGGCGGAAAGCCTGGCGCCGGCGTTTGCTGCCGTAATTGTGGCGCTGGTGGCGGCGTCCATTACCTTTGTGATTTACAGCGTTCGCCGCCGCTGGTTGCTGGCTGAAATGCTGGCGGTTCTTGATGGCACACCAGCATGAACGCCGACACCAAAACCTCTGCTGCCAGGCCGCGTCTGCGCATCCTCGACGAGGACGATGACGACCCGGTGCTGTCAACCATCAACCTGATCGATGTGTTCTTGGTGGTCATCGGCATGCTGCTGATTGCCGTGATCAACAACCCCATGAACCCGTTTGCCAACGACAAGCTGACCATTATTCGCAACGAAGGCCAGCCCAACATGGAAATCATCACCAAAGACGGCCAGAAAATCACCAAGTTCAAGGCTAGTGGCGCGTCTGGCGAGGGCGACGGTGAAAAAGCCGGTACGGCCTACCGCATGAAAGACGGCAGCATGGTGTATGTGCCTGCTGCTTCAAACGCGGCCAAGCCGTGAGTGTTTTCAGGGTTGTACTGTTAGGGTTGCTCGGTTTGTGTAGTTGTATGGCTGCAATTGGGCAAGCACCCGCAACGAGCGTCGTGTTGCTCACTACCTATGTCGTATCACCCGCCCGACTGGCCAGGTTGCAAGCGGCTGCATTGCAGGCGGGTGTTGTAATGCATACGGTGTCGGCTGAAGAAGACACGCCAGATACGCTGCAAAAAGCATTGCGCTCGGCCAGCCTGATGGTGATAGACGCGCCGCATACCAGCGTGGCGCAAACCGTTGCCGCGCGCTTTGGAGAGGCCATCAATCAAAGCGGCAAACCGTACGTGGTGGTCGGCGAGTTAAGTGCTGTGGTTAAAAACGAGCGGCTTGCCGCAACGCCATCCAATATTGCGCCGCTCAAAACTGAGAGCGGCGTGGCCCCCGACTGGGCGCAGCGGCTGCGCGAGTACTGGCGCTTTGGTGGTGCGCAAAACATGCGTCTGGCGATGGTGGCTTTAAAAATCGGAGTGACTCAGACCATTGCTGCCATGCCGCCCGCAGTGCAGTTGCCATTGCAAGGTTTTTACAACCCCAAGTGGCCGCAAATTGAAAACAATGCCGCCTCAGCGCTAGAAAACCTCGGAAACGGCACTTTTTACCCATCAAATACGACTTTAGCCCCATCAAATCGGGCGCAAGCAGCTACTGAAATAAGAGCAAATAAAACAATTGCCATTGCAGTCAACAACGCCGTCTTCACATCTGACGACACGCCCTGGCTGGACGCGCTCATCACCGCCCTCGAACAACGCGGGCTGCGTGCCTATGCCTTTTACGGGCCGCGCCAGCAAAAAGATCCGTTTTATCAAGCCACGCATGTGAACACGCCAACTGGCGCCACACGCATGGTCGATGTCATCATCAATTCGGCACTGGTCTTCAACCCGACCGAGCGCAAGGCTGAGCTGGAGCGCATTGGCGTGCCAGTGCTGCAAACCATGCCGGCACTCGCCATGGACGAAAGCCAGTGGGCGCAAAGCAAAGACGGCCTCGCCATGAGCGACGCGGCCTACTACTACACGCCCAGTGAACTCTCCGGCATGGTGGACGCCATGCTCATCACGGCGCGTGATGCCAAAACCGGCGCGCTGCAGCCGATTTCATTGCAAATCAATGCTGTGGCAGACAAGGCTGCCGCACTCGCCCGCCTGCAGCAAACGCCCACCGCCCAGCGCCGCGTCGCGATGCTGGTCTACAACTACCCGCAGGGTGAAGGCAACTTTGGCGCATCTTTTTTAAACGTACCCAAAAGCCTGCACAACATGCTGGCGGCCATGAAAAGCGCAGGCTACCAGACGCAAGCGCCTACCGCCGACCAGATCACGCCACAAGTGCAGGCCACGCTAGCTGCTTTTTACAAACCCGAAACGCTCGCCGCCTTGCCCGCACAGGGGCTGGCCGATGTACTGCCGCTGAGCAGCTATTTAAAGTGGTTTCAAACGCTGCCGCCCGATACGCGGCAACGGATTGAAGCCTATTGGGGCGCACCAGCTACGTCGATCATGGTCCGTCCCAATGCTGTCACAGGTGCCGGGCAAACAGAGCCCGGCTTCATCATTCCGCGTGTGCAATTGGGCAACGTGGTCATCATGCCCCAGCCACTGCGCCATGAAATCACCAGCGGCACGGCCGCAGAGCTGCGCAAAAAACGCATCAGCCACCGCGCATCCGTACCGCTCAGCCACCACTATCTGGCAACCTATTTGTGGCTGCGCACCCAGCTGGGCGCAAACGCCGTGGTGCACGTTGGCACGCACGGCACGCTTGAATGGGCACCCGGCAAAGAGCGCGGCTTGTCCAGCCAGGACGACCCGCTGCTGGCCCTGGGCGACCTACCCATCATTTACCCCTACATCATGGACAACCTGGGCGAGGCGCTGACTGCCAAACGGCGTGGCCGTGCCGTGTTGGTGAGCCATTCGACGCCGATGTTTTCCCCGGCGGGTTTCAGGCCAGGGGTGCATGAAATGCACGACCTCATGCACGACTGGGAAACCGTGTCGCCTGGCCCGGTTAAAAAAGAGCTTGAATCGCGTTTGATTGCCGCTTTTGTTGAGCACCAGTTGCACCGCGACGTGGGCTGGACACAAGACAAAATACGTAAAAATTTTGCTGGCTTTATGGAAGAGCTGCACCCCTACCTGGACGACATTGCGCAAACTGCGCAACCACTGGGCCTGGCCGCATTTGGTGAAGTACCCGATGCGCAGCGCCGTTTTGGCACGGTGATGCAAACCCTGCGCAAACCGTTGATTGATGCGCTGGGTGAAGACATTGACGAGGTATTTTTGCTCGATGCCAAAAAAATCATCAACTCACGCCCAGCCCGTTGGCTGCAAGTTGCACTAAAGGACCCGCAAGCCGCCAGCACGCTGGACTTGCGCATTCAAGACGCAGCTTTGACGCACACCTCTGTGCCCAACCGCGCCGAGGCAAAGCTGCTTGATCCCAAGGTGCTGCTGGCACTCGCGCAGCGCGCTCAAAAGCTCGATGCTGCACTGGCAAACAATGAAGAAATCAGCGGGTTTCTGGCTGCACTCGATGGCCAGCACGTCAAGACCAGCTACGGTGGAGACCCGGTGCGTAACCCTGAAAGCCTTCCCACGGGCCGCAACCTGTACGGCTTTGACCCGAGCCGAGTACCCACCCGCCAGGCCTGGGACACCGGGGTGGCCGCCTTTGACGCGTGGATGACGCAGCACCGCAAAGAAAATGCAGGACGCTGGCCCGAAAAGCTGGCCTTCAGCCTGTGGGCTGGCGAAACCATGCGCCATCAGGGCGTGATGGAGTCACAAGCCCTGTATGCCCTGGGCGTCAAACCCCGCTGGGACGATGCCGGACGTGTCGCCGGGTTGGATGTGTTGCCCGCAAGCGAGCTTAAGCGCCCGCGCCTGGACGTACTGGTCAGCGTAACGGGCTCGTACCGCGACCAGTTCCCGGTGGTGATGCGCTGGGTAGACGAAGCCGTACGGCAAGTTGCACAACTCAAAGAAGCCGACAACCTGGTCGCACGCAACACGCAAAAGCTGGCGGCTCAATTTGCGGCGCAAGGTGCCAGCGCTCCAGATGCCAAAGGCTGGTCTACCGCACGGGTGTTTTCTAACGAACAAGGCAGCTACGGCACCGGCCTGAGCGATGCCGCGCAAGCCACAGACCTCTGGAAAAAAGCAGATAAGGGTGGCGGTGACGCAGAGATGGCCCAGCTCTATATTGATCGCATGGGCTATGCCTATGGGCAAGGTATTGATGCAGGCGCGCGGAACAAAGCCGTGCAAAACGCCTACGCCAGCAACCTGGCCCAAGTTGATGCAGCGCTGCTGTCGCGCACCTCCAACACCTACGGCGTGCTGACCAGCGACGACCCGTTTCAATACCTGGGAGGCATCGGGCAAGCGGTGCGCCAGCTCACCGGCAAAGACCCCGCGCTGTATGTGCAAAACCTGCGCGACACCACCGAAGTGATTACCGAAAGTGCCAGCAGCGCCATCGCCAAAGAAATGCAGACGCGATACCTGCACCCGCAATGGATAGCGGCCCAACAAGCCGAAGGCTACAGCGGCACACTGCAGGTGCTTAAAACTGCGCAATTTTTATGGGGCTGGCAAGTCACCGCGCCCCAAGCCG
>JANOCP010000025.1:0-4044 GCA_031412235.1 Polaromonas sp.
CAAATATCTTCTGATTAAAGCTTTCAAAGAAGAAGCCCCGTTTATCGCTAAACACTCTGGGTTCGATCAGTCGTAGGGCAGGGATTGCGAGCGAAGTAGCTTTCATCAAAAGACTCTTTCATTAAGAATACGAAGAAGGTACTGTCCGTAGCCGTTTTTTGTAAGGGGTTGCGCAAGTTTTTCGAGCTGGGCGGCATCAATCCATTGCTGCCGGTAGGCGATCTCTTCGGGGCATGAGACTTTCAAACCCTGGCGATTCTCAAGCGTGGCGATGAACTGGCTGGCCTCAAGCAGCGATTCGTGTGTGCCGGTGTCAAGCCAGGCATAGCCACGGCCCATGATCTCAACACTGAGCTGGCCGCGCTCAAGATACAGGCGGTTCAGGTCGGTAATTTCAAGTTCGCCACGCGGGGATGGCTTGAGGTTTTTGGCAAGCCCTACCACTTGGTTGTCATAAAAATACAGGCCGGTTACCGCGTAATTTGATTTGGGCTGCTTTGGCTTTTCTTCAAGCGACAGCACCTTGCCAGCCGCATCGAACTCAGCCACGCCATAGCGCTCTGGGTCATGCACATGGTAGGCAAACACACTGGCGCCTGCGGACTGGCTCATGGCGTTGCCCAGCAGCTTATGAAAGTCATGGCCATAAAAAATATTGTCCCCCAGCACCAGCGCGCTGGCCGAGTTGCCCAAAAACTGCTCGCCAATGATAAAAGCCTGTGCCAGGCCATCAGGGCTGGGCTGAACAGCATATTGCAGATTCATGCCCCACTGGCTGCCATCACCCAGCAGTTGCTCGAAGCGCGGCGTGTCTTGCGGCGTGCTGATGATCAACACCTCACGTATGCCGGCAAGCATCAGCGTGCTCAGCGGGTAATAAATCATGGGCTTGTCATACACCGGCAGGAGTTGCTTGCTGATGGCCAGTGTTGCCGGATGCAGCCGCGTGCCCGAGCCGCCTGCAAGGATGATGCCTTTGCGCTTTACTGGTGAGTCGTGAGTGGCAAGTGGTGAGTGGTTCATGTCTGGTTAATCTTTTTATGCAAGCCGGTTAGAAGCTTTCCCGTTCGACTGAGTAAGTCAAAAGCAGCGTGATCTGGCGGCGCAAAATCAAGCATGCCGGCCAGTTGAAGCTGTGTTTCCAGTTCTGCCAGAGAACCGCGAGCAATTCCAATGAAGTAAAAATACTCATTTGGCCCATTTCGTCCCGCGCCTTCGGCAATATTGCTGGGAATCGAAACCGCTGCACGCCTCATTTGCCGCGCTAATCCGTAACGCTCTTCAACCGGAAAGCTAGCCGTAAGCTGGTACACAGCCTTGGCCGATTGCATGGCAAACTTCCAGGCATCCAGTTGCTCGTGCGGTTTAGTCATTATCTGTGCAGTTTTTTCGGGTGGGCGGTAAGTATTGTTAGTGGTTAGGTGTTAGCGGCAAGTGGTGAGTGGTGAGTGGTAGATCCGGAGCCCGGAATTCCTACTTGCCACTAACCACTTACAACTTGCCACTCGCCAGAACCTCATCAAGCATACGCGCCACGCCTTGCTCCCAGTGGGGCAGGATCACGCCGAAGGTGGTCTGCAACTTAGTGGTGTCAAGACGCGAGTTACTAGGTCTTTTTGCGGCAGTGGCAAAAGCGCTGCTGGGAACTGCCGTCACTTCATCTGCTACTATTTTAATAGCTGGTGATAGCCGTAATGCTTGGGCAAGGACGTAGTTTGCATACGAAAACCAGCTGGTTTCACCGCCAGCGACCAGATGATAGAGCCCGCAGTCACCCTCAGACCGCCGGACCTGCCGGATGGCGTGTGCCGTGACATCAGCCAGCAGATCAGCACCGGTCGGCGCGCCAAACTGGTCGTCTATTACCGTCAGATGCTCGCGCTCCTGAGCAAGGCGCAACATGGTTTTGGCGAAGTTGCCGCCTCGGGCTGCGTAAACCCAGCTGGTGCGGAAAATAAGGTGGTTTGGGCAAACTGCCTGAATCAGCTGTTCACCTTCCAGCTTGGTCTGACCGTAAACATTAAGCGGGGCTGGCGCATCGGCCTCAAGCCACGGGCGGATACCGCTGCCATCAAACACGTAGTCGGTGCTGTAGTGCACCAGCAAGGCGCCGAGTTTTGCGGCTTCCTGGGCCAACACGCTCGGCGCCAGGGCATTCAAGGTGCGAGCCAGCTCCGGCTCACTTTCGGCCTTGTCTACCGCGGTGTAGGCGGCGGCATTGACGATGACATCAGGGCGCAGCTGCTGAACCGTGGCAGCCAGACTCTGCAGATTGCTCAGGTCGCCACACAGGTCTGTGCTGTTGCGGTCCAGCGCAACAAGCTCGCCCAGCGGGGCAAGACTGCGCTGCAGTTCCCAGCCGACCTGCCCGTTTTTGCCGAGCAGCAGCATTTTCAAGCCAGCAGAATTACTCAAGAGCCCACTCCTCGACCGCCAGACCCGGCACGCGCAAAAACTCGCGGGCGTTGTTGGTGACCAAAACAGTGTCTTCGGCCATGGTGTGCGCGGCAATCAGCAAGTCCATACCACCAATGCTTTTGCCAGACTTATCAAGCGCGGCACGAATGTGGGCGTAATGCGAACTGGCCTCGATGGGCCAGGGACGAACATCAAAGCCGTTTACCCAGGCTTCAACTGCGGCAGAAAAGCGGGCCGAAGCGAGTTTGGCTGCGCCGAAACGTAATTCAGCAACAACCATGGCAGACAGCCAGAGCTGGCTACGATCCAGTGTCGCAAAACGCTCAATCATGGATGCCGGATGCCGGCGCAGGATATAGCTGCAAATATTGGTGTCCAGAGTGCGGCGCATTAGTCCAACCCCATCAGGACCAATCCCGCGTCTGCGGCAGGGCATCGTTTCGCTCTGCAAGAAACTGATCTGGTAGCGGCTCACTGTTTTGATAAAAACCTGCCAGCCAATCTGCCATGTTCTGATTTTCTGGGCCCTGAGGCTGTACCCAAAGCGCATTTCCGATCTGCTCGATGCGGACTTCCTTGGCATCCATGCGCAACTTTGCCGGCAAGCGAATGGCCTGGCTGCGGCCACTCATAAAGAGCTTGGCGGTTGTACTCATGCAAAAGCCTTCAATGTAATCTTACAGTGTAGTATTACACCACACTCAAGCTGGTGCCTTAGCCTGATTCGATGCACCATACTGCTTCGTCGTCCAGTCACGGTAGGCTCCGCTTTGAACATGGCTGACCCAGTCAGGGTTGGCCAGATACCAGGCTACGGTTTTACGTATGCCGGTGTCAAAAGTCTCGGCCGGCTTCCACCCCAGTTCGCGCTGGATTTTGCTGGCGTCGATGGCGTAGCGCCTGTCGTGGCCGGGGCGGTCTGTGACGTAGGCAATCTGCGTCTGGTAGCTTGAACCGTCGCTTTTGGGCCGCAACTCGTCGAGCAGCGCACAGACCGTATTGACGATGTCGATATTGGGCTTTTCGTTCCAGCCACCGATGTTGTAGACCTCACCCAGCCTGCCAGCGTCGAGCACGCGCCTGATGGCACTGCAGTGGTCTTTAACGTACAGCCAGTCGCGAATTTGCTGGCCATCACCGTAGACCGGCAGGGGCTTGCCTGCGAGGGCATTGACGATCATCAGCGGACTCAGCTTTTCAGGGAAATGGAAGGGGCCATCGTTGTTGCTGCAATTGGTGGTAAGCACCGGCAAGCCATAGGTGTGGTGATACGCCCGCACCAGGTGGTCGCTGGCTGCCTTGCTGGCTGAATAGGGGCTGTTGGGCTCGTAGCGATGGGTTTCGGTGAAAGCGGCATCATCACCAGCGAGCGAGCCATAGACTTCATCTGTCGAGACGTGCAAAAACCTGAAATCCGCCTTTGCTTGCGCCGGTAAAGCACCCCAATGTGCGCGCACGGCCTCCAGCAGGCGAAAGGTACCGACGATGTTGGTCTGGATAAAGTCTTCGGGGCCGTGGATCGACCTGTCGACATGGGATTCGGCGGCAAAGTTGACTATGGCCCGGGGCTGGTGCGTTGCCAGCAAGCTGGTAACAAGTGCAGAGTCACCAATGTCACCCTTGACA
>JANOCP010000026.1:0-10823 GCA_031412235.1 Polaromonas sp.
GGGCCATTGGACAGCGCTTCCAGATACAGACCGGATTCAAGCGGGCGCAAAGGTACGATCTCTGCGGTACCAAAAACCTCCTGTGTGTACGTTTTTTGGCAAATTGCCTTCAGGTCTGCCGCCGGAATGTCGTCAATATACAAAGACAGGACTTCAAATGCCAGATCCGCATAGGGCAAGCTGCGCCATTTGGCCAGCATGTCGGCATCAACCTGCGGATAGTGATCGGGCAGGTACAAACCGCCGTCTGGGGCCAGACCTTCGAGCAGGATTTGACAAAATTTGCGCGGTATTTTGTCGCCACGGGTGGAAAGGTAGTTCATCTTGGGGAAATGCTGGGCACTTTTGGAAAATAGGTATGGATACGCGTAGCGTCGCGCGTCATCAGGGTGAAACCCTCAACACTGGCATGCGCGCCTATGAAAAAATCAGGCAAGGTTGCTGCACGCGTACCGCCATTTTTTCGGTAGATACGATGGGCAGCGCTGGCGGCGTAGGCCGCAGCGGCAGGAATATGCAAATAAACCATTCCGCTTTGTTTCATGAACTCCTGCTGGGCTGCTTCACTTGCAAAAGCCCGTGATATCTCGGCATAAACGAGCGCATTGACACCCAACTGATCCCGGCTGGCCGCAGCAAATAGCTGCTCTGCACTCCAGTCAAACCATTCAGGCGTTTTCTCAAGCAAATCAATCAGGACGCTACTGTCAACCAGAATCACTTGTTCCAGCCCTCACCACGGGTTTCGTTCAGAATTTCGTCCGTCGTCATGCCTGAAACGCCAGTACCGATAAATTTCAGGAACGGATTGACCCCTGCTGGCTCACGTACGGCGAACATGCGCACGCTGCCGTCTGGTAAAGGCTCGTAATCCACCGATTGACCCGGTTTGACGTGCAAATGCTGCCGAATGACTTTAGGCACGGTGACCTGACTTTTGATGGTTAAGGCATAACTCATGGCGAACTCCGAAAGTAATACATTTTTAGGTATTACTTTATTGTATGACTTTTGCTGGAGTCAGGCCAGCTCTTCCTTGCGAATCCTCGTAATTGGCGCCAAGACCGTGGGCAGCGCCTGCATCTGCACCAATGCTTCGTTCATCCTCGACTCGACACAGTCATGCGTCAGGATGATGAGATCGGTCTGGGTAGATCCTTCACCGCCTACTTCATCGGCCTCACGCTGCAGCATGGCGTCAATGCTGATGTTGAGCGACGCCAGAATGCCCGTGACTTTGGCGAGCACACCGGCTTCATCGGCCACGTTCAGCCGCAGGTAATAACTGGTCACCACATCACCCATGGTCAGCATGGGTACATCACTCATTGAATCGGGCTGGAAAGCCAGGTGCGGCACACGCTGGGCAGCGTCCGCAGTGTGCAAGCGCGCAATGTCGACCAAATCAGCAATCACGGCGCTGGCGGTCGGCTCACTGCCTGCACCTTTTCCGTAGTAAAGCGTAGTGCCTACGGCGTCGCCATGCACCATCACCGCGTTCATGGCGCCCTCAACATTGGCGATCAAACGCTTGGCCGGCACCAGGCTGGGGTGCACGCGCAGCTCAATGCCCTTGTCAGTCTTTTTGGTGATGCCCAGCAGCTTGATGCGGTAGCCGAGCTGCTCTGCGTATTTAATGTCTTGCGCGCCAAGTTTGGTGATGCCTTCAACATAAGCCTTGTCAAACTGAACCGGCACGCCAAAAGCAATGGCTGACATCAACGTAACCTTGTGTGCCGCGTCAACGCCTTCAATATCAAAAGTCGGGTCAGCTTCGGCGTAGCCAAGGCGTTGTGCTTCTTTCAGCACTACGGCAAAGTCCAGGCTCTTGTCGCGCATCTCACTCAGGATGAAATTGGTGGTGCCGTTGATGATGCCGGCAATCCATTCAATTCGGTTGGCGGTCAGGCCTTCGCGCAGCGACTTGATGATGGGGATGCCGCCGGCTACAGCAGCTTCAAACGCCACCATCACGCCCTTGCGGTGCGCTGCTGAAAAAATCTCGGTACCGTGCACAGCAAGCAGCGCCTTGTTGGCAGTAACGACGTGTTTGCCCGCTTCAATCGCCTCCAGCACCAATTGCCTTGCGATGCCGTAGCCGCCTATCAGCTCAACCACGATGTCGATGTCGGGGTTGGCGATAACAGCCCGTGCATCAGCCACTACCTTGACATCCGGCCCAACCGCGGCCCGCGCGCGTGCAGTGTCAAGGTCAGCGACCATGGCGATCTCGATACCGCGACCCGCGCGGCGCAGGATTTCGCTCTGGTTACGCTGAAGTACGTTGAACACACCGCTGCCAACAGTGCCTATGCCCAGAAGGCCTACCTGGATGGGTTTTAAGTTTTCTTGTTTCATGCTTGCTTGGAATCTCTGTGTCGGTTGCGAAAAAATTACGGCTGGCTGTGACTATGGCTATTACGGTAAGACTCAAGAAACCTCGCGATGCGGCCAATGGCTTCACGCAGGTCGTCTTCATGCGGCAAAAACACGATGCGGAAATGATCGGGTGTGGGCCAGTTAAACCCCGTGCCCTGTACCAGCATGACGCGTGTTTCCCGGAGTAACTCAAGGAAAAACTGACGGTCATCGGCAATCGGATAAATCACCGGGTCAAGCTTGGGGAACATATAAAGTGCAGCCACGGGCTTGACGCAGCTCACACCCGGAATCGCAGTAATCAGCTCAAAGGCCAAATCCCGCTGACGACGCAGGCGACCGCCTTCACAGGTCAGGTCGTTGATGCTCTGATACCCGCCCAGCGCAGTTTGAACAGCCCATTGCCCAGGCACGTTGGAGCACAGCTTCATGTTCGAGAGCATGTTCAGGCCCTCAATGTAATCACCCGCAGCGCGCTTGTCACCAGACACCACCATCCAGCCCGCGCGGTAACCGCATGAGCGATAGCTTTTGCTCAGGGAGTTGAAGGTAAGCGTCAATACATCGCTCGACAAACTGGCGATCGCCGTGTGTTTGACGTCGTCGTACAGCACCTTGTCATACACCTCATCGGCAAGTATGACCAGGCCGTGCTCGCGTGCAACATCCACAATACCCTTGAGCAGGGCCTCGGAGTACAGCACGCCGGTAGGGTTGTTGGGGTTGATGACAACAATTGCTTTGGTACGCGGCGTAATCTTGGCGCGTATGTCTGCCAGCTTGGGCATCCAGCCATCGGCCTCGTCGCACAGGTAATGCACTGGCGTGCCGCCTGATAACGATGTCGCGGCCGTCCACAGCGGGTAGTCGGGCATGGGCAGTAGCAGCTCATCGCCGTTGTCAAGCAGTGCATTGGTGGCCATGGTGATCAACTCGCTGGCGCCATTGCCCAGGTAAATATCGTCCAGGCTCACACCCTTGATGCCCTGCTTTTGCGTCTCATGCATGACGGCTTTGCGTGCCGCAAAAATACCCTTGCTGTCAGAGTAGCCGGCTGAATTGGGCAGGTTTCGGATCATGTCCTGCTGGATTTCTTCCGGCGCGTCAAAACCAAAAACGGCCAGGTTGCCAATGTTGAGCTTGATGATCTTCTGGCCTTCGTCTTCCATCTGGCGTGCCGCGTCCATGATCGGGCCACGGATGTCATAAAGCACATTAGCCAGCTTGGCGGATTTGGTGATCTGTTTCATGGTGTTTTTCTGCAGGCCGGGCCGCAGCGATTAGCGAAATTTTTAGGCGGAATCTATAATTTGACCACATAAAAAGCCGTTTTCGCTCTCAAACCAGCGTTTACGGCTCTCGTTTTACAACGCTCACACCCCTCCTCAAACGCATGAAGCTACAACCCGATCGACTAGATGTTCAAGCCATCCTTGGTTATGGCCCCGGCTGGGTGGCCCTGGGGCATGACGGTGTGGCAGAGAAAATCGAGCGTAGCATCGTGATTGGCTCACGCGGTGAAAAGTTTGACTGGAACTGCGCGCGCTTTGAAGATCTCACTGAGCAACACTTTGCAATGCTCGCTGTAACCCAGCCCGAACTGGTGATTTTTGGCAGCGGATCACGCCTGCGTTTCCCCCCTCCAGCCTTCATGAGGGCATTGATGCAACGGCGTATTGGCCTTGAAACCATGGACACGCTGGCTGCCTGCCGCACCTACAACATTCTTGCAGGCGAAGGCCGTCAGGTGATTGCTGCGCTTTTGATTGAAGCTGGTGACTAGCTAGCGTGCGCTTTCAGGGTAAAATCTAGGGTTGCGTCGGGATGCATGCTCCCGGCCCGCGCCGCGGCTAATTACAAACACTTTCGTCAGGGTCCAACAAGTATGGCAGTCGTCGTCAATAAACTCCTCCCCGAATTTGAAGCGAACGCCACCAGCGGCGTCAAGGTTTCCAACCAGTCCCACATGGGCAAAGTCGTGGTGCTGTATTTCTACCCGAAAGATAACACCCCCGGCTGCACCACCGAAGCCATGCAGTTTCGTGACCGCTACAAGGATTTCGTCAAGGCCGGTGCTACCGTGTTCGGCGTTTCGCGCGACAACATGAAGTCGCATGATGAATTCAAGGCCAAGCTTGAACTCCCCTTCGAGCTGATTGCGGACACCGAAGAAAAAATGTGCCACATGTTTGGCGTGGTGAAAAACAAGATCATGTACGGCAAAAAGGTCAAGGGTATTGAGCGCAGCACCTTTCTGGTTGCGCCTGATGGCACGCTGGCTGAAGAATGGCGCGGCCTGAAAGTGCCGGGCCATGTTGATGACGTTTTAAAGGCCGTCAAGGCGCTAAAAAAACCGGCGTAAAAGCCCTCCGCAACTCGTCACTCGAGTTGTGCATAATGAAGTCATGTTGTTGCGCTTCACGACCACGTTTCCCCAAAAAGCCGCCTTGGCCTCAAGGCGGCTTTTTCACTTCTGGAATCAACCCGCAAAGGAGTTTTAAGCACTATGCCCCTGCCCCCCGCCCCGACCAAACGTGCTGCCCTTCTCTCCACCGACGCCATGGACGCGCCAGCCCGCTCGCCCTCCAAGGCTGCGCGAAAAACAGAAAACACTGAATCCGTGCAGAAGCCCCCGGTACTTGACCTGTTTGACGACCGGGTAGCCAGCGGCGGTGATCATCCGGTCGCTTTTAAGGGAAAAAATACTCCCAGCCCAGCAAAGACAGCTATAAGAAGCTATAAAAAAGAGAGCGCACCGGCGTCGCAAGCTGTGCAGGCGGCGCAGCCCGCCGCCAGGCCGAAAAAGACCAGGCACACTGGCCCGGCCAAACTGTTTGTGCTGGATACCAATGTCCTGATGCACGATCCGATGTGCCTGTTCCGCTTTGAGGAGCACGACATCTTTTTGCCGATGATCGTGCTCGAAGAGCTCGATGGTCACAAAAAAGGCATGACCGAGGTCGCCCGCAATGCCCGCCAAACCAGCCGTTCACTTGACGCATTGGCTGGCGCCAAGGACGCGGATATCGCCAAAGGCCTGAAACTGGACACCACTGGCCACCGGGAGGCGGGTGGCTGTCTGTTTTTTCAGACCAAACCGCTTGACTACACGCTTCCCATGAGCTTGCCGCAAGGCAAGGCTGATAACCAGATTCTTGGCGTGGTCGAGGCGCTACGCAAAGAGTACGCCCCGCGTGAAGTCGTGCTGGTGTCCAAAGACATCAACATGCGCGTCAAGGCGCGTGCACTGGGCCTGGCTACAGACGACTACCAGAACGACAAGACACTGGAAGACGGCGACCTGTTGTATTCAGGTGTGTTGGCCCTGCCGAACGATTTCTGGACGCGGCAAAGCAAAACGATTGAAAGCTGGCAGCAAGGCAGCTTCACGTTTTACCGTATCACAGGCCCAATTGTGGCCAGCCTGCTGATTAACCAGTTTGTGTTTTTTGAAGCGCCAGGCGAACCACCGCTATACGCCCGCGTGACCGAGATACGCGCGAAAACTGCCGTGCTGAAAACACTCAAGGACTACAACCACCTGAAAAACGCCGTCTGGGGTGTCACGACCCGCAACCGCGAGCAAAACTTTGCCATGAACCTGCTGATGGACCCGGAAGTTGACTTTGTCACGCTGGCCGGTACGGCAGGCAGTGGCAAGACCCTGATGGCGCTGGCCAGCGGCCTGACGCAGGTGCTGGATGACCGCCGTTATACCGAGATCATCATGACCCGCGCGACAGTGTCGGTGGGCGAAGACATCGGTTTTTTACCGGGTACAGAAGAAGAAAAAATGGGCCCCTGGATGGGTGCGCTCGACGACAACCTGGAAGTGCTGGGCAAAACCGAAAACGGATCGGGCGAATGGGGCCGCGCTGCGACCAATGAGTTGATACGCTCGCGCATCAAAGTCAAGAGCATGAACTTCATGCGCGGCCGTACATTTTTGAACAAGTACGTCATCATTGACGAGGCGCAAAACCTGACGCCCAAGCAGATGAAAACGCTGATTACCCGCGCAGGGCCAGGCACCAAAATTATCTGTATGGGTAATCTTGCTCAGATCGACACGCCGTATTTGACGGAAGGCTCCTCCGGCATGACTTACGCTGTTGACCGTTTCAAGGGCTGGCCGCATGGGGGGCACATCACGCTGGCGCGAGGTGAGCGTTCACGGTTAGCCGACTTTGCCAGTGAAGTGCTATAGAAACTACTGCCAAGACGGTCTGAAAACGCAAAAAGGCCAAGTCTACTGACTTGGCCTTTTTGCTTTGGATACATGGTGGGAGATGCAAGTTTCGAACTTGCGACCCCTGCAGTGTGAATGCAGTGCTCTACCCCTGAGCTAATCTCCCTTTGCTTGGCGGCAAGCCTCAGATTATATGCTGACGGCGCGCCACACTGTCTTGCCTTTGCTGGTCTTGTCAATGTCCAGCAACAATATTTCGTGAGCGGCTAGTTCCTGCTCACTCGCAAGCAGCAGTGGCAACTGGAACTGGCTTAAATCAATCAAAGGCAAGGCACTACCGCTTTGTGGGGTGCTTCCTGTGTCAATCATCAGGCTGTTTTGACCGCGCGTGAGATTGATGTAAACGTCAGCCAGCAATTCAGCGTCAAGCAAGGCGCCGTGCAGTGTGCGGCCAGAGTTGTCAACCTCCAGACGATCGCACAGTGCATCCAGCGAATTACGTTTGCCCGGAAAAAGCTCCTTGGCCATCATCAGGCTGTCAGTCACTTTGGCTACGCAGTGCCTGATGGGCGGCTGGCCGATAAGCTCAAGCTCCTTGTTCAGGAAGCTCACATCAAATGGTGCGTTGTGAATGATGATTTCCGCACCACGCAGGTATTCGAGCAACTCATCAACAATGACCGAGAACTTCGACTTGTCTTTTAAAAACTCATTGCTGATGCCATGCACCTTCATCGCGTCTTCATGACTGTCGCGCTCGGGGTTCAGGTAGAAATGCTTGTTGTTGCCGGTGAGCTTGCGGGCAACCAGTTCAACGCAGCCGATCTCAATGATGCGGTCGCCGTTTTCGGCAGACAGGCCAGTAGTTTCAGTGTCAAGAAAAATTTGGCGCATGAAGGTCTTTGACGAAATGCTTGTTAATGCAGCTCTTTGGCGTGGTTGATGGTGTACTTGGGAATCTCCACCGTCACATTGGATTGCGCGAGTATGGCCTGGCAGCTCAGGCGTGAGTTGGGTTCAAGGCCCCAGGCACGGTCAAGAAGGTCGTCTTCGGTTTCATCGGGCGAGTTAAGCGAGCTGAAACCCTCTCGCACGATGACGTGGCAGGTGGTGCAGGCCGCACTCATGTCGCAGGCGTGCTCGATATTTATTTTGTTCTCAAGCAGCGCCTCACAGATAGACGTACCGGCAGGGGCACTGATTTCAGCACCTTGCGGGCAGTACTCAGCGTGAGGGAGGATTTTAATGATGGGCATGGTGTTCAGACAGATTCGATGTTTTTGCCGGCAAGGGCCTTTTGTATTCCACGGTTCATGCGCTCGGCGGCAAAGGCCTCGGTGCCTCTTGCAAGTGCCTGCGTCGCCGCCTCTATGGCAGCGGCGTCACCATGAGATCTGGTGTCAGTGAGGCCGGCCATCAGGCTGTCAACCTGCGCGCGCTCATTGGGGCTAAGCAAGTCTGCATCTGCAGCCAGCGCACTTTGCGTCGCCAGAATCATACGATCGGCATCCACCTGAGCTTCAGCCAGAGCGCGCGCCTTCATGTCTTGCTGGGCAGTTGAAAAGCTGTCTTGCAGCATGCGCGCAATCTCTTCATCTGACAAGCCATAGGAAGGTTTTACGTCTATGCGGGCTTCAACGCCGCTGACCTGTTCTTTTGCATTGACACTGAGCAGGCCATCGGCATCAACAGTAAAGGTCACGCGAATACGTGCAGCACCAGCGACCATGGGCGGTATGCCGCGCAGCTCAAAGCGTGCCAGACTGCGGCAATCAACCACCAGGTCTCGCTCGCCCTGCACCACGTGCAAAGCCAGTGCGGTCTGGCCGTCCTGATAGGTTGTGAAGTCCTGCGCCATCGCTGTTGGAATGGTCTGGTTACGCGGCACGATGCGCTCGACCAGTCCACCCATGGTCTCAATACCCAGCGACAACGGAATCACGTCGAGTAACAGCAGGTCATTGCCGGTGTTATTTCCCGCAAGCTGGTTGGCGGAAATTGCGGCTCCGAGTGCGACAACCTCATCGGGATTGAGGTTGGTCAAAGGCTCACGCCCAAAAAAGCTGGCCACTGCCTTGCGAACCTGAGGCATACGCGTAGAACCACCCACCAGCACCACGCCTTCAATCTCGCCCTTATCCATCTTTGCGTCGCGCAAGGCTTTGCGCACGGCGGTCAGAGTGCGCTGGGTCAGGTGCGCGGTTGCGGTTTCAAAGTCTTCCGCCTTCATTTCAAAATTAAGCAGTGCTTTGGTGAGCTGAACTGAAAATGGCACTGACTCAGCATTTGACAGGGCTTCCTTGCATACCCTCGCCGTACGCAATAATGCCGCCTTGTCTGTTGGGCTCAGGGTATCTGCGGCAAGGCCAGTTTTTGCCAAAACCCAGTCAACCAGCGCACGGTCGTAGTCATCACCCCCTAGGGCAGAATCGCCACCCGTAGCCACCACTTCAAACACGCCTTGCGTCAAGCGAAGGATGGAAATGTCAAAGGTACCGCCGCCCAGGTCATAAATCGCAAAAATTCCCTCACTGCCGTTGTCAAGGCCATAGGCAATCGCGGCAGCCGTCGGTTCGTTGATCAGGCGCAGCACGTTCAAACCGGCCAGTTGCGCTGCGTCTTTGGTGGCTTGGCGCTGGGCATCGTCAAAGTAGGCAGGAACGGTAATGACAGCCCCGTAAATGTCGTCATCAAATGTGTCTTCAGCCCTGAAGCGCAGCGTCGCCAGAATCTCGGCGCTGATCTCTACCGGACTTTTTTCACCGGCCGCGGTTTGCAGTGTGACCATGCCGGGCTTGTCAATAAGCTGATACGGTAATTGCGCACGATTGCCAATATCGTCAATGCCGCGACCCATCAGACGCTTGACAGACGATATCGTGTTGCGCGGGTCATCGACCTCGGCGGCCAAAGCTTCGAAGCCAATCTGGCGCCGCTCTGCATCAAGGTAACGCACAACGCTTGGCAAGATTACGCGGCCGTCGCCGTCGGGCAGGCATTCAGACACGCCGTTGCGCACGCTGGCAACCAGTGAATGCGTGGTACCCAGGTCAATGCCAACTGCAATACGCCTCTGGTGCGGGTCAGGTGCCTGGCCAGGCTCAGATATTTGAAGAAGTGCCATGTCGTTTATTGTCCAAGTTGGTCGATGCGTGCGTCGACCTCGCTGGCAAATCGCTCCACAAACATAAGGCTTATGACATGCTGCGCGGCGGCTGCATAGTCTTTTTTGATGTCAATCATTTGCTCTATTTTTGATAGCTGCTCACACCGGTAAGTAATGGGCAGAGAGGCTATTTCATTCATTTTTTGAACCGTGTTCGCCTCATCCAGAGCTTCCCGCCATTCCATCTGTAGCATTAGGAAATCGGTCGGCATGGCCGTGTTGTTTTCGGCATTGATGGGGGCGTCGTGCAATTCACACAAGTACGTAGCCCGCTTGAGCGGGTCTTTAAGCCGCTGATAGGCTTCATTGATACGTACAGACCACTGCATCGCAACGCGCTGGGCGGCAGCACCCTGCGCCGCAAACTTGTCGGGATGGGCTTCACGCTGCAGCTCTTTCCAGCGAGCATCTATCGCCGCACGGTCTTGTGCAAACTGCATGGGCAAGCAGAAAAGCTCGAAATCATTGGATTGAAGGTTCATGGCATTAAAAAGCCGCCAGCACGATCTGTGGGGCGGCCCGATAAAAACGAGGTCGCAATGTCAAACCCGAAAGCTCTCACCGCAGCCACAACGGTCGCGCTCATTGGGATTCAAAAACTTGAATCCTTCGTTGAGTCCTTCACGCACAAAATCGAGCTGCGTGCCGTCGATATAAGCCATACTTTTCGGGTCAACCAGCACCTTGACGCCGTTGTCTTCAAAAATCACATCCTCGGGTGCAATCTCGTCAGCGTATTCAAGCTTGTAAGCCAAGCCTGAGCATCCAGTGGTCTTGACGCCCAGACGCACGCCAACTCCTTTGCCGCGTTTGGTCATGTAGCGGGTTACGTGTCGGGCGGCGGCGTCGGTTAGCGTTACAGACATTTAAATCACTTGAAAAAATCACTCGAAAATTAAGGCTTCAGTCTCAGGCGGCAACGGTCTGGGCGTGCTTTTGTTTGTAGTCGCTGACTGCCGCCTTTATAGCGTCTTCCGCCAGAATGGAGCAGTGAATCTTGACGGGCGGCAGCGCCAGCTCTTCAGCGATGGCGCTGTTTTTAATGCTGGCTGCTTCGTCCAGGGTTTTGCCCTTGACCCATTCGGTGAC
>JANOCP010000027.1:0-1946 GCA_031412235.1 Polaromonas sp.
TACCCAGGCCACTTTTCCGGCCACCGGATAACGCTGGGTGTCCTCTGGTAGCGTCAACAACACATAAACGTCAGCGCCGAGCTGGTACTCACGCGTGGTGGGAATAAATACACCGCCCTCCTTGAACAGCGGAATGTAAGCTGCGTAAAGCGCTGCTTTTTCTTTGATGGCGAGCTGTACGACGCTCGGCCGCGCATTGGTACTTGTGGTGGACAAATTGACGGGAGGCGGTGTGCTCATGGCCCTAGTTTATCGGTTTGAACCGCGGCTTGTGTGAACGGCGGCAGCCTATTTTTGCCTCAAGGCAATACGGGCGCGACTGGCCAGTGATTCAAGCATCAGGCCAGGGTTGTAAGGGTGCTCGACGGTGCGTGCCGTCGCCGCAAGTTCTTTTGACCAGGTGGCCAGGGCATACATTTGTGCCCTGCCGCTACCCGTGCCGGTGGTGGCGGGCGGCAGGTCTTCAATGCTGAAGAACCGCGGTAACGCCCCTGACCTGACAGCCCAGACATCATGGCAAACCTTTTGCAGCGCATCCAGCGCCTGCGCCGGAGCCCAGTCTGCCAGAGCGGTAACGTCCCCGCGAGCCATGGCTTTGGGCAAGGCTTGCCAGCTTTGGGCGATGTAGCTGGCTTGCCCGTTTTGCACCCATGCCAAGGCATCGGCCGGACGGCCTCCAGCCGCGACCAGCAGGGTTTTCAGTTCGGCCGCGCTGGCAGGCTTGCCAGCTTTTTTGTCGACTTCTTCGCCCTCACCTGGGCGGCTCATCGCCTGCAGCCATGCAAGTGCTTCGTCAAAGGCCGGCCAGTGCATGGTGTGACCGAGGCAGCGGCTGCGAATAGTGGGAAGTAGCTGGTGCGCGGCCTCGGTGGCCAGAATGAATTTGACCGCGCCGGGCGGCTCTTCAAGCGTTTTAAGCAGCGTGTTGGCCGTGATGCCGTTCATGCGCTCGGCTGGGAAAACCAGCACGACCTTGGTCGTGCCTCTTGAACGGGTGAACTGCGTAAACGAGACGACTTCACGCGCTGCATCAACCTTGATTTCTTTGCTGGGCTTGCGTTTTTTGCTGTCCAGGTCGTCCTGGGTTTTTTCGTCCAGCGGCCAGCCCAGCTGCAGCGACAGGGTCTCGGGCATCAGCATGCACAGGTCGGCATGGGTATGCACAGCCACGGCATGGCAACTGCCGCAAACACCACAAGCGCCGTCGGGCGTCGGGGTTTCGCACAGCCAGGCTTCGGCCAGGGCCATGGCCAGTTCAAACTGGCCCAGGCCTGAAGGGCCACTGAGCAGCCAGGCATGGCCGCGCTGGCTCAAAAGACCTTTAAGCTGGGTTTGCAGCCACGGGGCGAGTTTTTTGCTCATGCAAGCCAGCCTTTGGCCATAAACACATGCAGTACATCGTTCCAGACCGCTTCACGGCTTTTGCTGGCGTCAACGCGCGCAAAACGCTGTGGGTCTGATTGCTGGCGGTCGGCATAACCCTGGGCAACGCGGCGAAAAAACTCGACTGGCTGGGCTTCAAACTTATCGGGGATGCGGGTACCGGCCAGGCGTTTGGCGGCTTCTTCGGGGTTCAGGTCAAACCAGACGGTTAATTCGGGTTGCAGCAGTGTGCCTGCGTCATTCGCAGCGGCCTGTACCCAGGCCTCAAGCGTGCTCAACACCCGCAAGTCAAACCCCCTGCCGCCGCCCTGATAGGCGAAGGTGGCATCGGTAAAGCGGTCACACAAGACCACGTCGCCGCGCGCCAGCGCGGGGGTAATCACGCCAACGATGTGATCATGCCGGGCGGCAAAAATCAGCATCGCCTCGGTCAAGGGGTCCATTGCGTCATTCAGCACCATGACTCGCAGTTTTTCGGCCAGCGGTGTGCCGCCAGGCTCACGCGTCATGGTCACGCTGCGGCCAGAAGCCCTGAAAGCATCGGCCAGGGAACTGATGTGGGT
>JANOCP010000028.1:0-13745 GCA_031412235.1 Polaromonas sp.
TCCTGTTTTGATAGCGAAACCAGCCCAATCCCGATAACCGCGCAGGCTACAGCGCCCCAAACCCGAAGCTGAATGTGTTCGCGCAGAAACAGCCAGCTCATCACCGCCACCGCAGCCGGTATCGCCGCCATGATCACGCCCGCAGCTACAGCGCTGGTCATGCTCACGCCAAAAAGCATGCAAATTGAAAACAGAAAGTTGCCCAGAAAAGACTCCAGAAACACCAGACGCTTGATCTGGCTGGTCATCGGTGCTTCATCGGCGGGTTTTTTAAGCCAGTGCAGCATGGCAGCGCCACCAATGCCAAAGCGTAGCCATGCAAGCAAAAAGACGGGCAGGGCGGCCACCAGTGGTTTGGAAAGTGCAACATAACTGCCCACCAGAGACATGCTGAGGGCAAGGCAGGCATAAGCCACAATTCGATTCATGGCCGATACCATAACCCAGCCCATTGCCGATATGGCGACGTCCGACGCGCTGCGCTACGTTTTCGTCTACGGCACCCTGCGCCGGGGCGAGCAGCGCGACATTAATCTGCTGCAGCCTACCCCGACTTTTATAGGCTACGGCCAGACATCCGGCGTGCTGTTTGACCTTGGTACCTACCCTGGCGTGCGCCTGGGCGGTAGCCAGTGCGTGCAGGGTGAGGTCTACCAGATAAGCGCTGAACTTGAGCGCCAGCTGGACGAGATAGAGGAAGTCTGGCCCCAGCAGACGGGAGAATACACCCGGCAAGAGGTGCGTGTGGAGTTCACTGGGGTATCGGCTGCGCCAGCTTCGGCATTGCAGCAAACCTGCCTGGTCTATGAAATCGCTGAGCGGCGCACTGCCGGCATGCCCGTGATTGCAGCCGGGGACTGGTTACTACGCAATTTATGAATGAAATGTACTCTCTGCCCATGTAATACCGCTATTGGCAGCTATTGAATTAATAGCGATAACCTGTCGTGCGGATTCGACCCGGCATCCATGCTTGAGTACTACGGGAACCCTATTGGGCGGAAAAACCAATCTTGGCGAGAACCAGTTTCTGAGTTTCTCTTATTACCAACCTGAATTTCATCATCCAGCAATCTTATTCCGTATGGTGAAAAATTAGTTTGCTGCACTGCAAGAAAATTTCTCAATACAAGAAATTAAATTTCATAATGCGGAAATAAAATCATAAGTCATTGATTCTATTTAATTTAATATTTTGTCTTATATAAGACATAAGAGTAAATAAAGTCTTGTAGAAGACTTAAACTTACGCCAGTTCTTCAAGTTGTCTTCTCACTCTTTTCTTCTTTAACCCACGGAGCGCACCATGCCACAAACCCTCACTGAACAATTGAGCCGCGACCAGCAAATCTCTGCCCTTGAAAAAGACTGGGCGACCAACCCACGCTGGAAAGGCATCAAGCGCGGTTACAGCGCCGCCGACGTGGTTCGTCTGCGTGGCTCTTTCCCCATTGAGCACACTCTGGCACGCCGTGGCGCTGAAAAGCTCTGGAACCTGGTCAATGACGAGCCTTATGTCAATTGCCTCGGCGCCCTCACCGGTGGTCAGGCCATGCAGCAGGTCAAGGCCGGCGTTAAAGCGATTTACCTGTCGGGCTGGCAAGTCGCCGCCGACAACAATGGCTATGCAGCGATGTACCCTGACCAGTCGCTGTACCCGGTTGATTCGGTGCCAAAAGTGGTTGAACGCATCAATAACACCTTCCGCCGTGCGGACGAAATCCAGCACTCCAAGGGTATTGATGCTGGCGACGCAGGCTACATCGATAACTTCGCGCCCATCGTGGCCGATGCCGAAGCCGGTTTTGGCGGCGTACTGAATGCGTTTGAACTGATGAAGGCCATGATCAACTCTGGCGCGGCTGGCGTGCACTTTGAAGACCAATTGGCTTCCGTTAAAAAATGCGGCCATATGGGCGGCAAAGTGCTGGTCCCTACGGCTGAAGCCTGCCAGAAACTGATCGCAGCACGCATGGCTGCAGACGTTTGCGGCGTCCCAACCCTGGTTATTGCCCGTACCGACGCAGAAGCTGCCGACTTGCTGACCAGCGACTACGACGAAAACGACAAACCGTTCATCACCGGTGAGCGTACCGCCGAAGGTTTCTACAAAACCAACAAGGGCATGGAACAAGCCATCAGCCGGGCTGTTGCCTACGCGCATTACGCAGACCTCGTTTGGTGCGAAACCGGCACACCAGACCTCGATTTCGCCAAGAAATTTGCCGATGCCGTGCATGCAGTTCACCCCGGCAAGATGCTGGCTTACAACTGCTCGCCATCGTTCAACTGGAAGAAGAACCTCGACGACGCGACCATCGCCAAGTTCCAGAAAGAGCTTGTCGCCATGGGTTACAAGTACCAGTTCATCACCCTGGCCGGTATCCATTCCATGTGGTACAACATGTTTGATTTGGCGCAAGACTATGTTGCACGCGGCATGACGGCCTATATCGAGAAAGTGCAAGAGCCAGAATTCGCAGCCCGTGGCCGTGGCTACACCTTTGTGTCGCACCAGCAGGAAGTTGGCACGGGTTACTTCGATGAAGTCACCACCGTGATTCAGGGCGGCAAGTCAAGCGTGACGGCGCTGACCGGCTCGACCGAAGAAGAGCAGTTCCACTGATCAGGTAATTTGATCGAACGAGCCCGGACCGCCCTTTAGGGTTGTCCGGGCTTTTTTATGTGCCGTTTTTCGCGTAGAGTGCATCGGGCCAGTACGAAAAATCGCGAAATTAACAGCGGGGGAAGCCGTCATGTCCGAGTCAACCATGGGTTTCAAGCGAGTTGCCTGTCCCGAGTGCAACGGCTCCGGGGAGTTGCGAATTGAGAGTGAAAACATCAACGAGAATTTTGAGGTTGAGAAGCAGACCATCATTACGGAATGCCCACGCTGTATGGGCCTTGGATTTTTGCCGCCGGGCAGCCCGCAGTAGGTATTTGGAGGCATTTTCGAACTGCTCGAAGCTCGCGCAAAGTTTGCTTTGCCAAGCTGTCGTAAAATGCCGGTATGTTTAACATTCATCCAGAAACAGAAAGGATAGTTCGGGTTATGACACCGCGAACTACGATCTCGTCCTGTTTCTGGAGTCATTCGGGGCGCTAGCCCGCATCCCTTGTTGACTGGTAGCTACTTATCAAATAGCACTCATCCACATATTCCCACATCAAAGCGCGGCAAGTTCCGCGCTTTTTGTTTTCCAGTTCACTTATAAAAGCCTCATCCCATGATTCAAATCACGCTCCCCGATGCTTCAAAGCGCGAATTTCCACAAGCCGTCACGGTAGCCGAGGTCGCCGCATCCATAGGCGCTGGCCTGGCCAAAGCCGCGCTGGGCGGCAAGGTGGATGGAAAAGTTGTTGACACCAGCTACCTGATCGACAAGGACAGCGCACTGGCCATCATTACCGCCAAAGATGCCGACGGCCTGGATTTGATTCGCCATTCAACGGCGCATTTGCTGGCCTATGCTGTCAAAGAGCTGTTTCCCGATGCGCAGGTCACGATTGGCCCGGTAATTGAAAACGGCTTTTTCTACGACTTTTCGTACAAGCGTCCGTTTACACCAGATGACCTGGCGGCGATTGAAAAGCGCATGAGTGAGCTTGCCGCCAAAGACGAGCCGGTGACCCGTCGCGTGCTGCCGCGCGACGAGGCTGTGGCGCACTTTAAAAGCATTGGCGAGCTTTACAAGGCTGAAATCATCTCCAGCATTCCGGCGGGCGAAGACGTGTCTTTGTACCGCGAAGGCAATTTTGAAGATCTGTGCCGCGGCCCGCACGTGCCAAGCACTGGCAAGCTGAAGTTCTTCAAACTCATGAAGCTCGCAGGTGCCTACTGGCGTGGCGACCACCGCAACGAAATGCTGCAACGCGTTTACGGCACAGCCTGGGCCACCAAAGATGATTTGCATCAATACCTGACGCAACTTGAAGAGGCTGAAAAGCGCGACCACCGCAAACTGGGTAAAGAGCTTGACCTGTTTCACATCGATGACCATGCGCCCGGCCTTGTTTTTTGGCACCCCAAGGGCTGGACGCTTTGGCAGGGCGTTGAACAGTACATGCGCAAGGTCTACCAGGACAACGGTTATCAGGAAGTCAAGGGCCCGCAGGTCATTGACAAAACGCTGTGGGAAAAAACCGGTCACTGGGACAAGTACCGCGACAACATGTTCACCACCGAAAGCGAAAAGCGTGAGTACGCGCTCAAGCCCATGAACTGTCCCGGTCATATCCTGATCTTCAAGCAGGGAATCAAGAGCTACCGTGACCTGCCACTGCGCTACGGCGAGTTCGGCCAGTGCCACCGCAACGAGCCTTCGGGCGGCCTGCACGGCATCATGCGGGTGCGCGGCTTCACGCAGGACGATGGCCATATTTTTTGTACCGAAGAGCAGATTCTCAAAGAGTGCGTTGACTACACGACGCTGCTGCAAAAGGTCTATACCGACTTCGGCTTTAAAAACATCATTTACAAGGTCGCCACGCGGCCCGAGGCACGTATTGGGTCGGACGAAAGCTGGGACAAGGCCGAACATGCGTTGATGGAAAGCCTGCGTGCGTCCGGTTGCAAATTTGAAATCGCTCCCGGCGACGGTGCTTTTTACGGCCCCAAGATTGAGTACACACTGAAAGACGCGATTGGCCGCCAGTGGCAGTGCGGCACCATGCAGGTCGACTTTTCAATGCCTGAGCGGCTGGATGCTGAATATGTCGGGGAAGACGGCGCGCGCCATCGCCCCGTCATGCTGCACCGCGCAATTGTCGGCAGCCTGGAGCGTTTTATCGGGATTTTGATCGAAGAACACGCTGGCGCACTGCCGACCTGGCTGGCTCCAGTACAGGTTTCAGTGCTCAATATCACCGATTCCCAGGCCGATTACGCCCGGGAAGTTGCTAAAACGCTGCAGAATCAAGGGCTTAGAGTCAACCTTGACCTGCGCAACGAGAAAATAACGTATAAAATACGCGAGCACTCGATGCAAAAGCTGCCATTCATCCTTGTCGTTGGCGACAAAGAAAAAGCCGCCGAAGCTGTTGCAGTGCGCGCCCGGGGTAACAAAGACCTTGGAGTGATGCCTCTCGAAGCGTTCTCACAGTTGATCGCTTCAAGCATTGCACAAAAAGCCTGATTTTTGACTCGTTTGTTAATGATTTTGGCCTTTCGTCCTTACGAGACGGGCGCAAGCCGCTATAGCTTTTATAGCAAGCACAATGCTATTGTTTTAGGACTACAACCATCGCTACTGAATTTCGTGACCGCCGTCACCGCGAAGAACGCAAGCATCGCTTGAATCGTGAAATCATGGCTCCTGAAGTGCGACTTTCAGGACCAGAGAACGAGCCTTTGGGTATCGTCAGCCTGATGGAAGCGTTGCGACTTGCAGGTGAATATGACGTCGATCTGGTGGAAATTTCCCCCACGGCGGTTCCGCCTGTGTGCAGATTGATGGATTACGGCAAGTTCAAGTACGCTGAGCAGAAAAAGGCCGCGGACGCGAAATCCAAGCAAAAAGTAATCGAGATCAAGGAAATCAAATTCCGGCCTGGTACTGATGATGGTGACTACAACATCAAGGTTCGCAATATCAAACGCTTTCTGGAAGAGGGCGACAAGTGCAAGATTACCTTGCGCTTCAGGGGCCGTGAAATCACGCACCAAGAACTGGGTTTGGCCCTGCTGGCGCGTATTCGTGACGAGTTGGCAGATTTGATTGTGGTGGAGCAGTTCCCCAAACTTGAAGGCAGGCAGATGGTCATGATGATCGCGCCGGGCCGCAAGAAACCAGGTGGCGGTGGCAACACCAAGCAGGCAGTAGAAGCAGCACCAGCCGTTGCAACCTGAGGGTTGCAGCATGAGCTTGCAGGAAAATTCGCGGGGTTGTCGCAAGGCGCTCCGGTGACATCTGGCGATTGCCAGATTTCCAAAAGTGAAGAGGTCAAACTCTTTACGACCGAGCGGCAGGTTTAAAAGTCTGCTGCTTACAAGTGTCTCGGGGCCATCAAGGCTGCAAACAGTTTGCAGACGCCTCACGAGCACAAATGAAAAGGAGCATTAACATGCCCAAAATGAAGACCAAGAGCGGCGCCAAAAAGCGTTTCCGCGTTCGTCCAGGTGGTACCGTCAAGCGCGGTCAAGCCTTCAAACGTCACATCCTGACCAAGAAGACCACTAAAAACAAACGTCACTTGCGTGGATCAGTTGCTGTTCATGAGACCAATATGGGTCACATGGCGCAGATGCTGCCAGGCCGTGGTATTTAACTAACGACGAACAAGGAGTACATACATGCCTCGCGTCAAACGTGGTGTAACGGCCCGGGCCCGCCACAAAAAAGTTTTAGCCCTTGCAAAAGGTTTTCGCGGTCGCCGCGGTAATGTCTTCCGTATCGCCAAAGAAGCGGTAATGAAGGCTGGGCAATATGCCTACCGTGATCGCCGTACCAAAAAACGTGTTTTCCGCCGCCTGTGGATCACGCGTATTAACGCCGCAAGCCGCGCCTGCGGCCTGACCTACAGCCAGTTTGCCAATGGCCTGAGAAAAGCCGGTATCGAGATTGACCGTAAGGTTCTGTCCGATATGGCTATCCACGACAGCGCTGCTTTTGGCGCCATCGTTGAGCAGGTTAAAGCCAAGCTGGCTGCCTGATTTTCAGTACAAGCAGCCTTGATGCTATTGAATTAATAGCTGCTTGTGTTGAAAAATAAAGGGCTGGAGCTTGAAAAGGCTCTGGCCCTTTTGTTTTGATCACCTCGCCACACAGGTTTTTTGCATGATCGATCTAGATTCCCTTGTTGTTGATGCCAGGGCCGCTTTTGTAGCTGCCGCCACCCCCGCTGATCTGGAAAACGCCAAGGCGCTGTTTCTGGGCAAATCAGGCCGCATCACCGAGCTGATGAAGGGCATGGCTTTACTGTCCGTCGATGAGAAAAAATCGCGTGGTGCTGCTATTAACCTCGCCAAGCAGGCGATTGAAGCAGCACTTAGCCAGCGTCGCCAGGACATGGCTGACGCCGAGCTGCAAAAGCAGCTCAAGGCAGAGGCGCTTGATGTGAGCCTGCCCGGTCGGCAGCGTACACAAGGCGGTTTGCATCCCGTATCGCTTACGCTGGAACGTATTGAGGCCATTTTTGGCTCCATGGGTTTTGATGTGGCTCAGGGCCCCGAGATTGAAACCGACTGGTTTAACTTTACGGCACTGAACACGCCTGAAGACCATCCGGCACGCTCGATGCACGATACCTTTTATGTCGAGGGCGGCACTGAAGCAGCGCCCAATTTGTTGCGTACCCATACCAGCCCGATGCAGATCCGCTATGCGGTGCAGCATGTCAAAAAACATCGCGCGCTGATTGACAGTGGTGGCCGGATGCCCGAGATTCGCGTTATCGCTCCGGGCCGTACCTACCGCGTTGACAGCGACGCCACGCATTCGCCGATGTTTCACCAGTGTGAAGGCCTGTGGATTGGCGAAAACGTGAGCTTCAAGGATTTGAAGTTTGTTTTCACTGATTTCTGCCGCACTTTTTTTGAAAGTGATGACCTGGTTTTGCGTTTTCGCCCCAGTTTTTTCCCTTTTACCGAGCCAAGTGCCGAGATTGACATCCAGTTCCAGACCGGGCCGCTGGCGGGTCGCTGGCTTGAAGTTGCCGGCTCTGGTCAGGTGCATCCAACCGTGGTGCGCAACATGGGCCTGGACCCTGAAAAATACATTGGCTTTGCCTTTGGCATGGGGCCAGACCGCCTGACCATGCTGCGTTATGGCGTGAATGACCTGCGACTTTTCTTTGATGGCGATATTCGCTTCCTGTCGCAATTTCAGTCATAAACATAACAATAAAAACAAGGTAAGACCATGCAATTCCCCGAATCCTGGTTGCGAGAATTCTGCAACCCGCCGCTCACCACAGAAAAGCTTGCTGAAACCCTCACCATGGCTGGCCTTGAGGTTGAAGAGCTCAAGCCTGTAGCACCACCTTGCACCCGTATCGTCGTGGGTGAAATCATGGAAGCATTCAAGCATCCCAATGCAGACAAATTGCGTGTGTGCCAGGTGGACGTGGGGCAGGGCGCTTTGCTCAACATCGTTTGCGGCGCACCCAACGCCAGGGTGGGCATCAAGGTGCCTTGCGCGCTGGTAGGCGCAGAGCTGCCACCGGGCGAAGACGGTAAACCCTTTCTTATCAAGACCGGCCAGTTGCGCGGCGTCGAAAGCCAGGGCATGTTGTGCTCGGCACGCGAACTCAAATTGTCTGAAGACCATGGCGGCCTGCTTGAACTTGCATCCGATGCGCCTTTGGGTCAGAACATCCGCGAACACCTCAAGCTCGACGACACCCTGTTCACGCTCAAACTCACCCCCAACCTTGCGCACTGCCTGAGCGTTTACGGCGTGGCTCGCGAAGTTGCTGCCTTGACGGGCTCGCCACTCAAGACCCAGGTATTTCCGGCTGTTGCGGCAAGCGACCCGACGCGTTTGCCAGTGAAGATCAGCGCGCCTGATTTGTGCGGACGTTTCTCTGGCCGTGTGGTACGCAACCTCAACACCAAGGCCGCCACGCCATCCTGGATGGTTGATCGCCTGGCGCGTTGCGGCCAGCGCAGCGTGACGGCGCTGGTTGATATTTCAAACTACGTGATGTTTGAACTGGGCCGACCCTCGCATATTTTTGATCTCGACAAAATCCACGGCGGCTTGGATGTGCGCTGGGGCAAGGCCGGTGAAACCCTCAAACTGCTCAATGGCAACACGGTAACGGTTGATGAAAAAGTCGGTGTGATTGCTGATGATGTTCAGGTTGAATCACTGGCCGGCATCATGGGCGGCGACGCCACCGGTGTGTCTGATGACACCCGCCACGTATATGTTGAAGCTGCCTTCTGGTGGCCCAAGGCGATTGCCGGGCGCTCACGCCGCTATAACTTTTCAACCGATGCAGGCCATCGCTTTGAGCGCGGCGTAGACCCTGGCCAAACGGCGGAACACATTGAGCGCATTACCCAGCTCATCATCGACATCTGCGGTACACCCGACACCGTTTGTGGCCCCATGGACGATGTACAGGTCAATGTGCCTGCTGCAGTACCTGTGACCTTGCGTGTAGCGCGTGCCGTCAAAGTTATTGGCATGCCACTCACGCAGGCACAGTGCCTGGCTGCACTGCGCCGCCTCGGCTTGCCAGTGGTTGAAGGCGATGGCACCCTGACCGTGACACCGCCCAGTTACCGCTTTGACCTGCAGATTGAAGAGGACCTGATTGAAGAAGTTGTGCGCATGGTGGGCTATAACAATCTGCCCGCAACTCCGCCGCTGGCACCCATTACGGCCAGAATCCGTACTGAGGCTGAGCGCGGCCCGTTTGCGGTGCGCCGCGCGCTTGCCTCGCTGGGTTACCAGGAAACCATCAATTTCAGTTTTGTCGAAGAGCGCTGGGAGCACGAGCTTGCTGGCAACGCCAACCCCATCAAGCTCTTGAACCCGATTGCCATCCAGATGAGCGTTATGCGTTCGTCCTTGATCGGCTCGCTGCTGCAAGCGCTCAAGTTCAATCTTGACCGTAAAGCGCAGCGTGTGAATGTGTTTGAACTCGGACGCGTGTTTTTACGCGATGCGCAGAGCCAGAACACCGACACCACGGTCGCCGGGTTTAACCAGCCCATGCGCGTGGCGGGCCTGGCTTACGGGCCACGTGCGGCAGTGCACTGGGGCCAGCCAGACAAGGCGGTTGACTTCTTCGATATCAAGGGCGATGTAGAGGCCTTGCTGGCACCGTCGCGTGCAGTGTTTGCGCCTGCCGAACACCCGGCCATGCACCCGGGGCGCTGTGCCAGCATTGCGCTTGACGGCAAGCATATTGGCTTTGTCGGTGAACTGCATCCGCAATGGCGGCAGGGCTACGAGCTGTCCCAGGCACCGCTGTTGTTTGAGATTGAACTAAACGCGCTGTTATGGCGCAGGACACCGGCTTTTGTGCCTGTCAGCAAGCTCCAGCCGGTTGAGCGCGATATCGCCGTGATCGTTGCCGAGAGCGTCACGCACGCGGCCCTGATGGCAGCGATTAACGGTGCCGATACACAAGGTCTGCTCAAGGGAGCAACGCTGTTTGACGTCTACCGTCCGCAGCCAGGCCATATCACGCCTGGCAGCATGCAGATTGGCGAGAAAAGCCTGGCGGTGCGCTTGGTACTTTCGAGTGACGCCGCTACACTGACAGAGGTCGCCATTGAAGGTGCCGTGCAAGCCGTTGTTGGCAACCTACAAAGCAAGTTACAAGCCCGACTACGTACCTGATATGACCGCACAAGCAGACACCAGCAAAGAAGAGGGAAACGATTTCATGGAATTTTCTGTTGAAAGTCTGGAGACCCCTGCCCTGACCAAAGCGCACCTGGCAGAGTTGCTTTTTGAGCAGATTGGACTCAACAAACGCGAATCAAAAGACATGATCGATGCGTTTTATGACCTGATTTCAGACAGCCTGGTTGAGGGTAACGACGTAAAGATTTCTGGTTTTGGCAATTTTCAGATCCGCACCAAGGCGCCGCGCCCTGGCCGAAACCCCAGAACCGGCGAGGCGATTCCCATTCAAGCGCGCCGCGTGGTGACATTTCACGCCAGTCACAAGCTTAAAGACCAGATCCAGGGCAATGGTTCGGCGCCATAAAGCAGGCTGAATTGTCTTGACCAGGTCTGCCCGGCGGTATGCAGGGGTGTGTCATAAAGTGTCAAGTGTGTGACGACGCAACACATTTTAAAAAACTCCTGCAACCCTTTGCGCTAAGTTTGGACTTAGAGTAGATTTAGAGGTTTCCCCTTTAGCGCATTGATTTAATTGGAGAAATCCCTTCCCCCCATTCCCGCGAAGCGTTACTTCACCATCGGTGAGGTCAGTGATTTGTGCGGTGTCAAACCTCACGTGCTCCGTTATTGGGAGCAAGAGTTCACGCAGCTACGCCCGATGAAAAGGCGTGGTAATCGCCGCTATTACCAGCATCATGAGGTGCTCATGATCCGCAGAATCCGCGATCTGCTGTACGACCAGGGTTTTACCATCAGCGGTGCGCGCAATAAATTGCATGAGATTGTGCAAACCGAAGGTGACAAGCGCCGCAACGGCGAAGTCATGCTCGACGGTGTTGACGTGGTTGAGGGTGCTGATTCCGGCCTGGGTGATTTTGACGATTCAGCAGATTTTGAAGATAGCGACTCCGCCGCCGAAGGCAGCGATTTGCCAAGCGGCAGCATGGCCCAGCAACGGCTCCAGCTGGTACGCCGCGAGTTGTTTGAAATCCGCGATTTGCTTAGCGCTTCGCACTAGCGCTGTTCACCGCTTTCTCTTCTGTGCAGCTGCTTGAAGGGCAGTTCCACAAGTTATAATTTGGTTCTGTTCGGTGTGTGGCGCAGCCTGGTAGCGCACTTGCATGGGGTGCAAGGGGTCGAAGGTTCGAATCCTTTCACACCGACCAAGAGACTGTGCAGAGGCCTTCAAGATTCATTTCTTGAAGGCCTTTTTTATTGGTGTACGAGTAACGCGGCGGAATGACCCCATAAAATTTGTCCTGATACCCTGGCGAAATGAAAGCATGTGCAGCCACTATCAAGCCCTAAAAGAGCGCGCCAAATTTGAAAAGGCCTTTAACGTCAAGCTACCGCCCTATGAAGGGGTTTATGACGTGTGGCCCATGTATCAGGCGCTGTTTGTACGGCGACCGCTGGAGGCTGACGCGGGCGATGATGCGGTGCCAGAGCGCGAAGCCTTGCCCGGCATGTTTGGATTGATTCCCGCATGGGCCAAAGATGACAAGTTTGCACGCCGTACCTTTAATGCCCGAAGCGAGACAGCGGCCACCTTGCCCAGTTTCAGGGACGCATGGCGCAAGGGGCACAAGTGCATTATTCCGGCTGATGCGATTTATGAACCTGACTGGCGAACAGGCAAGGCGCAAGCCACGCGCATTCAACGCAGCGACGGCGAACCCATGGGGCTGGCGGGCCTTTGGAGCGCCTGGAAGTCCCCGGCGGGGGCATGGGTTGCCAGCTTTACCATGCTGACCATCAACGCAGACGACCATGCCCTGATATGCAACTATCACAAGCCTGCAGACGAAAAGCGTATGGTCGTCATCTTGCCCGAAGCCTCATACAGCGACTGGCTGACCGCACCAGCCAGCCAGAACATGGATTTTTTGCGGCAATACCCGGCTGATCGAATGGTGGCGCAAGGGTAGGGGGGCTGTCAAAGTCTGGAGGTGTGGACTTGATCGAAACCACGCTGATCCCACGCAGAGAAAAAATTCCCTTTTTCAGATTATTCAAAACCTGACTCTCATAGCCCCCCACCAAGGTACTTCCGGGCTGATTTAGATTACGGGTGCCAAAGGAGCGCGGGCGCGGAATGTTTGAAGGGTTTGCTATGGGGGGCTGTATGGTGAAAACCACATCGAGCCAGCATAGGGAAAAGATTTATCAACTGGCCTTTGAACCGGGGTATCAAACAAAAAGCGGGGGTACAGACGGGGGTACAAAACAGCTTTTGATTTTGCAAAACCTAGCATTCATGCGGGTTACGACGTATCTTTAGAGAGGTTTCACATTTTTCAGTGGTAAATAAATGTCTTACGCTGCACTGGCGTACAACAAGAGTTATTGACTGCCAGACCAACAGCGCGGAGCAAAGCGGGGAAAATTTGCTTTTCGGGACTTTATTCCCCGGTTTTGCTGGATATGACCCAGGTTTCAGACCTTCACAGTATCAGGGCTCGAGCGCTTTTCAGGTTCTGAATGTGGACGTGCGCTCCAGCAGCAGTCGCGCGCGTGACCACCCCGATGGTCTCGCCATATTTTTTGACGGACTGTCCGATTACGAGAGGCCGAAGCGCGAACTTGTGGCAAAGCGGAATGTTTTCGATGAGCTTAATTTCGAAACTCATCTCGGCGCCTTGAACCCAGACCTTCTCGTGCGCCTTCAGATCCCGCAGGGCCGTGGCTACATCATCCGCCACATGTAGCATGAGGGCCCCCACCTCGCTTGGGGCCGTGCCCTGATCTGCAGCGTCTTTAGTCACAGTGCCTCTCCCATACGGGGAACTACCTCATCCCCCTCACCGAGTACTTCCCCCCAGGTCAGTGTGCCGCTCGCCACCTCCAGAAGCAGTCTCAGCAATTCATCCCTGGCGTCCTGTATTTTCATGCGCCCCTCGAAGACACCGCTCGCGTCAAAGTCAAGTTGCTGGCCGAGGGACCTCGCGGTTTGCGGGTTGGCGGATATCTTGATCGTTGGCGCAAGCAAACTGACGTAGCTGTTTCCCACTCCGGTAGAAAACAACAGCAGTTGCGCTCCCGACGCAACGAAGCCCGAGAGCGACTCGGGAGAATAGGCGCTTGCGTCCATCGCGTACAAACCGGCGCGCGTGGGTCTTTCCGCAACAGCTAGCACCCCCTGAATCAGGGCAGATCCTGACTTGGCAATCGCGCCTAATGACTTTTCTTCGATGGTGCTGAGGCCTGCAGCAATATTGGTAGGACCCGGGTTGTTGCCGAGAAGGTCTTTTCCATTGGACTTCGCCAACTGCTCGCGGCGGTCCACCGCAGCAACCAAAGCCCGCGCAACCTCTGGCGTTACGCCTCTTTTTGCCAGCAGGTGTTCGGCCCCGAGCCACTCCATGGCTTCACCGAAGAACACGGTCGCCCCGGCCTTCTCCAGGACATCGGCAACGAGGCCAATCAGCGGATTCGATACCA
>JANOCP010000029.1:0-3610 GCA_031412235.1 Polaromonas sp.
TTGGCCAAAAAGGTTCGAACATAGCCGTTTTGGCCCAGGCCGATGCTGGCAATGCCCTGCGGCAGTTTGTCGGCATATTTGACGCTGACCGAACCGGCCGAGGCAAAGTCGCCTTCAGCGGCATAAAACGGGCCCTTGCGGTAGTCAAGCAGGGTCGTCAGCTCAGGCATCAAAAAGTTAACGTCCGTCCAACCCTGGCCATGGGCGTGGCTGCGCTGGTTAACCAGCATGCCGTCGATGGTGGTGCGCAGGTCGGTGCCGTGGTCCAGGTTAAAACCGCGCAGGTAAAACTGGTTGGCCTTGCCCTCCCCGCTGTGCTGGCTGACGATCAGGCCGGGTACGGCCTCAAGCACTTCGCCAGGCCGGTACACGGTACGTGCGTCAAGCTGCTGCTGGGTAATAACGCCTTCATTAGCTGTACCGGCCTCACCCAGCACGCTGTTGCGCGAGCTTTGTACCTCTACCTGCTTGAGGCTCGGGTCGGTACTTTGCGCCCAGACTGCGCTTTGAAGCACAAAGCAGCCTGCCAGCACGGTGGTGACATGGTTAAGGGGGAAAAAAGGTGTGTTCATGGTGGACAGTCGGTTTGGTTTTGCGGTCGAACAGCGAGTGGAGCGATGCAACTCTTACGACGCACGCGGCGCGCCAGATTCACAAATTATGCTGAAATTTGAATTCTTCTTACATCCGAGCAAGATGAGTCCCAAAATTACAACAACGCCCTGGCCGGAGTGAGCGCTTCGGTCAAAAGCGGGAAAGCAGCTCCGTCAAGTCTTGCCTGTCGCCAATTTTCACTGAAATATGCTCTATGCCCAATTATTTCGGCTATCGGTAGCTACACTTTTTATAGCGACTACTGACGCGGATCAGGGTTCAGGCAGATGTCTTCACGCCTGTCGCGTCGTGAGGCCACGTGGTATTGCACACCGGGGAGTTCTCGCCTTTACGGTCTGGCTATGTCGTCTGATGTGACGCCATATGGGACTAATCTGCGCTGCAAGACCCGACACCGTTGGTTGAGGACACCCAAGAATCTCCCGACCCCTAGGCGCTCGCCGCTCCACGACGCGGACGTTCGCGTTTATCGCCTTGCGAATCCGCGTCGCAGAAGTCGCCTCATCTCACCGCCAGGAGTGCGGCCCAGACGCCCGAGCCCGGCTACGCGACAGACAGAGACCTGGTGGCAGTCAAAACCACGTTAGCGCAGTGGCTTTGAATCCGATACATAGCTCTTCGCGTATGTCAGGTGACCCGTCCTGAAAACCCAACAAAAGGCCCATCATGAACACCTTTTCCTACAAGCTTGCAACTCTTGCCGCGCTCGCGCTCGCCAGTCTCACCGCCTGCACCACCATGGTGCCTGAAAGCACAGAGCGTGCTGAGAAAGCAGTAGCCGTCACTGCATCGAACAAGCTGCTCAAATTCAATGCGGGCAGCCCTGGCCGTATTTTGACCACCCTCACCATCACTGGCTTGCAGGCAGGCGAAACCCTGCTGGGTATTGACTACCGCGTGTCTAAAGACCAGCTCTACGCCCTGGGCAGCAGTGGTCGGCTTTACACCGTCAATGAAGACACCGGCGCCGCCAGCGTCGTGGGCATGCCATTTGCAGTCAAGCTTGAAGGCACGCAGTTTGGCTTTGACTTCAACCCCACGGTTGACCGTATTCGCGTGGTCAGCAATACGGGGCAAAACCTCCGCTTGCACCCTGACACGGGCGCAGTAGTGGACAGCAACATGACGCTCGACGGCGTGCAAACCGACGCCAAATTGACTTATGCAGCGGGTGACAGCAACTTTGGCAAGTCGCCCATCGCTGTTGGTGCAGCTTACAGCTACAACAAAGCCGACACCAAAATCACCACCAACTTTGCGCTCGACGCGGCCACTGGCGCCCTGGTGACGCAAGGTTCTCGCGAAGGCGTTATGCCCGCTGTATCACCGAACACGGGACAGTTTTTTACTATCGGCTCTCTTGGGATGCCCTTCACGACGGCTGCGTTTGACATTCAAGCCCTCAGCGACGTGGCGTTTGCGGCTTTGAACAGCGACGGCACCACGGCCAGCCGCTGGGTGACGATTGACCTCAAAACCGGCGCAGCCAGGTTGCTTGGCACTGTAGGCGGTGGCGAGCGCGTGGTCGGTATTGCGTTGGAGCGTTGAACAGAATCCCCGCCATGACGGGCGGTCATGGCGGGCAGCTTCGACATCCGTGCAATTACCCTAATGCGCGGCCACTCGAACGCTGGTGACCACCGCATTGCGAAAGCGCCGCTCTTGATCGTTTGGGTACCGCGCTGCAGACGGGGCCAAGGTCAACAGTACCGCCAGCCCTCCAGCAGCACTTCAAATTCACCGATTAGCAATAAAAACCGCTCCCTGCCCAATGAATACGGCTACATACAGCTATTATTTCTATAGCAAATACTGGCGCGCCATGCGCACATTGGGCGGCAGGGCTGACGGGTAACTGACCCGAAACGGGTTGATGTCCAGCCCGCCGCGCCGGGTGTAGCGGGGGTAGATCGACAGTTTCAGCGGCTTGCAGCATTTCCATGGCCTGAACTGCACAAGAATGCCGCTCTGTCTACGCCTTCTTTGGCAATGGGCTCGCGTCTGTCGCCGCGTGGGGTGACGTGGTACACAGGGCCGGGGAATTCAATGCGTCGGGGTCTAACCATTGCGAAAGATTAACCCGAAAGGTTTTTTGCAAGATCGGAGAACTGCCCCCAGAGTTTCTTGACCCTGGAGTTTCTGTAGAAAAAATTGGAGTCTGACCCCCGGTTATTCGCGGTTATTCGTGGTTATTAGTAAAGCCTGATTTCCCCTTGCGCTTTACAAATGCGCGGCAACATCCATCTGCTGGTTCAAGATGCGCACCACATCCACCGTACCCATTGACTTGCACGTAAAAAAAACCAGATGCGAACCAACAAGTTGCTTGCAGTAGCCCTCGCGTATATGCTCCGCGCTTTGGCCAGCCAGACGGCCATTGGCCACTGCTTTCACCAGCCTTTCGCAAGCCTCGTGAATCGCCAGTACGTAGGCATCGGCATGGTCTGCGCCCCACTGGCTGTAGCTGTAGTCCCAAATATCAGATAGATCGGCTTGCGCCAGCGGCGACAGGACGTAGCTGCCGCTCAATTGATGGCCGCTTTATGTCGCTTGGCTTTTAGAAACGCATCCACGTCAAATGCCGTGCTGGCGCCGCTGTTCTCACCGTCAGCCAGCGCGGCACGCAAAGCCGCCAGGCGCGTCTCGTTGTCTTCAAGCTGCCGCAACCCAGCGCGCACCACCTCACTGGCAGAGCCATAGCGGCCATGGCTGATTTGCTGCTCAATAAAAGCGCTGAAATGGTCGCCTAGTGAAATGGAGGTGTTTCGGGTCATGGAGCTGATTCAGGTTTTGAATGCGTTGAAGACCGTCAATATACCAATAGATACTATTCGATGGTATTGATTTCTTTCCAACACCCGTTTTTCAGCTCAAACTTCTGGCCACAGCACGGGTTTTCCGCAAAAGAATTGGAGTCTGAAGCAACCCCAATTTCCCTGAAATCATCAAAAAAATGAAGCGCAAAGCAAAGCCTTTCGGCTATGGCGTAATCTTG
>JANOCP010000030.1:0-3962 GCA_031412235.1 Polaromonas sp.
ACGCATCGACGGCCGTGACACCCGCACCGTGCGCGCGATTGAAATCCGCAACAGCGTTCTGCCGCGCACCCATGGCTCTGCCCTGTTCACACGTGGTGAAACCCAGGCGCTGGTTGTGACCACGTTGGGCACGGAGCGTGATGCACAGCGTATCGACGCCCTGTCGGGCGACTACGAAGACCGCTTCATGCTGCACTACAACATGCCTCCGTTCGCCACCGGCGAAACCGGCCGTGTCGGCTCACCAAAACGCCGCGAAATCGGTCACGGCCGCCTGGCCAAGCGCGCGCTGATCGCTGTACTGCCTTCAAAAGAAGAGTTTCCGTACACCATGCGTGTGGTGTCTGAGATCACCGAGTCCAATGGCTCATCCTCAATGGCTTCGGTCTGCGGCGGCTGCCTGTCGTTGATGGACGCTGGCGTGCCGATGAAAGCCCACGTGGCCGGGATCGCCATGGGCCTGATCAAGGAAGACAACCGATTTGCCGTGCTGACCGACATTCTGGGTGATGAAGATCATCTGGGCGACATGGACTTCAAGGTAGCCGGTACGACTTTCGGCATTACCGCGCTGCAGATGGACATCAAAATCCAGGGCATCACCAAGGAGATCATGCAGGTTGCACTGGCCCAGGCAAAGGAAGCCCGCATGCACATCCTCGGCAAGATGCAGGAAGCCATGGGCGCTGCCAAAACCGAAGTGTCTGACTTTGCGCCGCGCCTGTACGTGATGAAGATCAATCCCGAAAAAATCCGTGACGTGATCGGCAAGGGCGGCGCCGTGATTCGGGCACTGACCGAAGAAACCGGCACGCAGATCAACATCGAGGAAGATGGCACCATTACTATCGCGTCGAATGACAGCGCCAAGGCAGACGAGGCCAAGCGCCGCATCGCCGAGATCACCGCTGAAGTCGAAATCGGCAAAGTCTATGAAGGCCCGGTCACCAAGATTCTGGACTTCGGCGCACTGATCAATCTGCTGCCTGGCAAAGACGGCCTGCTGCATATCAGCCAGATCGCGCATGAGCGTGTCGAGCGTGTGCAGGACTACCTGAAAGAAGGCCAGATCGTTAAAGTCAAGGTCATGGAGACCGACGAAAAGGGCCGCGTCAAGCTGTCGATGAAGGCGTTGATGGACCGTCCGGCCCAGAACCAGAACCAGGGCCACGATCAGGATCGTGCTTAATCCCCCAGTTGGAACATTTTGCTATCGATTTTGCAGCTGTAAATGCACGATTTTATTGGGCTCACAGCACTAATCGTAAAAAAATTGCATGAAAGCCGTTGAAATTACCTCATTTGGTGCGCCGGATGTGCTGCGCTTGGGCTCCCGCCCTGCGCCCGTTCCGGGCAAGGGCGAACTGCTTATTCGCGTGAGTGCCAGCGGCGTTAACCGACCCGACGTACTGCAGCGCACCGGTAATTACCCGGTACCGCCGGGTGCGTCGGATATTCCGGGGCTGGAGGTTGCTGGCGTGATAGTTGAAGGCGATTTGTCCGCAATGGCTGGTGCAGGCTTCAGGATTGGTGACCGTGTATGCGCGCTGGTTGCTGGTGGCGGTTATGCCGAGTTGTGTGTCGCGCCAGTTGGCCAGTGTTTGCCGATACCTGGTTGGGAAGGTGGGGGTCTGAGCGACATAGAAGCGGCCTCGCTGCCTGAAACCTTTTTCACGGTCTGGAGCAATGTTTTCGAGCGTGCGCGTCTGCAAGCCGGTGAGACCCTGCTGATTCAGGGTGGCTCCAGCGGCATTGGTGTGACGGCTATTCAATTGGCCAAAGCGCTGGGCGTCACGGTGCTGGTCACGGCGGGCAGCGACGAAAAATGCGCCGCTTGTCTGGCTTTGGGTGCTGACCACGCGATCAACTACAAAACGGCCGATTTCGCCGAGGAAGTCAAAAAGCTTACAGACGGACAGGGTGTCAACGTCATTTTGGACATGGTCGCAGGTAGCTACGTTGCCCGTGAGGTTGAATGCCTCGCTGATGACGGCCGACTGGTCATCATCGCAGTGCAGGGCGGTATCAAGGCCGAAATTAACGCCGGTCTGGTGCTCCGCAGGCGTTTGACCATTACCGGTTCGACCTTGCGTCCCCGTACCCTTGAATTCAAGACGGCGATTGCCAGGGTCTTGAAAGAAAAAGTCTGGCCCTTGATTGCCAGCGGTGCCATCAAGCCGGTGATTCACAGCACCTTCGTTGCTGGCGATGCCGGCAAAGCGCATGCGCTGATGGAATCCAACGAGCACGTCGGCAAAATCGTTTTGACCTGGTAAAGACCGGCCAACATGAAAAAATTGATTGCAGGAAACTGGAAAATGAATGGCAGCCTGGCTGCCAATGAGGCCTTGCTGACAGCGCTGGCGCAAGGTCTGGCTGCCGAGCCGGTTTGCGACATCGTGGTCTGCGTACCTGCGCCTTACCTTGCGCAAGTGCTGGCGCTGAAAACTGCGCAGCCCAAGCTTTCGGTGATTGATGTTGGAGCGCAGGACGTGTCAACGCAAGCTTCAGGGGCTTATACGGGTGAGGTGAGTGCTGCGATGCTCCTGGACCTGGGTTGCCGCTACGTGATAGTGGGGCATTCAGAGCGCCGTCAATACCACGGTGAAACGGATGCTCTGGTGGCAGACAAGGCCAGGGCTGCATTGGCGTCAGGCATCACGCCTATTGTTTGTGTGGGTGAAACGCTGGCTGAACGCGAGGCAGGTCTTACTGAAGAAGTTGTCAAGCGGCAGCTGGCTGCCGTGATTCATGTCAACGGGCACTGCATCAGCGAAATTGTCGTAGCGTATGAACCGGTCTGGGCTATTGGTACCGGCAAGACCGCATCTCCTGAAGAGGCGCAAGCGGTGCACGCCGTCTTGCGTACGCAACTCAAGGCCGCAACGGGGCACTTTGCAGGCATGAAGGTTTTGTATGGTGGCAGCATGAATGCTGCAAATGCGGCAACGCTTCTGGCGCAGCCGGATATTGATGGCGGCCTGATTGGCGGGGCCTCGCTAAAAGCCGAAGATTTTTTAACAATTATTGCCGCAGCCCACTAATTACGGGTGTGATCAGCTATTAAATTAGGAGTAGATATGAACGTAATATTAACCATAGTCCTGGCGGTGCAAATGCTCGCTGCGCTGGTCATGATTGGCCTCATTCTGGTTCAACACGGAAAAGGCGCTGACATGGGCGCAGCGTTTGGCAGCGGAGGGTCGGGCAGTTTGTTTGGGGCAAGCGGTAGCGCCAACTTTTTGTCGCGTACAACGGGGGTTCTGGCAGCCTTGTTTTTTGCCTGTACCCTTTTGCTGGCTTATTTTGGCAATGCAGCGCCGCGTACCGGTACCAGTGTTCTTGAGGGTGCTGCAGTGACTGCGCCGGCTCCATTGGTAGCAGCTTCTGGCGCTGCCCAGATCCCTGGAACTTCTGTACCAGCTGTGAGCGCAGCAGCAGTGGCTGTACCTCCGGCGCGTGCGGCTTCTGGTGCAGGTCAAATCCCTACAAAATAACGTTGTTTCGCTGTTCCTCATGGATAGGAGAGGCGAAATTTCAGGGTAAACTCTAAGTCTGTCTGGAAAGCCAAAAACCGAACGGTTTCCTCATGCGATCCAGACACTAAAAACCGCGGACGTGGTGAAATTGGTAGACACGCTATCTTGAGGGGGTAGTGCCGAAAGGTGTGCGAGTTCGAGTCTCGCCGTCCGCACCAGATAAGAACTTTGCGGCTATCTTGTCGTGGAGTAGCTGCAGCAGCAAACTGGCTTCAATAAGTTGATTTCACGATGAACCTCGACCAGTACCTTCCCGTTCTTTTGTTCATTCTGGTGGGTGTCGGTGTTGGTGTCGTACCCCAGGTGCTGGGCCGATTGCTCGGGCCAGTGCGCCCCGATGCAGAAAAAAACTCCCCTTACGAGTGCGGCTTCGAGGCCTTTGAGGATGCCCGCATGAAGTTCGATGTGCGCTACTACCTTGTG
>JANOCP010000031.1:0-8183 GCA_031412235.1 Polaromonas sp.
TCTTGAACGTTCATGGCGATGCTTTCGCTGGGGCGCTTTTTGCAGCCAGCGGGCAAGGAAACGGCATTTTTTGCATCAAATAGGCTCCTTGCCCAATGAATACGGCTTTAAGCAGCTATGAATTAAATAGCAAATACAGAACGGTCGGTTGTCACCATATCCAGCGGGAAACGCCGCCCGCCCAGGTAGTCTTCCATGCATTTGAGCAGCAGCGGACTGCGGTGCGAGTCCACGCTGGCCCTGATCTCGTCGGCGCTTAGCCACAGCGTGCGCACGATGCCTTCGTCAAGCGCCTGGCCTTCAACATGCGCACCCAGCTCGCCACAAAAGGCAAAACGCAGATAGGTAATGTCCAGCAAGCCGTCAGCCTGGACGCGCTCAAAACGCGACATGTAAACCCCGACCATGGCCGTAGGCGTGAAATGAAAAGCCGTTTCTTCAAGCGTTTCGCGTGCACAGCCCTGTGCAATGCTTTCACCGGGGTCAAGGTGGCCGGCGGGGTTATTGAGCTTGAGCCCGTCGCGGGTCATTTCCTCGACCAGCAGGAATTTTTCGATGCCGTCAAAGTCTTTTGCAATCACTGCAGCCACAGTGACGCTGGGTTTCCATCGGGTGTTCATGGCGAGATTATGCTTGCCGTTTTTGACGCGCTGGCGACGCCCTGCGCGGTCGGCGCCAAGGCGTTGAAACCCGGCGCAAAGCTTTCCCGCAAATGCTCCACAAAGCACTGGACTGCCTTTGGCACTTGCGCGGACCAGGGCCGCAGAGCATAAATACGGTCGCCGAAAAAGCCCTGAACCTGCCAGTCAGGTAATACCTGAACCAGGGATGGCGGCAGCTTTTTGGACTCACCCGGCGGAATGCTGAAGTCAGGCAGCAAGCCAATGCCCAAACCTGCCATGAGCGCATCCCGCAGCACTTCACTGTTGTTCGCCTTGAGCGAGCCCCTGATGCTGACGCCGACACGTTCAGCAGACTTTCTTTTGCTGCTGCGCGCAAAAGTCCAGCTGTCGGCATGGTTGCCCAGATACAGCAGGCAGTCGTGTGCCGCCAGGTCTGACGGATGCGTGGGCAGGCCGCGCCGCGCCAGGTATTCGGGGCTAGCCAGCAACACAGAGCGGGTTTCACACAAAACCCAGGCCACATGCGTTTCGGGGGGTGCGCTGGTGTGGCGTATGGCGAGGTCAAAACCTTCATTGGCCAGGTTGACAAACCTGTCGGTAAGTTCAAGCTCGATATTGATCTCGGGAAAGCGCTTTAAAAACGCAGCAATGCAGGGTGCAAGGTGCTGCCGACCCAGCGCCACCGGCGCAGTCACGCGGATCAGGCCGCGCGGCGTGCCCACCAGGTCACGGGCGGCGGTGTAACTGTCGCTGATGCGGTTAAACGCCGGCTGCATGTCGTTGACCATTTGCTGCCCGGCCTCGGTCAGGCCGACGGAGCGCGTGGTTCGGCGTACCAGTGACACACCGGCAGAGCGCTCCAGCTCGCTGATGCGCATGCTCGCCGAAGCCTTCGAAACGCCCAGGCGACGGGCTGTTTCAGTAAAGCTTTTGGTGGCGGCCAGCACCGTTAAAAGGTGCAGGTCGGCGACGAGAGGAGAGAGCTGGTCTGATGACATACACACTTATTGTTCAAATATATGAACAATGTAATCACTAAACAGGGGATTATCAAACTGCCCGGCCAGGCCTAGACTCTGAACTCAAGCCTTACAGCAGAGGCGGCTTCAAAGTACACACCAAAGGATTTCTCATGTCTTTATCTGTTCCCGTCATCGGCCATTACGTCAACGGCGCAGTGGCAGCACCCACCACAGGCCGCAGCCAGGACGTGTTTAACCCGGCTACCGGCGCGGTGTCAGGCAGCGTGCTGTTGGCCAGCGCGCTTGATGTTGACGCGGCCGTTGCGGCGGGCGTGGCCGCTTTTCCGGCCTGGGCTGACACACCGCCGATTCGCCGTGCGCGGGTGATGTTCAAGTTTCTGGAACTGCTGAACCTGAACAAAGACAAGCTCGCCCACATGATTACGGCCGAGCACGGCAAGGTGTTTACCGATGCGCAGGGTGAAGTCTCGCGCGGTATAGATATTGTTGAATTTGCCTGCGGCATTCCGCAACTGCTCAAGGGCGACTTCACTGACCAGGTGAGCACCGGCATCGACAACTGGACCTTGCGACAGCCGCTTGGCGTGGTGGCCGGCATCACGCCGTTCAACTTTCCGGTGATGGTGCCGATGTGGATGTTTCCGGTAGCGATTGCGGCCGGCAACTGTTTTGTGCTCAAACCCAGCCCGATTGACCCCAGCCCCAGCCTGTTTATGGCCGAGTTGCTCAAGCAGGCGGGTTTGCCTGACGGCGTGTTTAACGTCGTGCAGGGCGACAAGGAGGCGGTTGATGCGCTGCTGGTGCACCCTGATGTGAAGGCCGTGTCTTTTGTGGGCTCCACGCCGATTGCCAACTATATTTATGAGACGGGCGCGCACCACGGCAAGCGTGTGCAGGCCCTGGGCGGCGCCAAAAACCACATGGTGGTGATGCCCGACGCTGACCTGGAACAGGCTGTGGACGCGCTGATTGGTGCGGGCTACGGCTCAGCCGGTGAGCGCTGCATGGCAATTTCGGTTGCTGTGCTGGTGGGCAATGTGGCCGAGCGCCTGATTCCCATGCTGGAAGCACGCGCCAAAACCCTGGTGATCAAGAACGGCGTCAATCTTGACGCTGAAATGGGTCCCATCGTGACGTCTGCAGCGCACAAGCGCATCACCGGCTATATCGACCTGGGGGTTGAAGAGGGTGCCAAACTGCTGGTGGATGGCCGCACTTTCACGGGTGCACACGCGGGCCAAGGCTGTGAAAACGGCTTCTGGATGGGCGGCACGCTGTTTGACCACGTCACACCCGACATGCGCATCTATAAAGAAGAGATTTTTGGCCCGGTGCTGGGCTGCGTGCGCGTCAAGGACTTTGCCGAAGCCGTGAACCTGATTAATGCCCACGAGTTTGGCAACGGCGTGAGCTGTTTTACCCGCGACGGCAACGTAGCCCGCGAATTCAGCCGCCGCATTCAGGTAGGTATGGTCGGCATCAACGTGCCGATTCCGGTGCCCATGGCCTGGCACGGCTTTGGCGGCTGGAAAAAGAGTCTTTTTGGCGACATGCATGCCTACGGCGAAGAAGGCGTGCGCTTTTATACCAAGCAGAAATCCATCATGCAGCGCTGGCCTGAAAGCATTGGCAAGGGCGCCGAATTCGTGATGCCAACAGCTAAATAAAGCCCCACGGCTTATTGGGGTCAGATCCCAATTTTGCTACGGTGCGCAGCGCCGTACCCGAAGGGCGAGCCAAAGGCTTGGCGAATTTGGGCTCTGACCCCGATAAGCCGTACCCCGGGGGGCCGCTGCGCCTGCGGGCTGGCGAAGCCAGACCCGCGGCCCCTGTTTGAAGAATCGGGGACTGTGCCGGCTCAATTTCATGGTGGCGCAGTGCGTGGAAGCTAAGGAATACCCACTCAGACCCTGCTAAAAACTCATGTAAGCTTGCCGACAGGTAAAAATACCGGTGGTTTGCGGGGCTTTGATTCCCAAAACCGAAAAACTAACGTACTTGAGGAGAAACCCATGCTGATTGGGGTACCTGCCGAAATCATGGACGGCGAAACACGCGTCGCCATCACGCCTGAAACGGCAAAAAAGCTCAAAGCCCAGGGCCACACCATTCGCGTCCAGTCGGGCTCCGGTGTTGCTGCCAGTGTTCCTGACGAAGCCTATGTTGCTGTCGGTGCCGAAATAACAGATGCAGCCGGCGCCTATGCCGCAGACATCGTGCTCAAGGTGCGCTGCCCGCTTGACGCGGAAGTACCCCACCTGAAAGCGGGTGGCGTGCTGGTTGGCATGCTCAACCCTTTTGACGCCACTGGTTTGCAGCGCCTGGCTGCTGCCCAGCTCACGTCATTTGCGCTTGAAGCCGCACCGCGCACCAGCCGCGCGCAAAGCATGGACGTGCTGTCGTCGCAGGCCAATATCGCGGGCTACAAGGCCGTGATGATGGCCGCCAACGCCTACCAGCGCTTTATGCCGATGCTCATGACTGCTGCAGGCACCGTCAAGGCCGCCCGCGTGGTGATTCTGGGTGTGGGTGTCGCCGGTTTGCAGGCCATTGCCACGGCCAAGCGCCTGGGCGCGGTGATTGAAGCCAGCGACGTGCGCCCCAGCGTGAAAGAACAGGTCGAGTCATTGGGCGCCAAATTTATTGACGTACCGTATGAAACCGACGAAGAGCGCGAAGCCGCAGTCGGCGTAGGCGGCTATGCCAGGCCCATGCCGCCAAGCTGGCTGGCACGCCAAAAGGACGAAGTGGCCAAACGCGTGGCCAATGCCGACATTGTGATCACCACTGCGCTGATTCCTGGCCGCGCCGCGCCTGTGCTGGTGACTGAAGACATGGTCAAGGCCATGAAACCCGGCAGCGTGATTGTTGACCTGGCAGCACCCCAAGGCGGCAACTGCCCGCTGACCGAGCCCGGCCAAACCGTCGTCAAACACGGCGTGACCCTGATTGGCGAGACGAATATCGCATCGCTGGTGGCGGCCGACGCCAGCGCGCTCTACGCGCGCAACCTGCTCGACTTTTTGAAGCTCATCATCACCAAAGAAGGCGCCTTGAACATCGACATGACTGACGACATCGTGGCGGCTTGCCTGATGACGCAGGCTGGCGAAGTCAAACGCAAGTAAATTAATCGAATTGCCTGGAGAAGCTCATGGAAGCCGTGTCACCCACCATCATCAACCTGATTATTTTTGTACTCGCCATCTACGTGGGCTACCACGTGGTGTGGACAGTGACACCCGCACTGCACACGCCGCTGATGGCGGTAACCAATGCCATTTCAGCCATTGTCATTGTGGGCGCCATGCTGGCTGCCGCACTGACTGAAACACCGCTGGGCAAAACCATGGGCTTTTTGGCTGTCGTGCTGGCGGCCGTCAATGTCTTTGGCGGGTTTTTGGTCACGCGCCGCATGCTGGAGATGTTCAAGAAAAAAGAAAAGAAAGCGCCAGCAGCTGAAGGAGTGGCCAAATGAGCATGAATATTGTCACGCTGCTTTATTTAGTGGCATCGGTCTTTTTTATTCAGGCCTTGAAGGGCTTGAGCCACCCCACCACGTCGCTGCGCGGCAACCTGTTTGGCATGGTTGGCATGGCGATTGCCGTGCTGACAACCGGTGCGCTGATTGTTGAAACCTCGGGCGGCAAGGCCATGGGAATGGTCAACGTGCTGGTGGCTCTGGTCATTGGCGGCGCTGCCGGCACCCTGATGGCCAAGCGGGTCGAGATGACCAAGATGCCCGAGCTGGTGGCTTTCATGCACAGCATGATTGGCCTGGCGGCTGTGTTTATTGGCGTGGCTGCAGTGGCTGAGCCCTTTGCTTTTGGCATTGTGGCCAAGGGTATGGGTACGGCGCAGATTCCAGCTGGCAACCGGCTGGAACTGTTTCTGGGCGCAGCGATTGGTGCGATCACCTTCAGCGGCTCGGTGATTGCTTTTGGCAAGCTCAGCGGCAAGTACAAGTTCAGGCTGTTTCAGGGCGCGCCGGTCACTTTTTCTGGCCAGCACATGGTCAATCTGGTGCTGGGCCTGGTCATGCTGGGTCTGGGGTTGACGTTTATGTTCACCGGCAGCTGGACCGCATTTTTTGCCATGCTGGCACTTGCCTTTGTGATGGGCGTGCTGATCATCATCCCGATTGGCGGTGCTGACATGCCGGTGGTGGTCTCAATGCTCAACAGCTATTCAGGCTGGGCGGCGGCGGGCATTGGCTTTAGCCTGAACAACTCGATGCTGATCATTGCCGGGTCGCTGGTGGGTTCATCGGGCGCGATATTGAGCTACATCATGTGCAAGGCCATGAACCGCTCGTTCTTCAGTGTGATTTTGGGCGGCTTTGGTGGGGAGGCTACAACGGCTGTGGCCGGGTCAGCCGTGCAGCGCAGTGTCAAGTCAGGCTCTGCTGACGATGCCGCCTTCATTCTGGGTAATGCCGAAACCGTCATCATCGTGCCGGGCTATGGCCTGGCCGTAGCGCGTGCGCAGCATTCGGTCAAAGAGCTCGCGCAAAAGCTCACCGACAGGGGCATCACGGTCAAGTACGCGATTCACCCGGTGGCGGGCCGCATGCCTGGCCACATGAATGTGTTGCTGGCCGAAGCTGAAGTACCGTACGACCAGGTGCACGAGATGGAAGACATCAACGCCGAGTTTGGCCAGGCCGATGTGGCCATCATTCTGGGTGCCAATGACGTGGTGAACCCTGCCGCGCACGTCAAGGGCAGCGCGATTTACGGTATGCCGATACTTGAAGCCTACAAGGCCAAAACTGTCATCGTCAACAAGCGTTCGATGGCGGCAGGCTATGCGGGCCTCGACAACGAGCTGTTCTACATGGACAAAACCATGATGGTCTTTGGTGATGCTAAAAAGGTCATTGAAGACATGGGTAAAGCCATCGAGTAAGCGCGGTGCGGGGTGCAGTTAGAGGCAGCTCCCTTCAAAAGGCGGCGATTTGGCGCGGTCGACTAGGGAAAACGCAATAGCCACAGACAATGCCAGCCCTGAGAATCCAAGGCTGTAAGTAATAACCACAATGGAGAAGACCAGCATGACTGCAGCAACCCTAGACCGCCCATGGCTTAAAGCCTACCCGCCTGGCGTCCCGTATGACGTAGACACCAGCCAGTACAGCTCGCTGGTGGCGCTGATGGAGGAAGCCTTTAAAAAGAACGCGTCCAAAGTCGCCTACAGCTTCATGGGCAAGGAAGTCACCTTTGGTGAAACCGACAGCCTGTCAGTGGCCTTCGGTGCTTATCTGCAAAGTCTCGGCTTGAGCAAAGGCGACCGCGTGGCCATCATGATGCCCAACGTGCCGCAATATCCCATCACCGTTGCAGCCATCTTGCGCGCTGGCTTTGTGGTGGTCAATGTCAACCCCCTGTACACCCCGCGTGAGCTCGAGCACCAGCTCAAGGACTCCGGCTCCAAGGCGATTGTCATCATCGAGAACTTTGCCAATACGCTGGAGCAATGCATTGCTGCCACACCCGTCAAGCATGTGGTGATGTGCGCCATGGGCGACCGCCTGGGCCTGCTGAAAGGCGCATTGGTCAACTACGTGGTGCGTAACGTCAAGAAAATGGTTCCCGCGTTTAATTTGCCAGGTGCTGTGCGCTTTAACGATGCGCTGGCCAAAGGCACGGCAGCTACGCTCAAGCGCCCTGAACTCAAACCCACCGATGTGGCCGTATTGCAGTACACCGGCGGGACAACCGGCGTGTCAAAAGGCGCGGTACTGCTGCACAGCAACGTGATTGCCAACGTGCTGCAATCTGAGGCATGGAACATCCCCGCTATGGCCAGCATGCAGCCGGGCGTGCAACCGGTGTACGTTTGCGCGCTGCCGCTGTACCACATCTTCGCTTTTACCGTGAACATGATGCTGGGCATGCGCACCGGTGGCAAAAACATCTTGATCCCCAACCCACGTGACTTGCCAGCCGTGCTCAAAGAGCTGGCCAAGCACAAGGTCAACAGCTTCCCGGCAGTTAACACGCTGTTCAACGGCCTGGCCAATCACCCGGACTTCAACACGGTGGACTGGTCGCAATTGAAAGTCTCGCTCGGCGGCGGTATGGCCGTGACCAGCGCGGTGGCCAAGCTGTGGCTCGAGAAAACCGGTTGCCCGATTGTCGAGGGTTACGGCTTGTCCGAGACCTCACCATCGGCCAGTTGCAACCCCACCAACAACAAGTCATTCAGCGGCACGATTGGTGTGCCGATTCCTGGCACTTACTTCAAGCTGCTGGACGACGACGGCAACGAAGTGGCACAGGGCCAGCCCGGCGAGATCGCCATCAAGGGCCCACAGGTCATGGCCGGTTACTGGCAGCGTCCTGACGAAACCGCCAAGGTGATGACGCCTGATGGTTACTTCAAATCAGGCGACGTGGGCATTCTGGACGACAACGGTTTCTTCAAAATCGTGGACCGCAAGAAAGACATGATTCTGGTCAGCGGCTTTAACGTCTACCCGAACGAGATTGAAGACGTGGTGGGCAAGCTCGAAGGCGTCATGGAATGTGCCTGCGTGGGTGTGGCAGACGAGAAATCCGGCGAAGCCGTCAAGCTG
>JANOCP010000032.1:0-27202 GCA_031412235.1 Polaromonas sp.
TGCAAAAACAAAAACATTACCAAAAACACCAAAACAACCGCTTCAACCAGCGTTTCAGCCACCAGGCGGATTGAAATGCCGACAAAGCGCGAACTGTCGTATGGAATCGCGTAAGTCACGCCCGGCGGAAAGTACGCTTTGAGCTCTTCCATCTTGGTACGCACGGCCTTGGCTGCGTCGAGCGCATTGCCGCCCGGCGTGAGCTGCACGCCAATACCGGTTGACGGCTTGCCATTGAGGCGGGCAGAAGTTGCATACGCTTGCGCGCCCAGCTCGATACGGGCGACGTCTTTTAATCGAACCGATGACCCATCAGTATTGGCGCGCAGCACCACGTTACCAAACTGCTCAACGCTTGAAAGCTGGCCGTTGACCACCACGGTGGCAGCAATGCCCTGCCCTGCGACGTTGGGCAACTCGCCAATCGTGCCTGATGCAATCTGGGCGTTCTGCGCACGAATAGCACTCGTCACCTCAAGCGACGACAGAGAAAAACCTGCCAGCTTGGCCGGGTCTATCCAGATGCGCATGGCACGTTCGGTACCGAAAAGCTGTGCCTGGCCAATGCCCTTGAGGCGTTGCAGCTCTGGAATCACGTTACGTGAGGCGTAGTCACCCAGCGCGATCGGGTCGATAGCCGGGTTGGTTGACGACAAGAGCGTGAACAACAAAAAGTTCGAGTTTGATTTGTCGACCCGCACGCCCTGCTGCGTCACGGCCTGGGGCAAACGGGGCGCCGCGCGCGACAACCTGTTTTGCACATCAACCTGCGCCAGCTCAGGGCTGGTGCCGGGCTGAAAACTCAAGGTGATGTTGCCAGTACCGTTAGCCTGGGCTACCGCTTCCATGTAAATCAGGCCGGGTGAGCCGTTCATTTCACGCTCAATCACACTGAGCACGCTGTCTTCAAGCGTCTGGGCAGAAGCACCGGGGTAGCTGGCAGAAACCACAATGGCTGGCGGTGCCACTGGCGGATACTGGGAAATCGGGAGCTGGGTCACGGCAACGCTGCCCAGCACCACGATGAATAATGCAATCACCCAAGCAAAGATGGGGCGATCAATAAAAAACTTGGCCATGGGGTGCGCTCCTTCTTACTTCGCAGCTGCCGACGCAGCAGCAGAAGCTGGGACGACGGGCGAAGCGGACGCAGGACCCGAGGCCGGACCTGCCGGCCTGGCACTGGCGGGCTGCCATGGCACAGGCTTGACGGTTGCGCCCGGTTGCAACTTCTGAAAGCCGTCGACCATGACTTTATCGCCCGACTTCAGGCCGCTGAGCACCACCCATTGATTGCCTTTGGCCGAGCTGATTTTGATCGGGCGCGGGCTGACCTTGCCGTCCTCCCCAACCACCATGACGCTATCGCCCTGCGCGGTGCGAGTGACGGCCTGCTGCGGCAGCGTTACTGCGTTACCCGCCTGGGCTTGCTCCAGCCGCACACGTACATACAGGCCAGGCAACAGTTCACCAGTCGGGTTGGGCACTTCGGCGCGCAGGGTAATCTGGCCGGTGGTTGCGTCTACCGTCAAATCAGAAAATAGCAGCTTGCCGGGCCTGGCGTATTCGGTGCCGTCTTCCAGCACCACACGTACGCTGGCCGCACCAGCAACATCAGCCTGTTTTAAAAGGCCACTGGTCATGGCACCGCGCAGCTTCATCACCTCGGCAGCAGACTGCGTGAAGTTGACATACATGGGGTTGATCTGCTGCACCACGGCCAGCTGGGTTGCCTCACCCTGGCCGACCAAAGCACCTTCAGTCACCAGGGCCCGGCCAATACGGCCAGCTATGGGCGATGTGACGCTCGCATAGCCCAGGTTGATGCCGGCGGTCTGTACATTAGCCTTGGCTACTGCTACATCGGCCTCAGCCTGCTTTTGTGCAGCAACGGCGTTGGCGTATTCCTGCTTGCTGACAGCGTTGACTTCAACCAGTGCTTTATAGCGCTCGGCCAAAGCCGTGGTTTGTGCCACATTGGCCTCCGCCTTGGCCTGACTTGCCTTGGCACTTGCAGACAGTGCAGCGTAAGGAGCCGCGTCAATGGAAAAAAGAGGCTGGCCCGCCTTGACATCACTACCTTCCCGAAAAAGCCGCTTTTGCAAAATGCCAGCGGCACGCGCCCGGACTTGCGCGACGCGCGAGGCCTCAAGACGGCCGGGCAACTCGGTAACCAGCCCCACATCCCCCAGACTAACCGTGACGACACCCACTTCAGCGGGAGGGCGGGCACCACTGGCACCTGGCGCTGCAGCATCGCCACTTTTGCCGCAGCTTGCGACAAACACTGAAAGTATTGCAACAGCCAGGATCTTCTGGCGACGTGATAGCTTTGATACCTGTTGTGCAGGCGAAAAAGTCAGGGTCATGCGGGGCGTAGGCATACTGCGTCCTTGAAAAAGGGTGAGAGCTTCGGGTAGAAGTGGAAATATCGGAAAGATGCGTTGACAAGGCCTGGATCAACAATGACCAAGCATAGGGGTTTTTACCAGTGCGCCATTATACATACATTCTTGAATGTATAATTGTTGTTTTCGTTTGATTGAAAGCCTGTTTTGGTTCGCAGAAAAAAAGAAGACGCCCTAGCCACCCGTCAAAGCCTGCTCGATGCAGCAGAGCTGCTGTTTCAGGCTCAGGGCGTATCACGTACATCGCTGAACGACATCGCGCGCAAGGCGGGCACAACGCGTGGGGCTATTTACTGGCATTTCAAGGACAAGGCGGACCTTTTCAACGCCATGATGGAAAGGGTCACACTCCCGCTGGAGCAGGCGTTTCAGGGTCTTGGGAAGGACTTGGCAAGCGATCCACTCGACCGGATCAGGCAGGTCATGCGGGAGGCGCTGTACCAGATAGCCAACGACGCGCGCACGCGCCGGGTGTTTGAAGTGTGTACGCAGAAGGTTGAATATGTTGACGAGTTGCAGGCGGTACGTGTTCGCCATTTGACGATTCGCAACGAATTTTTAATGCAGGTCGAACTTGGACTCAAGTTGGCGGCAGCAAGGCGGAAGCTGGCGCTGCCAATTTCGCTTGCCAACGCGGCCCAGGGCCTGCACGCCATGGTCGATGGACTGATTCAGAACTGGCTGCTGGATGCTGAAGCATTTGACCTGCCGGTAACGAGCGAGCAGGCCATCGATATTTATCTGACCGGACTGGGTTTCAGCGTCGGGCACCCCTAGCACCAATAGCGTCAACGAGTCTATCAGTGAAGATGCCGTGGCTTGCGCCCACCACCACCGTGGCCAGTACCACCTGAGGAGCCGCCAAGACCACGCGGGGGTTTGCCGAGCTGCATGGAGCTGACGAGTGCGTCAAAGCGCTGCTTGAACAGGTTGTCAACAGCTGCGACCACCTCACCCAGCTCCGAGCCATCAAAGTGGCGCTCCATGAGGCCGATCAGGTCCTGCACCAGAAGATCCCGCTGCACCTGCATGATGGAAGCCGGCGTAGGGCCCACAAAATACATCGCGAAGTCATCACGCGCTTCCTCGCTACTGCCTTCCTCTTCATCGTCAAAGTCTGCATCATAAAAAGTGACTTCAATCGGTGCACCATCCTGGGCGAGTTCATTAAGGCCCATGCACATCTCATCAAGCGCCTGCCGAAAATCGTCATCACCGGGAACAGTCCAGCACAGCTGCAGAACATGCTCCTGCGCATCAAAACGAATGCCAGGCTCTTCCTCGTAGGCGCTTTCGGCAGCATCAGCCAGTGACTTGGCACCTGAATACCGCCACAAGGGCTTTAACGCCTCCTGGAGCTGCTCAAACGTGACTTCTTCGCGTAAGGGCACCTCGCCATGCACGTGGATTTCAAACGGTGTGTTGTAACTCGCCATAAAACTATCTTAACCAGTTGTGGGAGTGATTCAAAGTATGCGCGGCAGTGGAAACTGCCGCAAGAACAATTACTTTTTGGTGCCCGAGACCGGAATCGAACCGGTACGCCCGCTATTCACGAAGCGGCGGATTTTAAGTCCGCTGTGTCTACCGATTTCACCACTCGGGCAACTTTGACATTGTCAAACAAAAAAGCCCCTTGATGGAGCTCGAATCATTTATCTTGATGTCTATCGGAAAAATTATGGAGGCGCGGCCCGGAGTCGAACCGGGCTAGCCGGATTTGCAATCCGGTACATAACCGCTTTGTTACCGCGCCATGCTATCTCGACCTGACAGTCTGCCTATCTAACTAATTATCCAAATGAAAAAGGACAGCATTTTGAAGTGCTGCCCTTTTAATTTTGGAGCGGGAGAAGAGTCTCGAACTCTCGACCTCAACCTTGGCAAGGTTGCGCTCTACCAACTGAGCTACTCCCGCATTGCAAGCCTCAAATTATAGCGCGTTTTTGCGCCTCTTTCAAGGTTCTGTAAAAAAACTATATTAATGTTTTACAGAGCCCGTGATTTCCGCAACCACTGGAGCCACCACAGTCGCTGCTGCCACAGCAGCCAGCGCCACCTCTTCGTCCGTCAGCGGCACAGGGCGGCGCTCAAGTGCGACCTGCAGTACCTGGTCAATCCATTTGACCGGAATAATCTCAAGGCCGCTTTTGACGTTGTCGGGGATCTCCTGCAAGTCTTTGCGATTCTCTTCGGGTATCAGGACGGTCTTGATGCCGCCACGCAAGGCGGCGAGCAGCTTTTCTTTCAATCCCCCAATGCCTGTGACTTCGCCACGCAGGGTGATCTCGCCTGTCATGGCCACATCGCCGCGCACCGGGATGCCGGTCATCGCAGAAACAAACGCCGTTGTCATGGCCGCGCCTGCACTGGGGCCGTCTTTTGGCGTTGCGCCGTCGGGCACGTGAATGTGGATGTCACGCTTTTCGAACATTTCATCCTTGATACCCAACATTTTGGAGCGGCTGCGCACAACTGTCCTGGCAGCCTCGACCGACTCCTTCATGACATCGCCCAGTGAACCGGTACGCGTAATCACGCCCTTACCCGGCATCATGGCGGCCTCGATGGTGAGCAAATCTCCACCCACTTCCGTCCATGCCAGACCGACCACCTGGCCAACCTGATTTTTTTGCTCGGCGCGGCCATAGTCGAACTTGCGAACGCCCAGAAATTCATTGAGATTGTCAGGTGTCACCACCACTTGCGGCAGCATCTTTTTAAGTTGTATTCCCTTGACAACCTTGCGGCAAATCTTGGACAGCTCACGCTCAAGCGAACGCACGCCAGCTTCACGCGTGTAGTAGCGCACGATGTCGCGCACAGCTTGCTCCTGCACCTCAAGCTCTTCAGCCTTTACGCCGTTGTTCTTGACCTGCTTGGGCAGCAGGTAACGCATGGCAATACTGGTTTTTTCGTCTTCGGTATAACCAGAAAGACGAATCACTTCCATACGGTCCAGCAAGGCCGGCGGAATGTTCATGGAGTTCGAGGTAGCGACAAACATTACGTCGCTAAGGTCAAAATCAACCTCAACGTAGTGGTCACCAAAGGTGTGGTTTTGCTCAGGGTCAAGCACTTCCAGCAAGGCGCTTGATGGGTCACCCCTGAAATCCGTACCGAGTTTGTCAATCTCGTCGAGCAGGAACAAGGGGTTGCGCGTTCCGGCTTTGGCCAGGCTTTGCAATACCTTGCCGGGCAAGGCACCGATATAAGTACGCCTGTGTCCGCGAATTTCTGCCTCGTCGCGCATGCCGCCCAGCGCCATGCGCACGTACTTGCGACCAGTAGCCTTGGCAATCGACTGCCCCAGTGAGGTTTTACCTACGCCTGGTGGGCCCACAAGACACAAAATCGGCGCCTTTAGTTTGTCCACGCGCTGCTGGACTGCAAGATATTCGACAATGCGGTCCTTGACCTTCTCAAGACCGTAGTGGTCTTCGTTAAGCACGTTCTCAGCGTTAAGCAGATCGTGTTTGATCTTGGTTTTTTTGCTCCACGGCAAACCGGTCAACACGTCGATGTAAGTCCGTACCACTGTGGCTTCGGCAGACATGGGTGACATGAGCTTGAGTTTTTTCAACTCGCTCTCTGCCTTTTTCAGTGCTTCCTTGGGCATCTTGGCAAGCTTGATCTTTTTCTCGATCTCTTCGATGTCCGCGCCTTCTTCGCCCTCGCCGAGTTCTTTCTGGATTGCCTTGACCTGCTCGTTCAGGTAGAAATCGCGCTGATTCTTTTCCATCTGCCGCTTCACGCGGCCACGAATTTTTTTGTCTACGTTCAGGATGTCGACTTCGCGCTCAAGCTGCTCGTACAGGTTTTCAAGACGCTCCTTGACCTGCGCCAGATCAAGAATCACCTGTTTGGCATCCAGCTTGAGCGGCAAATGGGCCGCGATGGTGTCTGCCAGCCGGCCGGCATCGTCAATGCTGGAGATTGAGGTGAGGATTTCGGGAGGGATCTTCTTGTTGAGTTTGACGTAGTGGTCAAACTGCTGCATCACGGCACGACGCAGCGCTTCAATTTCACTGGTTTTGTCAGCCGCAATGACGGTCGCTTCAACCGGCGTGACGTTGGCGCTGAAGTGTTGCTCGCCATCTTCAATCTTATTGACCTTGGCGCGCTGCTGACCTTCAACCAGCACCTTTACTGTACCGTCTGGCAGCTTGAGTAATTGCAGGATCGTGGCGACACAGCCAACTTCAAACATGTCCTCAACCGAGGGCTCGTCCTTGGCTGCGGCCTTCTGCGCGACCAGCATAATGCGTCGCTCTGCCTCCATGGCCGACTCAAGTGCCTTGATGCTCTTGGGTCGCCCAACAAATAGCGGGATCACCATGTGTGGGAACACCACCACATCGCGCAGCGGCAACAGTGGCAGGTCTATGGGGGTAGGAGGCAATGAAGTTTGTCCGGACATATAAGCCTTAAAAAGAGCTTTGAACGTAAGCTCCCGGGAAGGATCCCGGAAGCTCGGCTGGCTACAGTAACTTCAAACGTGGGGCAGGAAAGCCGCTTTTCAAGCGATCTGCCGCGTACCCGATCAGGCTTTCTTGGCCGCCTCGCGATACACGAGCAAAGGCGGCTTGTTTTCTTCGATGGTTGACTCATCAACCACCACCTTGTCCACGTTGCTGGCGTTGGGCAAGTCAAACATGGTGTCTATCAGCGATTGCTCAAGAATCGAGCGCAAGCCTCGTGCGCCGGTTTTGCGCGCCAATGCCTTGCGGGCAATTGCCTTGAGCGCGGACGGGCGAATCTCAAGGTCTACGCCTTCCATGGACAGCAACTTGCTGAACTGCTTGACCACAGCGTTTTTGGGCTCGGTCAGAATCTGCACCAGGGCATCTTCACTCAGTTCAGCCAGAGTAGCGACAACCGGCATGCGCCCAACCAGCTCGGGGATCAAACCGAACTTGATTAGATCCTCGGGTTCAACTTCCTTGAACGACTCGGTAAGGCTGCGGGTTTTTTTGCTTTTAACCAGCGCGCCAAAACCTATCCCCGACGCTTCAGTACGATTTTCAATAACTTTTTCGAGCCCGGAGAACGCTCCACCGCAGATAAACAGGATGTTGGTGGTGTCCACCTGCAGGAAGTCCTGGTTCGGGTGCTTGCGCCCCCCTTGTGGCGGCACCGAGGCCATGGTGCCCTCAATCAGCTTGAGCAAGGCCTGCTGCACACCCTCACCTGACACGTCCCGAGTAATGGACGGGTTATCGGATTTGCGGGAAATCTTGTCGATCTCGTCGATATACACAATACCTTGCTGCGCCCGCTCAACTTCGTAGTTGCAGCTCTGAAGCAGTTTCTGGATGATGTTCTCAACGTCTTCGCCCACATAACCGGCCTCAGTCAGGGTGGTCGCGTCGGCCATCACAAACGGAACGTTGAGGGTGCGCGCCAATGTTTGGGCCAGCAGCGTTTTGCCGGAACCCGTCGGACCAATCAGCAAAATATTGCTCTTTGTGAGCTCGACATCATCTTTCTTGGCTTTTTCCTTGTGGCGCAGACGTTTGTAATGGTTGTAGACCGCAACGGCCAGCGTACGCTTGGCCGGCTCTTGCCCGATCACATAACCGTCAAGTGTTGCCTTGATTTCAGAAGGAGTGGGAAGGTCGGTACGAGTTTCGCGCACGTCTTCACCTGCAGGTAGCTCGTCACGGATGATTTCATTACAAAGGTCAATGCATTCGTCGCAGATAAAAACCGACGGTCCTGCGATAAGTTTTTTAACTTCATGCTGACTTTTACCGCAAAACGAGCAGTACAAAGTCTTTTCGCTGGAGGAGCCTTTTTTTTCGGCCATTATGGGGATGCCTTATTCACATTAAGCAGGGTGGCTAGACAGGGTTTACCAATGATAACCAAATAAAAACGGCGCTTCTCCTAACAAGAAGCGCCGTATTCCCGGGAGGTCTGACCAGCTTAGGGACGCTTGGAGATAACCGCGTCTACCAGGCCATATTCCCTGGCCTCGTCAGCTGACAACCAATAGTCACGTTCCATGTCGCGTGCAATTTTTTCTATGGGCTGGCCAGTACGCTCTGAATAGATTTTGTTAAGCAGCTCACGAGTTTTGAGAATTTCACGTGCAGAAATTTCAATATCCGCAGCCATACCGCGTGCACCGCCCGATGGTTGGTGAAGCATCACACTGGAGTTGGGCAGTGAAAAACGCTTGCCTTTTGCACCCGCATTCAAAAGAAAAGAACCCATACTGGCTGCCATGCCCGTGCACAGTGTCTAAACATCCGGCTTGATAAAGTTCATGGTGTCGTAAATCGCAAGGCCCGCGCTGACCGAGCCGCCCGGCGAATTGATGTACAGGGAAATATCTTTGTCCGGATTTTCGCTTTCCAGAAAAAGCAGTTGGGCAACTACCAGATTGGCCATGTAGTCCTCTACCGGGCCGACCAGAAAAATCACGCGCTCCTTGAGCAAACGCGAGTAGATGTCGTATGAGCGTTCGCCGCGACCAGATTGCTCAATCACCATCGGTACAAGGCCCAAACCCTCGGTTTGCAACGAATCGTACGCGCCGAACGGGACGCTGTCAGTTTGGTTTTTGTACATGAAATAGCTCCAGAGTTTGATGATGCTTACTTTACCCAAAAGAAATGGGGCTTGTGCGCTGGACTTCAAGCCAGGCACAACCCCCATTTGTTGTGAGCATACCGCTTTTAGTTTTGAGCCATCAAGTCGTCAAAAGCGACTGCTTTTTCAGATACTTTCGCTTTGGAAAGTACAAAATCAGTCACGTTGTTCTCAATCACAACCGCTTCGACTTCAGCCATGCGGCGGTTGTCACTCAGATACCAGCGAACCACATCCTGCGGTTTTTCATAGCTGGCTGCGAGCTCTTCAATATGTGCTTTGAGCTGCTCAGGCTTGGCCTGCAGGTTGTTCGAACGTACCAATTCGGCCACCACCAGACCCAGGCGCACGCGCTTTTCAGCTTGTGGACGGAAAATATCATCAGGAATTGGCGCCTTGTCTGCATCCTTGATGCCGCGCTGTTTCAGGTCGGCCCTGGCGTTTTCGATCATGCGGTCCAGTTCGGCCTGAACGCTTGACTTGGGCAAATCGAGTTCGGCGTTGGCAACCAGCGCGTCCATCACGGCGTTTTTGTTGCGTGCCAGCAGGCGGAACTTCACTTCGCGCTCCAGGTTTTTCTTGATGTCGGCCCTCAATCCTTCAACTGTGGCGTCGGCAATACCGAGTGATTTGGCCAGGGCCTCATTCACTTCAGGCAGGTTTGCGGCCTCCAGTTTCTTGACCGTAACCATGAAGTCAGCCTGCTTGCCGGCAACATCCTTGCCGTGGTAGTCAGCCGGAAAGTTCAGGGGAAAGGTTTTGCTTTCGCCGTTTTTCATGCCTCGCACGGCTTCTTCAAACTCCTTGAGCATCTGGCCGTCACCGATCAGAAACTGAAAGTCTTCGGCTTTTCCGCCAGCGAAGGTTTCGCCGTCAATCTTGCCCTCAAAGTCAATCGTGGCGCGGTCACCGTCCTGCGCCGGCGCGTCGGCTGCGCGCTGGGCAAAGGTACGGCGCTGCTTGCGCAAAATATCAACGGTTTTGTCAATGGCGGCTTCACTCACATCGGCGCTGACTTTTTCAACTTCTGCGTTGGTCAAATCCGCAATCTTGACATCGGGGTAGACCTCGAAAATGGCGTCAAACGTCATCTCACCTGCGGGCGCGCCTTCTTTTTCACTGATGCGGGGCTGGCCTGCAACGCGAAGCTTGGCTTCATTTGCTGCCACGGCGAAGGCTTCACCGACCTTGTCGTTCATGACTTCGTAGTGGACAGAATAGCCATAGCGCTGGGCCACGACATTCATCGGGACCTTGCCCGGACGGAAGCCGTCCATCTTGACGGTGCGGGCGAGCTTTTTCAAACGCGTATCAACTTCAGACTGGATGGTGCCCACGGGCAGCGTCAAGGTGATTTTGCGTTCCAGCTTTTCAAGGGTTTCAACAGTCACGGCCATGATGCTCTTCCTAAATCAAGGTTTCTAAAAATGTCACACTGGACAAACAGACTTTGCCGGTGCCGCCTTCGCGATGTACGGCAAATCTGTAATCTTCAAGGTGGTGCGCGGGGCGGGACTCGAACCCGCACAGTATTGCTACCGTCAGGACCTAAACCTGGTGCGTCTACCAATTTCGCCACCCGCGCGGAAAACAAAACGGGCCGATACATGATGCTCACGTACCGCCCGTCCAGAAATCGGTCAACTTTCTATTTTAGCCTGTAAAGCTACCCCTGTTCCAATTAATGGCGCTTCACGCGGAACCATGCTGCATACATGGCAGGCAGCGCCAACAAAGTGAGGCCGGTCGCCACAATCAGCCCGCCCATGATGGCAACCGCCATGGGGCCCCAGAACACGCTGCGCGACAGCGGGATCATCGCCAGCACTGCTGCTGCTGCGGTCAGCACTATCGGCCGCAGGCGGCGAACGGCTGACTCGACGATCGCATCCCACGCCGGCACACCGCGCGCCCTGTCCTGCTCAATCTGGTCAATCAGGATCACCGAATTACGCTGGATCATGCCCATCAGCGCAATGACACCCAGCAAGGCCACAAAGCCAAACGGCCTGCCCAGCAGCAGCAAAGCCCCGGCAACACCTGCAATACCCAGCGGCCCGGTTAAAAACACCAGCAGCGCGCGGCTAAAGCTTTGCAACTGCAACATCAGCAAGGTAAAGGTTAAAAACAGCATGATGGGAACACCAGCGACTATGGAGGCTGATCCCTTGCTGCTTTCTTCAACTGCACCGGCAACCTGGACGCGGTAGGAGCTCAAGCCCTGGGATTTCCAGGCTTCTTCAAGCGCCTTGAGTTTCGGCATCAACTCATTGGTGACGGTTGCACCTTGCAGACCTTCAACAATATCGCTTTGTACGGTAATGGCGTAGTCGCGGTTTTCGCGCCACATCACACCGGGCTCCCAGGTAAACACGGGCTTGGCAATTTGCGTCAGCGGTATCGATTTACCTGACGACGTGGGCAGATAGGCATTGGCAATGTCGGTAATAGCGTTTCGCTCGTCCTGCGGCTGGCGCAGCACAATATCAATCAGCTTGTCGGATTCGCGGAACTGCCCGACGGTGGTGCCTGACAAAATGGTGCGCGATGCCTGTGCGATCGACTGGCTGGTGACGCCCAGCGCCCGGGCCTTGGATTGGTCCACCTCAAGCCGTAAAACCTTGACCGACTCATTCCAGTTATCGTTCACGCCGCGGGTATTGGGGCTGGCGCGGAATATGGCCTTGACCTCATCAGCACGCTCACGCAATACCAGCGGATCTGTGCCCACAACCCGAAACTGCACCGGGTACGGCACGGGCGGGCCGTTCGGCAAAAGCTTGACACGGCCGCGCACCTCCGGGAATTCCTGGGCCAGCAGCGCAGGCAATTTGATGCGCAGCGACTCGCGTACCACGAGGTCTTTGGGGAGCACTATCAACTGCGACACATTGGTCTGCGGAAAGACCTGATCCAGCGGCAAGTAAAAGCGCGGGACTCCAGAACCGACCCAGGTGCTTACCGACGTAACCCCTTCTTCCTTCAGCAAACGCGCCTCAACACGCTTGGCGGTCAGCTCATTTGCTGCGAAGGAAGTGCCTTCGGGGAACCAGATGTCCAGCATGATTTCAGGACGGCTGGAGTCAGGGAAAAACTGCTGCTGTACCTTGCCCATGCCCACAATGCCGAGGGCAAAAATCAGTACCGTTGTGCCTATGGTGACCCATCGGTATTGCACGCACCAGCTCACCGCCTTGCGAAAGGTGTTGTAGAAAGCAGAGTCGAACATTTCATGCTCTTCCCCGGCACCGGCACCATGGTCGTCATGGGATTTTTCCTGGACATGATCAGGTTTTTTGAGCAGCAAGGTACCCAGATAGGGCACAAAGTACACTGACACAATCCAGCTCAGCACCAGCGCGATCACAGTAACTGCGAAGATCGCATAGGTATATTCGCCCGTGACGGATTTAGCCAGTCCGATCGGCAAAAAACCCGCCGCCGTAATCAGCGTGCCCGTCAGCATGGGCATGGCTGTAATCTCATAGGCAAAGGTGGCGGCGCGTACCTTGTCGTAGCCCTCTTCCATCTTGCGCACCATCATCTCGACGGCAATGATGGCGTCATCAACCAGCAGCCCCAGCGCGATGATAAGTGAGCCGAGCGAAATTTTGTGCAAGCCGATGCCAAGGTAAAGCATGGCTAAAAACGTGACGCTGAGCACCAGCGGAATGGTGATGCCCACCACCAGCCCCGGCCGCATGTCAATGTAGTAACGCCGCCACCACGGCAGGGGTTCACTTGCACCCTGCCTGCGCTTATGGAGTCCAAGACTGATGAAGCTGACGGCAAGCACAATGATTACAGCCTCGATCAATACCTGAACAAATTCATTGACTGAGGTGGCTACGGCCTTGGGCTGGTCCTGAACCTGCACCAGCTTGATACCAGCGGGCAATGAGTCACTGACCCGGGTCGAAAGGGCTTTGAGGGCTTTTCCAAGTGCAATGATGTCGCCGCCCTTGGTCATGGCAACGCCCAGAGCGATGACCTCCTTGCCCTGATGGCGCACCTTGACCATGGGAGGATCTACATAGCCGCGCTTGATCTCGGCAATGTCACCTAAACGAAATTGACTGCCCCCGGCGCTTGTGCCGGCTCCATAGCCCGTACCGCGGATCGGCATGTCGCGCAGTTGCTCCACCGCCTCAAACTGGCCCGCCACACGAACCTGCACTACGTCAAGCGGCGTTTGCAGTGCACCTGCGGATTCGACCGCATTTTGCTGGGCAAGCTGGCTCAGGACCTGGTTGAAATCCAGCCCCAGCTGGGCCAGCCGTTTTTGCGAAATCTCGATAAAAACCTTTTCGTCCTGCGCCCCGAACAGCTCGACTTTTGAGACATCCGGTACGCGCAGCAACTGCTGGCGCACGTCGTCGGCAAAGGTTTTGACTTCTGCGTAGTTGAAACCGTCGGACTCAAGGGCATAGATAACGCCATAAACATCGCCAAAATCGTCATTAAAAAACGGCCCCTGTATGCCGCCCGGCAGGGTGTTGCGAATGTCGCCGATTTTTTTACGTACGATGTACCAGTCATTGGTGACATCAGCCCCCTTGATGGAGTCCTTGACCTGGAAGATGATTTGCGACTCACCCGGCTTGGAATAGCTTCGTATCTTGTCAGCGTAAGGCACTTCCTGCAGCGTTCGCTCGAGCTTGTCAGTCACCTGCTCGGCCACCTGCTGTGCTGTGGCGCCCGGCCAGTAAGTGCGTACCACCATGGCGCGAAAGGTAAACGGCGGGTCTTCGTCCTGGCCCAGCTGAAAATACGCTGCAAAGCCCAATAGCATGAGCACCACCATCAGGTAGCGGGTTAGCGCCGGATGGTCCAGCGCCCATTTCGACAGGTTAAAACCCTTTTTGTCAGCGGTACTCGTTACAGGTGTCATGGCGGCTTACCTTGCAACAGGTGCAGATGCAGCAAGCTTGACGGCAGCCGCATCGGCTGCTCCTGTATTAATAGCGGTCTGCGCCCGATTTACTTGGGCAGGGAGCACTTTTGCCTTATAAATCGTGACTTTTTGACCGGGTGAGAGCACATGTACACCGGCGCTGACGACCAGCATGCCTGGTTGAAGGCCTGCGGCAATCACGGCCTCATTGCCGTCGGCAGTAGCGATCTGAACCGTTTGTGACTTTACCGTCATGGTGGTTTTGTCCAGCACCCAGACGGCGCTGGCTTTGCCCTCTTGCCGTAAAGCGCTGGTCGGCAACTTGATGACCTGCAAACCCTCGGCACCTGATCCCCCCAGACCCTGCGGCAATACATACATCGTTGCCCCGAGTGGCGGGGCCAGATCGCTCACGCCAAGAGCCGCCTTGACCTGATAGGTACGCGTCACGGGGTCCGCACTGGCCCCGACTTCACGTACGGTTGCTGCCAGCTGGGCATCTTGAACCCAGCCCCTGACCTTGACCACCATACCGGGCTTGAAGGACGTGATCTTGTCTTCAGGCACTGAAAAAACGATATCCCGCGGACCATCTGCGGCAATACGTACGACTGGTGTGCCCGCCGTTACAACCTGACCTGGCTCGGCTTCAATGGCAGTTACCACGCCCGCCACATCCGCAACAAGCGATGCATAACTGGCCTGATTACCCTGCACCGCCAGTTGTGACCGGGCTTGCTCGTACTGGGCCTGAGCGGCTTTTAACGTGGTTTCACGGCGCTCAAGCTCTGCACCGCTAATAAAGTTCTGGTCTTTGAGTTCTTTGTAGCGCTTGAAATCAGAAGCCGCCAGGTCACGGTTGGTAGCCGCTGCCTGCAGCTGCGCTCTTGCGGCATCGGCCGCCAGTTTGTAGTCCTGCGGATCAAGCTGCGCCAAAACCTGCCCGGCTTTGACGCGCTGGCCCAGTTCAGCCTGGCGCTTGATGATTTTGCCGCCTACGCGAAAGCCCAGGCGAGACTCGGCTTTTGCCCTTACCTCACCCGCAAACTCATAACCGGACGAGAAAGCACCCACCCCTACAGTCAGGACTTTTACCGCGCGAATGGGCTCTTCAGGCTGCGCGGGCCTGGAACAGGCAACCAGCAAAAGAGAGGCGCTGCTGACTACAAACGCTGCAAGACTTGTTTTTTTCATGATTTGAATTCAAATACAACCGAGATGAAAAGATGGTTTGTAACCATCATTCACCAGTTAATGACTGACCGGTTAGTAATCTAAAATAAAGGTGCCCGCTTGTCAAGCGACAATCTAAAGCATGGAAAAAGCCGCACAAACGGGTAACGAGGGACACCTGGCATCGAAAGCTGCTGGCGTTTCGCATTACGAAAACTTCCCCGTTGCATCATTTCTTTGCCCGCCCGCCCTGCGCCCCGCCATTGCCGCCATTTACTGGTTTGCCCGTACCGCTGATGACATTGCCGATGAAGGCGACGCCAGGCCCCAAAGTCGCCTGGACGACCTCGCAGCCTATCGGCTTGACTTGGCAGCCTGCGCCAACGGCCAGCCGGTTTCAGCACGCTGGCAGGCAGTGTTCGGACCGCTCGAAGCGGTCATCAGGCAATTTGCGCTTCCTGCTGATTTGCTGAGCGACCTGCTAAGCGCTTTTGAGCAGGATGTGGTCAAAACCCGATACGCCGACAAGGCCGATGTACTCGACTACTGCCGGCTTTCTGCCAACCCCGTTGGGCGACTACTGCTACATCTATACAGGGTGCACGACGCCACATCGCTACAGCAAAGCGACTGTGTTTGCAGTGCCTTGCAGCTCATCAATTTCTGGCAGGACCTGAGCGTGGACATTCCGCGTGGCCGCATTTACCTGCCTGCTGACAGCTGGCGGGCGCATGGGGTCACCGAAGCACAGCTGCAGGGCTTGCAAATCACACCGGCCACCACGGCACTGGTTAAAGCCAATGTCGCATGGGCACAGGCACTGATGCTAGCGGGTACACCGCTGGTAAAAAAAGTGCCCGGACGAGCAGGCTGGGAACTGCGGCTGGTGGTTCAGGGTGGCTTGCGGATTGCTGAAAAAATTGAGCAACTTGGCTTCACGACGCTGCGGCAGCGCCCCAAGTTAAAGGCCTGGGATGTGGCTGTTATGGTCTGGCGCGCGCTGCGCATGTAAACAAGATATGAGGATAAAGGCCGCCAGCGCCGGGCCGCCCCAAGCAAGGCCAGCCCCCTCGGGGGGGCATCTGGTTTTTGGGGTCAGAGCCCAAATTCGCCAAGCGTCCGCTTGCCCGAAGGGTGCGGTGCCCTGCACCGCTGCGAAATTGGTGTCTGACCCCAATAACCAGAGTGGGGGCCACATTCAGCCGTGCAACAATTGTGGCCATGACTCCTGAGCAGTATGTCCAGCAAAAAGCCGCCGCTTCTGGCAGCAGTTTTTACTATGCCTTTTTGTTTTTGCCCAAAGAGCGGCGCGCCGCCATCACCGCGTTTTATGCCTTCTGCCGCGAGATTGACGATGTGGTGGACGAAGTGGTGGACCCGGGCGTTGCGCGCACCAAGCTGGCCTGGTGGCAAAGCGAGGTCACCAAAGCTTTTGCGGGCCAGCCCAGCCACCCGGTGAGCAAAGCCCTGATGCCACTGGCCGCTACTTACCAGATAGAAGCGCGCCACCTGCATGCCGTGATTGAAGGCTGCCAGATGGATCTGGAGCAAAACCGTTACCTTGACTTTCCTGCCCTGCAGCGCTACTGCCACCTGGTGGCCGGCATTGTGGGCGAAGTAGCCGCACAAATTTTCGGTCAAACCGACGAAGCCACCACTGCCTATGCGCACAAGTTGGGCCTGGCTTTTCAGCTTACCAACATCATACGTGACGTGGGCGAAGACGCCTTGCGCGGCCGCATTTACCTGCCCGTCAATGAACTGCAGCAGTTTGACGTCAAGGCCCACGAGCTTTTAAAGCGCCAGTACTCAGACCGCTTTACTGCGCTGATGGAGTTTCAAACCCAGCGTGCGCTGGGCCTTTACGACGAAGCGCTGGCCATGCTGCCCGCAGCCGACCGACGCGCACAAAAGCCCGGCCTGATGATGGCCAGCATTTACCGCACGCTGCTGCGTGAAATTGCGCGTGATAACTACCAGGTGCTGCACCAGCGCGTCAGCCTGACGCCTTTGCGTAAATTCTGGCTGGCCTGGAAAACGCAGGCCTTGGGACGAGTTGTTTGACGGCTCGATCATGAAAGTCGCAGTTATTGGCGCGGGCTGGGCGGGCTGTGCCGCGGCAGTTGAGGCCACGCGGCTGGGTCACAAGGTCACCCTGTTTGAGGCAACGCGTAGGGCAGGCGGTCGCGCCCGGCGCGTCGACATCATGCATGCCGGACAATCGAAGTCGCTCGACAACTGACAGCACATCCTGATTGGCGCCTATGCCGAAACCTTAAAGCTTATGGCTGAGCTGGACGTGGACGCACCGGATGTTTTGCTCCGCATACCCTTGAGCATGCAGTTCCCGGACGGGGCCGGGCTCAAGCTGTCCAGGCTGCCCGCTCCGCTGGACGCGCTGGTGGGCATATGTACTGCACGCGGCTGGACCTGGCTGGACAAGCTATCGCTACTTAGGGTCTGCATTGGCTGGCAGTTCGGTAAATTCAAATGTGCATCAGAACAATCCGTTGGGGATTTATGCGGCAAGGTTTCCCCGCGCATCATGGCCACGCTCATAGAACCGTTATGTGTATCAGCCCTGAATACTCCGGTAGATCAGGCCAGTGGACAGGTTTTTCTGAGAGTCATGCGCGATGCGCTGTTTTCAGGCAACGGCGGCTCTAATCTCTTACTGCCGCGGGTTGACCTCAGCGCCCTGCTTCCGGACGCCGCCATGGCCTGGCTGGAGAAAAATGGCGCTGAAATCAGTTTGGGCAATCGGGTGCAGGGCATCAGACCTACTGACGCATCAGGCGCAAGCTGGATATTGACCAGTGAATCGTCCGGTGCCGCAACTGAAGCTGGCGTATTTGACCGCGTGGTGCTGGCTTGCCAGCCAAGCGAAGCTGCACGCCTTGCAGAGCACTGCAACCTGCCCTGCGAGCCCTGGCTGGCGCGTGCACACGGGCTGGAGCACGAGCCCATCACCACCGTTTATGCCTTGAGCCAGGGCACGCGCCTGAGCCAGCCCATGCTGGCACTGCGAAGCAGCACCGAATATCCCGCCCAGTTTGTTTTTGACCGCGGACAACTGGGTGGCCAGCGTGGCCTTCTGGCTTTTGTAGTCAGCGCGAGCAGGGGTGACAAGGCCAGCATCACGACTCAGGTGCTGCAACAGGCTGCCACCCAACTGGGGTTAAGCCATTTGGAGGTAGTACAGACGATTGTTGAAAAGCGTGCCACCTTTGCCTGCACACCCGGCCTGCAGCGGCCCGGCATGACGATAGCGCCCGGCCTGCTGGCCTGCGGTGACTATATTGAAGGCCCTTACCCGGCCACGCTTGAGGGCGCGGTACGCTCGGGACTGGCGGCAGCCCGGCGGCTCGAATGACCTTCAAATGCTATCTATATTATAGCAACCTAAAACCGTAATCATTGGGCCACGGCTACTTATGGCTTAAAAATCGACCCCAAACAGGTCACATAACTCGGTAAGGCTTGTGACGGTTTCATGCGGATTCGCCTCATGCGGCCAGACGTGGTCACCGCGGTTAACCCACACCGTCTGCATGCCGCAATTGAGCGCGCCCAGTACGTCCAGCGTGGCGTCATCCCCCACATGTAGCACCTGCATTGTCTCGACTCCGGCGGCACCAGCGGCAGCGTGAAAAATTCGGGCATCCGGCTTGCCAACACCAAACTCCTGCGCGCTGATACTGGCGCAAAAAAACCTGCCCAGACCAATCCGCTGAATGTCGGCGTTGCCATTGGACACCGCCACCAGTGGGAAGCGCGCAGCCAAAAACTCCAGAGCGGCAAGGGCATCGTCAAAAAGTGTGACCTCGTTGCGCGCATCAAAAAAAACGTCGAAGGCCGGTTCGGCAAGCAACGGATCTTCCCCGGAGCGGTACAGGGCCAGGCGGATCGCCTCGCGGCGTATCGCACTGAGGTTGTATTTGAGTTCGGGGCGAGACAGAGACACCTGCTCGCGCAGGTCATGGCGCGCCTTGGGGTTGGCAAACAGCGCTGCTGTCATGGGGGCGTTGTGACTTAGCCAGTTCTCCAGCGCCTTCTCGGCCCGTTCAATGGCTGGCCACACCGGCCACAGCGTGTCGTCAAGATCAAGGGTAACGGCCTTGATGGTTTTTATATCGAGCATGTTGAAAATGAATTAGCTGAGCGAGAATAACCCATGTCATTTGCACTCGAACCTCGTTTTGAGCATGGGAAAGTACCCATTGCCGCCTCCACCACAGCCGTACTTTTATGCAATCTTGGTACCCCTGACGCGCCTACAGCACCGGCACTGCGCCGATACCTGGCCGAATTTCTAAGCGATCAGCGCGTGGTCGAAATTCCGCGGCTGCTGTGGCTGTTGATCCTGCACGGCATCATTTTGCGCATACGGCCCAAAAAATCAGCTGCCAAATATGCAAGCATCTGGATGGCCGGAGGCTCGCCGCTCAAGGTATGGACCGAGAAGCAGGCCCTTATGCTGGGCCAGCAACTCGCAGCCAACGGCCATAAAGTGGAAGTACGCTACGCCATGCGCTACGGTAACCCATCGATTGGCTCGCAACTCGATGCGCTCAAGGCTGACGGCGTTACCCGGGTGCTGATCATGCCGGCCTATCCCCAGTACAGCGCCACCACCACGGCCAGTGTTTTTGATGCGGTCTACACCTGGGCCGCGCAGGTGCGTTGCCTGCCTGAATTTCGCTTTGTCAACCATTACCACGACGCGCCGGGCTACATCAGCGCGCTGGCTGACAAGATCAGGGCGCACTGGCAGACCCATGGCCAGGCCGAGCAGCTGGTCATGAGCTTTCATGGCGTGCCTGAACGCACATTGATGCTGGGCGACCCGTACCACTGCGAATGTCATAAAACTGCCCGACTGGTGGCCGAAAACCTGGGGCTGCCCAAAGACCGCTACAAGCTCACATTCCAGTCGCGCTTTGGCAATGCCAAATGGCTGGAACCCTACACCGAGCCCACGCTGATCAGCATGGCGCAATCCGGCATCAAAAGCGTCGATTTGGTTTGTCCGGGGTTTACCGGTGATTGTCTGGAAACACTTGAAGAAATCAATATGGAGGCGCGTCACGCCTTTATTGAGGCCGGCGGCACAGCGTTTAACTACATTGAATGCCTGAACGACAGCCCGGTGTGGATAGCCGCTCTTGCAGAGTTCAGCGCGCAGCATTTGGCAGGCTGGCCAACCCGACATGCACCGCAAGCGCCAGAACTGGCTGCATCAAAAGCCGCAGCGCTGGCTTTGGGTGCAAAACAGTAGGTCCACAACAGCAACAATAATGCTATTACGTTGATAGCAAAGTGTAGCCGTAATCATTGGGCATAGAGCACATTTGACGTAAAAAAGCTGCCCTGTTCTGCTTTCGGCAGCTTCAGGCTCTCAGCTTGAGCAGTTGCACCATTACCTGGGCGGTTTTGACGTCAATGTCGATAAAACTGGCGAGGTCAGGGCCCGCCAGCCAAAATGACTCCCAGTAGCTGTCCTTGAGTGTTTTTTTCCATAACTCGTAGGCCATGGCGGTTTTTACAGCCTCGACCATTTCAGCCTTGCGGGCCGCCTGCACCCCCTGCCCGGTAAAGACTGCGCGCCAGTTGATGATGTCAACGTCCAGGCCCTGCTCGCGGGCAGAACGCACGCCATAAGCTGTTTTTTTGGACGACACTGCGATCGCCCGGAGTTTTCCGCTGGCCAAGTCACCGGCAAAAACGCCGTAACTCGCAATGCCCGCGACTGCCTTGCCACCCAGAACCGAATCGACCAACTCAAAATTGCGCGCAAAAGGCAGGTACACCACATCCTCGGCCCTGGCACCTGCCGACTTGGCAAGCAAACCTGCAAACACGTGGTCTGCCCCGCCTGTTGAGCCAATCGAAATGGGCGTTTGTTTGGGGTTGACGCGAAGGCGCTCAACCAGCTCGTTAATGGTCTTCATGGGCCCGTTGCCAGCGACCACAACCACCAGCGAGTCGCTCGCCAGCCGGGCAACCGGTTGAATCCGCGTCAGATCTACCGCGGGCTTTTGCAGGGCCAATGCACCCACAAGATTGGCGTCGACCATGAAAAGCGAATTCGGGTCATTGGCATACTTTTCGGCATAGTAAGCCAGCCCCAAAGTGCCGCCCTTGCCCTCTTTGTTCTCGTACTCCATCTCGTCGCATAGCGCCGCACCCAACAGAGCATCGCCCAGGGCGCGCCCGGCATCGTCCAGATTTGTGCGTGACATGGCCGGAATCACAATTTTCAACTTGGCAGCGAGCTTGCCTTTTTTGGCAGTTTGAGCCCAAGTCGCTGTCATGCCCAGCCCGGAAAAACCGGCAAGTCCACCAAGAAGCGTACGTCGTTGCAGTGTCAGCATGTTTTTTTCTCCAGGCCAGGGGCTTGCACATCGCCAGACAAGGTAGCGAAATTTCGCTCATTATCTGCTCAGTAAACAGACAGCACGTTTCATGCCATCTTGAGAAACACCCCTTGACATGCGCTCAGTGGGTTACCGTGATTCGTTTGGGCTCTTTGGACATCACCGGGCGTCGGGGCGCGGCTGCTGTGGCGGAAATTGCTGCGGCATCAAGAAACGCAGATATTCGCTCCAGCTGAGCAGGAACATTAAGCGCAGGTGCATGCCCGCAACCCTCAATCTCAACAACCTGGGTCAGCCCCATGGCGCCCGGGCCCCGCCGCATCATCTGCTCGGTGGCCCCAGGCAGCACCAGGTCGGAGTCAATACCACGCAGGCACAGCACCGGAATCCTGATTTCGTCGTAATGGTCCCAGATCAGGTAATCGTCCGGGTGGCTGATGAACTGTTGCATGATGGCCGGATCGTAGTGCGGCGTCACGCGCCCGTCAGCCAATCGTCTTGCTGAAGTTTCTGTCAAGCGTCGCCACTGCTCATCGCTGAGCCAGCCATAGGTCTTGTAGACCATTCTGAAAAAGGCCTCCAGTTCAAGCATCGTATTGAAAGCTGGCGGGCTGCCCGCGTAGGCGCGTATGCGGTTGATGGCTGCAGCTGCCTGTTCCGGCGCATTGTCGTTGAGGGTCAGGCTTTGGATCCGCGCCTTCATGCCGGGTTGATACAAGCCTGACGCGCAAACCGTTCCAATGGCGCCGCCCATGGACGTACCTACCCAGTGCGCCTTGTCAATCTTCAGCTGGTCAAACAGGGCCGCTGCAAGGCGCGCATAAAACCGAAGGCAGTATTCCTGGGGTGGACGGGGACTCCACTGGCTCAAGCCGCGGCCTATGGTGTCCGGGCAAATCACGCGGTAGCGGGTACTCAGGTGCGCGGCCAGCTCGTCCATGTCGCGGCCGGTTCGTGCCAGTCCATGCCATGCAATAACGGTGTCACGGTGCTGCGCTCCCCATTCGGTGTAATGGATTTCCCGCCCTGCGCAACTGACGTAGTGGGACTTGAACAGCATAAAAAATCCTCGTGATTAAGCCTGAAGGGCGCAGCAAAAACCTACTTCAGCAGCTTTCCACTGCTGCCGATGACGGTCACTTCAACATAGCGTGACCCGATACGGTTGGTGGGCGAGTAGCTGACCGTAATGCCGCCTGTGTCATAGCTGCCCATGGATTCCAGCGCCTTGACCACCTTGGCCCGGGTCGGATTGGGGCCAGCACGACGCAATGCCTCGACCAGCACCTTTGCGCCCACAAACTCTTCAAAGCTCGTGTAGTTCACAAGCTCGTTGGGAGCATATTTTTTGAGCAGGGTCTGGTATTCACGCACCACGGGCATATTGGCCATATACGGGTAAGGCACTACCTGACTTATACCCAGGCCGTGTGCATTTTTCAGCCCGGCCAGCTTGACCAGTTCAGCCGGGTCGACAACTGAAATGTTGTACATCTGGGCACCGCCGCCGCTTTCACGGTAAAGCTTCATGAACGCTGCCGTAGATTTGTTGACCGATACCATGATGATGGCCTGCGCATCTGAGGCCTTGATCTTTTTGACCGCATCCTGGACCTTGTCGGTATTGCGCTCATAACCAGCCGCGACAGCGAGTTTGAGCTTGCGCCTGTCCAGTGCGTTGGTCACCCCCAGCAAACCAGCCTTGCCAAAACCATCGTCCTGGTACATGACTGCAATGCGGTTCATGCCCAGGGTTGTCAACTGCTGCACCATGTGCTCGGCTTCGTCGGCATAACCCGCACGCACGTGAAATATCCACGGGTTGAAAGGGTTGCGCAGTGACTCGCCACCGGTGTACGGTGCCACCAGTGCCGCACCGCCAACATCCAGCACGCCATCCGTCAAAAGCTGCGTCACATTGGCGGTACCGGCAAAACCAAAAAGTGCGACTACCTCGGGCCGGGCCAGCATTTCACGCGTCAGCCGTACGGTTTCGGCTACCTTGTATCCGTCGTCAACCACTTCGTGCCGAATCTTTGCGCCATGTATGCCGCCCTGGGCATTGATAGCTTCGAAATAGATCCTCCCGCCCACCACCATCTGGTGTCCGGTACTGGCCAAAACGCCCGATAAAGGAGCTACCTGGCCAATCACCAGGTCTGCCGCTGTTGCCAGGCCGCCAAGGCCAAACAAGGTCAATGTAGCGACTGCCCGCCCAAACCATGTCGTGAAAGTTTTCATGCTGTGTCTCTTGCTTGTAATACCTGAACCGCGCGGGCGCAGGCAAGGGTTGTTCCCTGAATACTGGAACTCTTTCGGCCTTGAGCCGAACCACAACGCTGGTGGGGAAAAAGACCTGACAGCACACCGCGATAAACGCTGCGCTGCCAGGTGACTTGCACTAGTTCGGCACAGCGAGCGAGGTGCCCGCAAAGCCGATCTGGTCACCCGCTACAGGCGCGGCGCTGATCGCCGGTACATTGGCAGCGGTAATTAGTGGTGCCGCACCCGGCGCACCGCCCCGCGGTGTCGCACGTACCACCTGGCTTGGCGGCAAGGCGGTGCCGCTTTTCAGATTAGCGTACATCGCGTCCATGGCGCGGATGAAATAGGTGTGCAGCGGAACATAGCGATTATCAAAACCACTAAAACGCAGGAAGCCGTCAAAATGCTGCGCGTTGGTCACCTCAATGTAGCTAACTTTGCTGGCAGCACCCTCCACAGAACGGTTGTAGGCAACATAGGCACGCCCCGCATTGTTCACTGGTAGCAAAGCGTCGCTGCGCCCAGCCACAATAATCACCGGCTTGCCGCGCAAATTACCGTTCAAAAGAACTTCGGCAATACCGGCTTTGACAGCTGTACTTTGCGCCGCTGTAGGCGTCGTTGCAAGCGTCAGGGGGGCACCGCTGACGGTATCTACTCCGGTCACCAGAGCGCGCTGGCAGAGGGCATTGTCAAGGCCAAAGTCCTGCACACCGGTAGATGACGAGGTCGCCAGTTGCCATGAACGTGCGCCTCCCACCGAGTCGTTATAGACCACATTGGCAGGCGTGCCGTTGGCAGTTCCGTTGGCGATGGCAAAGCTCTGCGCTTTGGTGATTGCGTTGACCGCAATAGGATCACCAGTTGCTGGGTTGACCTGTGCAAAACTGGTGTTGCAGACGTTATCCGTCACCGAAAACTTGCCGTAGCTGACCGGATACATTGCCGCCAGAATCGGTCCATTGCCCAAAGCGTAGTGGGCGTTATGCATGGTGTCGTTGTCGGGTGTCCAGCCATAAGCTCGCAACTTGTTCAGGGCGTCAAGCGAACGCTCGGCGGTATCTGCACCGGTCACCAGTCCTTTTGCGGCCAGACCGTCGCAGCGGGCAGTTGCGCGTGCAGTCATGCCAGCGATGAAAATAAAGTTAAAGGTCGATGCCTCTGTTCCAAGTGAGGCAGGCGCGGAAAGTGCCGCACATGGCTGGTAGAGGTTGGCGAAAGTCCCATAATCCGCCAGGCTTTTTGCAATGCCTACCACCGGCACTCCACCAAACTGAATTCCGTAGCCGGTCGCCACGGATGGCTGGGCACCCGGCTCGGCCGCCACCACGCCGCGGATCATGCCGCTCGTGTCCTGCTCAGCCGCACGCAGTACCGCAGTGCCACCGTTGGATACGGCGGCTCCGATGATGATGGTGTTGGCAGCCGTAAATGGCACCGGGTTGGCAGCCGTGCCATAACGATCGTTAAGCGCGTACAGCGCATAACGCCCCGCTGCCAAGGTGTCATTTCCCCAGTCTTTTTCAGGATTGAGCTGGGAGTGCACCTGCTTCAACGCCAGACGATTGGGAAACAGGGCGTTGTAGGTAATGCGTGCGGCATCCGCTATGGCTGCAGCGAAAAAATTGAGCGTTCCTGCGTCTGCTCGCGTGGCACGGGTGCCGTCGATGCGATTAACCGTATCGTCAGTCATGTCGTACAGGCCGACACCTTTGCCGGCATCGGTCAACGCCACCGCACAGCCGTTTTTGAGAGCCCATTCGCTGGTCAGGCCAATCGCACCGTAAACGCCGCGCGAGCCGGATGAGGGAGCAAGCACGAGGCAGGCAGCGGTGGGGTTGAAGCTGTCCGGAATCTGCACTGCCATGGTCACGCGCTTGCGGCCAGAGCCGTCATCAAGCGAGCCCACGTATTCACGCCCCGGTATGAGGCCTTCACCAGTGGTGACGGCACCGCTGGCATCGACGTTCGGGCCGTAGAGCGTGCCGTAACCGCCGTTTGTAGTGAAGTCCAGCAAGCCACGGTAATTTTCGTAAATGGCATTACGGCGCAGTTCAAACGCTGTCGGTGCCAGCGGCACGGCATACGCCGGTGCGGCCCCGGCAATTCCGGTGCGCCCAAGGCCGGCAGTAAACAGGTCCTGCGTTGCCGCCGTGTCGCCGGTTCCGCGTACTGTAGATGCATAAACCGTCACACTGAGTTGCGTCAGGCCTGTGGGCAAGACATTGACGACAGGTGGTACCACGACAGGGGGAACTGCAGGGGGCACCACGGCCACTGAAGCGGAGCTACCGCCGCCGCACGCAGACAGCATGCCTGCGCTCAAGGCCATGACGGCCACCAGCTTCATGGGCTCGGCAACCTGATTGAATCTCTTTTTCATTGATGTCTCCTGGGTTATAAAAGTTGTGCAACGTATTTATCTCTGCTTACGCATGGCACGCAGCCGCCCCACTACGCCAATGGGGAAGTAATAAACTGAAAGTACAAATAGCAGGCCCAGCCATAGCAGCCAGCGGTCAGGTGAAAGCAGCGCGGCCAGCCACGGCTGTCCACTGGCGGCGTCAAAGCCCAGCTTGAGAAGGTCCTGCAAGTAGCTTTGTGCCACCACAAACAGAACGGCACCAATGGCTGCGCCGTAGATCGTGCCCATGCCGCCTATAACCACAATCAGCAGCACGTCGATCATGATTTCAAAAGACAGCGATGTATCAGGCCCGTTGTAGTGCAGCCAAAGCGCAAGCATCGCGCCGGCCAGTGTGGCGAACAGCGCTGAAATAATGTTTGAGAGCGTGCGGTACACCACCACCTGGTAGCCAATGGCTTCGGCGCGAAACTCGTTTTCCCGAATGGCCTGCAGCACGCGACCAAAAGGCGAATTTACGATACGCAGGAGCACCAGCGTCAAGACCACAGCCAGGACAAAAAGCAGGTAGTAGCACAGCAGCCGGCCGTCAACGGTAACGCCCAGGAAGGGCGTCTCCATGAACTCGGTACTGGCAGAAAGCAGCTGCGGTACCTTAAAGCTCAGGCCGTCTTCACCCCCCGTAATGTCAGACAGCTGCGACGCGAGCGTCTGAAAGGCCGAAGCCACCGCCAGCGTGATCATGGCAAAGAAAATCGCACGTACGCGCAGCGAGAACAAACCGATGGCCAGCGACAGCACAAATGAGAGCAGCAGCGCAGCACCCAGGCCGATAGCCAGCGATTGCCAGCTTGGCCCCATGCGCGTCGAGGCAATCGCCACGCCATACGCACCAATACCAAAAAACAGGGTGTGGGCAAAGCTCACAATGCCGGTGTAGCCCAGCAGCAAATCGAAACTGGCTACCAGCACCACAAACACGAGGATCTTGGCCGCTACATTCAGCGCTTTGACACCCGGAAAGATAAACGGGGCAAAGGCCAGTGCGAGCAAAATGCCCACGAGCAACACCGCCAGTACGCGGCTGCGCGGATAGTCACCAGAGAGAAGTCGGTTCAGCATG
>JANOCP010000033.1:0-10662 GCA_031412235.1 Polaromonas sp.
CCGCTGCCGTCCAGCACCACGGCCAGCGGGTTACCCAGGTAGGGCGTCGCTGTGAAAACGTCAACCTGCTTGAAAAAGCGCTGCTGCATGATGGGTTCCGGTTAAAAATTTCAAGGGCAGTTTCAGGATCAGGAAAGCGCCATATCCAGCACGCCTTTGCTGGCGGGCCGCGCGGCAAGGCTGGCAAACCAGCGCTCAACATGGGGCCGCTTCTCGCGCGATTGCGGCAGGCCAAACCAGCGATGTGCCTCGCAGCCCAGTGGAATATCAGCCATTGAGAACTGCTCACCCAGCATGAAGCTGCGCTGCGCCAGATGGGCGTCCAGCATCGCCATCAGACTTTCTACGGCGGCGTTGGAATCAGCAATCGCCTTCGCATTACGCTGCTCAGGCGGTGTGCGTATCAGCTGCCAGAAGACCGGGCGGCTGGCGGGGTTAAACGTGGTTTGCTGCCAGTCCATCCAGCGCTCGGCCTCAAAGCGCTGCTGCAAATCCGACGGGTACATCTGCCCCATCGAATGCTTTGCGCTTAAGTAGCGCACGATGACGTTCGATTCCCAAAGCACAAAGCCATCGTCTTCAATCACCGGCACCAGCGAATTGGCATTGAGCTGCATGTATTCAGGCGTCTTGACCACGCCATGCACGCCCCCAGCCTCTGTCCGCTGGAAGTCCAGGCCCAGCTCCTGCGCGGCCCACACCACTTTTTTGACATTGATGGAGCTCATGCGGCCCCAGATATGCAGAACGCTCATGCGGCTTTCCTCAGCATGTTTGCCTTGAATACGTCGGCCAGCGCCGCAACGCCCACATTGATCTGATCCACCGATGCGGTCACAAACGACAGCCGCAAGGTGTTGTTCTCAGGCTTGGCGCTGTAAAACGCGGCACCTGGCACATAAGCCACATTGCGCTCAACGGCCTGCGGCAAAAGCTCTACCGCGTTCATGCCCTGCGGCAGCTTGAGCCATAAAAACATGCCGCCATCGGGCGAATTCCACTGCACGCCGGTGCCGGCAAGGTGCTTGTCAAGCGCGGCCAGCATGGCGTCACGTTGCGACTTGTACAGCGCGCGAATCGTCGGCACATGGCGGTCCAGAAAGCCGTCCTTCAGCACTTCTGACACCATGCGCTGGTTAAAGCTCGGTGTGTGCAGGTCAGCCGCCTGCTTGGCCTGCAGCAGCTTGGGGTATAGCGACTTGGGGGCCACTAAAAAGCCCAGGCGCAAACCGGGTGCCAGCGTCTTGCTGAAACTGCCCATATAGATACAGCCGTCGGGGTTGCGGGCGCTCAGCGGCAGCGGCGGCGGGGTGTCAAACCACAGGTCGCCGTAGGGATTGTCTTCAACAATCGGCAGGCCGAGCTGTGCTGCGGTGCTGCTCAAGGCCGCGCGGCGCGCCTCGCTCATGGAATTGCCGGTCGGGTTCTGAAAGTTGGGCAGCACGTACAAAAACCGTGGTGCCGTCCCTGCCGCAAATTTAACCGACAGGTCAGCCACGTCTATGCCTTCGGCGTCGCTGGCAACGCTCACAAACTCGGGCTCCATGGGCGTAAAGGCCTGCAGCGCGCCCAGGTAGGTCGGGGTTTCAACCAGTACCCGCGAGTCCTTGTCTATCAGTATCTTGGCAATCAAATCGAGCGCCTGCTGGCTGCCGGTGGTGATCAAGACCTGGGACGCATCAACCTCCCACGGCAGTGATTTGGCCACCCATTCACGCAGCGGCGCATAGCCTTCGCTGGCGGCGTACTGCAGTGCGCCTTCACCGTCGGTTTTGAGTACGGTGGCGCACGCTGCGGCAAACGCATCAATCGGGAAAGTTTTGGGTGAAGGCAAGCCGCCTGCAAAGCTGATGATGCCGGGCTTTTCAGTGACCTTCAGAATCTCGCGGATCACGGATGGGTTCATTTTTTCGGCGCGTCGCGCCTGCGTCCACTGCATGTCACTCTCCTCCTGGCGGGCCGTAAAACACGACCCAGGTTAAAAAATCTTCACTGAAATTTTCAAAGCGATGCTCAACTTGTGCCGCCACGAAAAACGCGTCGCCGGCCGCTGCATCAAAGCGTTGACCGTTGATGACAATCTGACCCGTGCCAGCTTGCACAAAATAGAGTTCATCTTGCGCATGCGGCGTTTGCCGATCAATGCCTTGCGGTGCAAACACCTCCACGCTCATGGTACCGCCAGCCATCACGGTGGCAAAAGGGACGCCTTCAGGATAGCGGTCATTAGGTGAGCCTGGCAATCGGGACAAAGCCGCGTGGATGGACACTTTCATTTCTGCACTCCTACGGGCATCTTTTTACCTGCAAACACGGTGGCAATCACTGCCAGACCAAATCCCACGGTGACTGCATCCAGGCTCTCGCCCAGCAGCGGTACGGCAAACAGCATGGACAAAAACGGTTGCACCAGTTGCACCTGGCTGACCCGCACCGTGCCGCCCAGTGCCAGGCCGCGGTACCAGGCAAAAAAGCCCAGCCACATTGAAAACACCGCCACGTAGGCAAAAGCCGCCCAGGTCGTGGCCTTGAGCGGGGCCGTGGGGTAGCTGAAAAGTGCCAGCGGCAGGGTCAAGGGCAGTGAAATCACCAGCGCCCAGCAAATCACGTGTTCAGCCTGCATCTGCTGCGACAACCTGGCACCGTAACCATAGCCGACTGCGGCGCAAATCATCGCTGCCAGCAGCAACACATCGGCAAAGTGAATCGAAAACCCGGCGCTTCCTGAACGCAGCATGGCAAAAGTCACCACCATGGCGCTACCCAGCGCGGCGCACAGCCAGAAGCCGGCTGATGGGCGCTGGCGGTGCAGCAGTGCGCCAACGGCGGCGGTGGCCAACGGCAGCACGCCCACAATCACGCTCGCATGCACGGCTTCAACATGGCGCATGGCAATAGAGGTAAACAGCGGGAAGCCAAACACCACGCCGCCCGCCGTGATGGCCAGCGGCAGCCAGTGCTGACGCTGCGGCAGCGGTGCGCGCGTGGCCAGTAAAAACACCGCCGACAGAACAGCTGCCACTACTGCCCGGCCAGAGGCAATGAAGACGCCTGACATTTGCGGCACGTCAGGCGTGCCCACGGCCAGCCGCGTCATGGGCAGGGTGATCGAAAAAATCACGATACCCAGCAGGCCAAGCCACAGCCCCTTATGGGTCGGGCTCATATAAAGAGCATCCAGATGGCCGTTGCCACCAATACCAGCGCCATCACGCGGTTAAACATCAAAAGCCTGCGGCCTGAGCCTGCAGGGCCAGCCAGCCAGTCGCGCAAAAGTGAACCCAGCAGCGCATAAGCCAGGTTGCTGAAAAACGCAAACGCGAGCATCACAGGCAGCACAATGGCAAAGCGCTGGCCAGGCAGGTCGCGCCCGGCAATCCAGCCGCCGACAATCGCCAGCGCCAGCATCCAGGCCTTGATATTGACAAACTGCAGCGCCGCACCTTGCCAGAAAGTGATGTTCATGCGGGCCGAATCAGCTTCACCGAGCTGGCTGGAGCGGGCGATTTTTGAGGCCAGCCAGAGCAGGTAGCTCACCCCCACAAGCTTGACAGCCCAGCCCAGCAACGGCACCGCCAGAATCAGCCCCCCCAGCCCCAGAGCGCAAACCGTCAGCAAAACGCCCCAGCCCACAGGCACGGCGCACACAAAAGGCATGGCGCGCTTCAGGCCATGGTTGGCCGCCAGCGCGGTAGACAGGGTGGTGTTGGGCCCTGGCGAAAAGCTCATCGCCGTCGCCAGTACCAGTAAAGCCGTAAATTCTTGCCAATTCATGGCACTGACTTTATAGTTGAAAGCAGCACACCACCAATACACTTTGGAAGACAAAAAGCCAAACTGTATTGCTGACTGCATCAGTACACACCTCATATTGCCAACACCATGTTGATGAAAACCAGCTCCCAGTCGCTTACCGAGCAGCTTTGTGCCCGCTTTGCCGAGCGCATTCGCAACCGCCTGCTGGCACCCGGCGCACGCCTGCCGTCGGTGCGGCTGTGTGCGCAGCAGCAGGGCGTGAGTGTTTCGACCGTGGTGGCGGCCTATGACCAGTTGCAGGCACAGGGTCTGGTAGTGGCGCGCAAGAACAGCGGCTTTTTTGTTCGTGATGCCTCGTTTATTGCATCAAATATGCCGCTGGCCCAATCAGAACGGCTACCACAAACTACTAAAAGCATAGCGAGTTTGCTGCTTGATGTGACGCCTGCAGCGCCCGACGCTGTGGGCCAAGAAGCCACCGGCGGCTGGAGCACGGCCGCGTGGATAGCCACACGGCATGCCCCGGTGGATGCCACCGCCTTGATACGCGGCATGTTTCATACGGTCAGCAAAAAGCCGCAGCCCGGCATGGGCGTTTTCCCGCCCGACTGGCTCGACACCACATTTATGCCCACAGCGGTACGCAAAGTCACCAGTGCCCAGGCCCTGCGTGATTTTTCATTGCAATACGGCGAGCCCAAGGGCGACAGCGGCCTGCGCCGCGCGCTGTCGCAAAAGCTGGGCGCCATCAATATACATGCAGCACCCGAGCAGATCATCACCACCGTGGGCGCCACCCATGCGCTGGACATTGTCAGCCGCACCCTGCTGCGCGCCGGTGACTGCGTGATGGTTGAAGAGCCCGGTTGGGCGGTCGAATTTGCCCGGCTTGATGCCCTGGGCATGCGTATATTGCCGGTTCCGCGCCGTGCCGATGGGCCCGATCTTGAAGTGATGGCCCAGTACTGCGAGATTCACAAGCCCAAGCTTTTTGTCAGCGTCAGCGTGTTTCACAACCCGACAGGTGCCTGCATATCGCCGGGTAGCGCCCACCGTGTGCTGCAACTGGCCAATGCGCATAACTTTCATATTGTTGAAGATGACACCTACAGCCATCTGGCACCCGAGCACGCCACCCGGCTGTGCGCGCTGGACGGCCTGCAGCGCACGATTTACGTCAGCGGTTTTGCCAAAATCCTGGCGCCGGGCTGGCGAGTTGGCTTTTTGGCCGCGCCGCACGATCTGGTTGAACGCCTGCTGGACACCAAACTGCTGGCCACCCTGACCACACCCGCCCTGCTTGAAAAAGCGCTGGCCTGGTGCATAGACCAGGGCCAGCTGCGCCGCCACGCCGAGCGCATACGCAGCAGGCTTGGCCAGGCCCGCGACCGGTCTGTCAAGCTCGCACTGGCCCACGGCTGCACCTTTGCCGCCGAGCCAGCCGGCCTTTTTGGCTGGGTTGACACCGGCATGGACACCGACGCGCTTGCGCAGCGCATGCTGGACGAAGGCTACCTGTTAGCGCCAGGCTCACTGTTTCACGCTGTACGCAAACCCAGCACCCTGATGCGCATCAACTTCACGACCACCCAGGAAGCGACTTTCTGGAAGGTGTTTGCGCGGCTGCGGCAAAGCGTGAAGTAGCAATTACTGGATGCCGAGTGCAGGCCAGACCGGGCAAGCCCGCACTTACCTAATCTTGAGCAGCACAGTGCGCCGTTACAAGCGCGTTAGTATGAACCCGGCAGTTGGCGGCTAGCCGCTCTCTGCCCACGCTGCCAAATACTTTGCATAGCTCAAGCATCAGGAGAAAGTCCCATGAAAACGCGTCGTCAATTAATTCAAATCATCCCCGCTGTGCCGGTCATGCCTTTATTGGGCGTCGGCGGCGTAGCAGCCCTGCTGAGTGCCTGCGGCGACAAAACGCCACCGCCCGCACCCGCACCAGCGCCCGCACCTGCACCAGCTGCAGCCGCCCCCGCCGCACCAGCAGCGCCTGAGCCAGCACCGGCAGCCGCAGCGGCGCCGTCACCAGCAGCACCTGCCACGGCAACCGGCCCCTTGCTGGACGAAAAAGACCCGCAGGCAGCCGCCCTGGGCTACGTCAGCGTTGCAAGCAATGCTGACAGAGCGAAATTTCCAAAATACGCAGACGGTCAGGCTTGCTCCAATTGCTCGCTGTACCAGGGCGCGGCAGGCTCAGCGCAAGGCGGCTGCCCGCTGTTTGCCGGCAAGCAGGTGGCCAGCAAGGCGTGGTGCAGTGCGTATAACAAGAAGGCGGGCTGAGCGCCGGCGGCCGGGCGGCGTTTTGCAGACGCTGACGCCGCCTAGCCGCTACAGCATTTCATCAGGAGCTGGCCCGGGCTGCAGCCCTGCCTTGCGTTTACTGGGTAAACGCTATTAAATTTATAGCTATATGCAACCGTATTACCTGGGATACGGGCATAAAGGCTTCTGAAAATAGCCAAAACCACCTTCAAATCCGTTAAAACAAAACGCGCCCAAGTGGTGACACGTCCTCCACCCAGGCGACCACGGCTTTGACTTCCCTTCGGCGCAGAAGTGAGCGGGTAGGGCGTCCTCAGGCCCGCTAACGGAGGAGTCCCCTCTCAGGGCACCAGGCGCGTCTGACCGTTTTCAAACCAGGCAGCGTCAAAGCCATCTCGCAGCAAAACCACTTTGGTTGATGCCAACCCGGTTTCGTTTGCGCGCTTGAGATATTTGGCGAGTGTGCTGGCATCTTCACTGATTAAATGACTGATGGCCTCGCAATCACATTGCGCTACCAGTTTGAAATCATCTTTCACCCGTACCCGGTCGTCTTCAAGGTCACGTGCCATGCTGCGAATGAGCAAACCACACCTCATGGCGTGATCAATATTAAACGGCAATACTACAAAGTTACGCAGCGGCAAATCATTGATTGCCTGCTTGACTTAAAACTCCGAAATCACCACGGTGGACAGGTACATGGGCACCTGCCGACGTACACATTCGCGGTAGTAGCCAAGCGCAGCCGCATGATTTGGGCGGCTTGAATCTGCAAAAGAAATTAAAAAGCTGGTGTCCAGCAGCACGCTGTTCACTGCCTGCCTCCTCGCAGCTCGTCCGCCCACGCGGTTGCATCGCTCACGTCTTTCCAGGCATTTGCGCCACGGCGCGTCATGCGTGCCAGGTCTTCTTCGTTAACTTGGGGCGCGTATTCCACAAACTCCACCAGCCGCGCATTGCGCAGGGCACGTGTCAGTACGTTGTATTCAGCTTTGATGCGAAGCATGGCCAGCTTATAGAGGCGATTAACGGTGTCGTCACGTAAAACATCGCGATCGGTGGTGACTTTGAGCGTACTGCCGTCAGGCAGCTTCACATGCGCATTGGCTTTGGTGGCACCACCCAAGTCTTGAATCTCACCGCGAATATAGCGTTCAACCTGCACCCATTGATCCGCGTCATCCGAGTGGTAGTCAGACTCCGCGTTAACAACGATGGGACGGGCAAGGAAAGGAGCCGAAATACGATAAGCCACTTGCCGTGTCTGCCGGGCCGCCTTTTGCCAGCGCTCCATCACCTCACGCCGTTTGGCATCCAGGTTGTCCAATAACTCAGTATTGAGCAAAGCACGCAGATCGTTGAACAGCTGGGGCGCTACTGGCAATGGCATGGTTTCGATACCAAAAGACCCGTTGATAACCGCCACCTCCAGTGTTTTGGAGTCCACTTCCTTACCGTCGCCGCGTAAAAAGGCAGCCACATCCGCTGAAAAATCAGCCAGATCTGCCAGGCGCATGCGCTCGGGGCTAGCCTCAAAGCCCGCTGAGTGGTCTATTAATGCAACAGTGATGCGCTGGGCTTCCATCGGTTTGATTTTAGTGACGTTTCGCCGTTAGTCCTGGTTCGGCGTTTAAAGCCTGGCACCTTCTTTATTTGTGCAGGCAAACTCTCAAATCACCGCAAGACGCCCCAGTTTAGGCCGTATCGGTTAGTCGTGCACGTCATGGGTGCTACTAAAGTCATAGCTAGTAATGACCGAAATCATTGGGCGAGATGCCTAAAACGACTTAAAAACAGCTCAAGACGCACTCTCAAAGCATTTCGTCCGGCGCAAACGGCCCAATCAGGTTGACCATCAACCGCAGGCCCAGGCTGGCGTCGGGCTCTGTGGTGGTGTCTTTCAGGCCCGAGCCCTGGGGTGCGCGCCAAATCAGCTGGCCATTGACCAGCTCAACCCGGTAGGCGCCAGCGGTCATGCCGGGCTCGATCATGCGGGTGGCCTCAAGAGACAGCTTGGGGCTGCGGACCACGACGGCGACTTCGCTGTTTTGCAGTTGAGAGCGCAAATCAAGGTTCATCGAGCCCACGACCAGCAGGCGGCTGTCGATGACCACTACCTTGGCGTGCAGGCTGGCGCGCGAGGCGCCCGACGAGCTGCCTGAGGAGCCCGCCGCCGACCCAAAGCTTGAAATGGAACTTTGCTGCTCCGCACGCATTTCATGGATCTCCACGCCCAGCCCGAGCAACGCCTTGCGATAGCGCGCGTAGCCTGCGTGCGCAGCAGGGGCATCGTTGGAGGCCAGCGAATTGGTCAGCACCCGCACGCGCACGCCGCGTTTTCGAATGTCGGCAAACTGTTTCATCATCATTTCGCCGGGTACAAAGTAGGGCGACACGATGAGCAAGTCGGTTTTGGCTTGCGACATCAGGCTCAACAGGCCGTCCACCGCGCTGTCTTGCGACTCTTCCACCGAGTCGGCATCGGCGGCGATTTTTGATGGCTTGTCGACCAGCATCACAGACGGTGCCCAGGTCCATGTCAAAAGGCGTAAATCTGTGCTGTCAGGCAGCGCGGCAATAGTGGTGGTGATGCCGCCAGGTGCAGTGAGAACACGCGCAACGGTGGTTTTGTTGGCGGTGCTTCCGGCGCCGGCAGACCCACCGACTGTTGCATCCTGCGCGATGCGGGCCAGGACTGCAGGGTCTTCAAGCCTGTCGGGATTGCCCGCTGCGCTAACTGCCGGTCTGGGTTTGATGGCCTCAATGTCTTTTTGCGTCATCAGCGACTGCACCGGATAGGCCAGCGGATTGTTCCAGTACTGGTCAAAGCTGCGCGACAAGTCGCGGGCAATACGGCCTGCAGCCAGCACGTCAATGTCTACAAAGTTGACACCCTCACTCTGGCCAAAATAGGTGTCACCCAGGTTTCGGCCACCCGTGATGGCCACGGCGTTGTCGGCGACAAAAATCTTGTTGTGCATGCGCCGCTGCAGCTTGGCGACATCACCCAGGCTGCTGACAATACGAAAAATCGCCGACCCGCGCGCACTGGGCAGGGGGTTGAAGAGGCGGACTTCTATATTTTTTTCAAACGCCAGGGTGAGCACCTGGGCGTTTTTACCTGCCGTATTGAAGTCGTCCAGCAGGATGCGAATGCGTACGCCGCGCTGGGCGGCTTCACGCAGGGCGTCAAACATGCGGTCAGTCGAGTCGTCGGCATGAATCGCGTAGTACTGCAGGTCAAGCGTTTTTTGCGCAGCCTTGATCAGCGTCATGCGGCTGGTAAAAGCCAGTTCGGCACTGCCCACCAGTGCAAAGCCTGAATCATTGCGCGTACCTGCCGTGGCAGCCCGGGCGGCAACCGCCTGGCCAATCCGTGTTTGGGTGGTGCTGGCGAGCGCCGTGGAAACCGGTCGGTCAACCTCGCTGGGTAAAGACGCACAGGCTGAGACCCACAGCGTTGCCAACAGGAGCACCGCGTGCGACCGGGAAAAAAGTCGGGCTGAAATGGAGGGATTAGACGGGCTGGACATAGGGTGATTCACTATATCGCGGGGCTCGCAATTCGGCTTTCCTGGCTCAGGTGCCGGATTCCAGACTTTGTGTAGGCGGGCGGCTTGTCTTCGGGCCAGCGACCCATTTTTAGCCGGTGGCGCTGGCCAGCTTTTTCAGTTCAAGGTCGATTTTTTCCGCCTCCAGAAAAAACATCGGCAAAACACGCTGGTAGAGCGGCCAGTTGCCACTGCGGCCAGCGGCTTCGAGGGCCTTGGCAATCGCGGCACCGCGGTCCAGCGCGGAGCTGGACAAAGCCCCTGTCAGTGCGTGCGTGTGGGTACGAACCAGCGCCTGATTTTGAGTTTCGCCGGCCAGCTTCAAGTGCGGCAGACGCTGGGCAATGTCTTGCCGAATGGCATTGGCCACTTCTGTCAGTGCGCTGGTGTCACCCCCCAAAAGGTGCAGCAGTCTGGCAACGTCCACTGTGGTCGGCATGCCGAACTGGGATGGTGCGGGAACAATGGTAGATGCAGGACCAGACGGAGCGACAAAAACTGCCGGCCTGACTGCCGCGGGCACGGCGCTTGCAAAAGAAAACCCGGCCAGCATGTCGTGATGCATCTCGCGGCGGGCCTCCAGCGCCGTGTGCATGGCACGGGCAAGTGCATCGGGGGAAATCGGTTTTGACACATAAGCGTCCATGCCGGCAGCCAGGTATTTTTCACGGTCACCGGCCAGCGCGTGGGCTGTCATGGCAACGATGGGGGTGTGGCCTTTTCCTTGCTGTTCAAGCGCGCGGATGTTGGCCGTGGCTTCTTCGCCGCTCATTTCCGGCATCTGGATGTCCATCAATATCAGGTCGATGTCGCCCTGCTGCCAGCGCTTGATGGCCTCAAGACCATTCGCTACGACCTCGGCCTGGCAGTTCCACTCCTCAAGCAGTTTGCGCGTCAGCAACTGGTTGACTGGGTGGTCTTCGGCCAGCAGCACACGCAGACCCGCCAGTGAGCGGGCTTCCAGCGCGGCCGGCATGGTGAGCTGGCTGGGCTGGTTGGACGCCAGGCCAAACACGGCGCTGAATCGAAACGCACTTCCACGCCCCGGTTCGCTGGCGACCTTTATTTTGCCGCCCATCATGGT
>JANOCP010000034.1:0-2819 GCA_031412235.1 Polaromonas sp.
GCATCAATCAGGCCTGGTTTTTCCTTGCCGGGGTTGCCATAGCGAACGAGTTTCATGTGTTTCCTTTTTTAATTCAAACCGGGAATAGCTTCAGATACTGATGCCGCCGTCAATGTTATAGGCTTGGCCCGTCACAAAGGCGGATTCATCGCTGGCCAAAAAAACCACCAGCGGTGCAATTTCGTGCGCCTGCGCCAGGCGACCCAGTGGCTGGCGGGCAATGAAGTTTTTACGTGCCTCTACCGGGTCAGCATTGGCATTGATCCGGTCTTGCAGTGAAGGGGTATCAACGGTACCGGGGCAAATGGCGTTGCAGCGTACCCCATCAGCCACAAAATCTGCCGCCACGCTTTTGGTCAGACCGATGACTGCAGCCTTGGTGGTTCCGTACACAAAGCGGTTGGGCAAGCCCTTGATGCTGCTGCACACGCTGGCCATGTTGATAATGCTGCCGCCTTTTTGCGCCTGCATTTTCGGCAGTACGGCCTGAATCATCCAGAACTGGGCGCGCACATTGAGGTTAAAGGCAAACTCCAGCTCGGCATCAAGTGCTTGCAGCGCATTACCGCCGTGCACAAAACCCGCGCAATTAAACAGCACGTCTATCGTCGGCAGGCTTGATACCAGCTTGTGGATCGCAGCCTTGTCGAGCACATCAAGCGGCAGCGCAGTGATGTTGGCTACCCCCTGATAGCTGTCAAGCAGGCTGACATTAATGTCGGTGGCCCAGACCTGTGCGCCCTCGGCGGCCAGTGCCAGCGCACTGGCGCGCCCTATGCCCTGGCCCGCTGCAGTGACCAGCGCGCGCTTTCCATTGAGTCTCATGCTTGCTCCCAGAAAAATTGTTGCGGCCCAGCGCCGCCCTGCAAAAACCGCAAACACACACAGGGTTTTGCCCAATGCCCTGTTGACGCTTTGGTGCGATTATCAATTGGCCTTACCACTTGTCCAATTCTGGCTAACCCTTAATCCTCCCGTCCAGCCCACATGCCACTTCAAGCGGTAGAGCCGCAACGCCTGTATCGCCAGATTGCGGAGCAACTGCGTACCTTGATCACCGCTGGCGAATGGCCTGTAGGTAGCCGGCTGCCTGCCGAGCGTGACCTGGCCCGGCAGCTGGGCGTAAGCCGGCCTTCAGTCCGCGAAGCACTGATTGCCATGGAGGTTGAAGGCTGGGTTGAGGTGCGAACCGGCTCCGGCGTCTACGTGCTGGACCGGTCCGTACGCAGCCACCGCATGAAGGGGCCGCAAATCACGCCCACTGAATGGGGGCCGCTCGAGCTGATTCGCGCACGCCGTGTGATTGAGGGCGAGATCGCCCTGATGGCTGCAGCCCAGGCCAGGCGCAAGGATATCGACGCCATGCGCGCAGCCCTCGACAGCATGATCGCCGATGCCAACCGGGGCGTGTTGCCGCTGGACGGCGATCGGGCCTTTCATACCGCCATCGTTGAAGCCTGCGGCAACACGGTGCTGATTGAAACCGTACAGGGCTTTTGGGACTCGCGCCGCGGCCCGCTTTTCACCCGACTGGGCGGCTACTTCGAAACCATGAAATCCTGGCAGTCAGCCATTGCTGAACATGAAGCGATTTATTCCGCCATCTGCGCGCATGACGGGCCTGCCGCCCGCGCGGCCATGCATGCCCACATGGACAAATCCCATGCCCGATTCAGTGCAAGCTGGCGGCGCGCGAAGACCCTATGATTTTGATCCAGAACATTGCCTTTTCACTTGTAACAGGGGAGACGTCGTGACAAGACGATTTGCCCAATATTTGCCACTGATATGACACCCTTTATCCGCCTCCATCCCGCCGACGATGTCCTCATCGCCAGATCGCAGCTCGTCGGCGGCGCCACTGCCGAAAACGTCGTTATCAAGGGCCTGATACCTGCCGGCCACAAGGTCGCCACGCGCGCTATTCGCCAGGGCGAACCAGTACGCCGCTACAACCAGATCATTGGCTTTGCCAGCAAACCGATTGCACCTGGCGAGCATGTGCACACACATAACCTGAACATGGGACCCGACAAGGGCGACTTTGCACGTGACTATGCGTTTGGTGCCGATGTCAAGCCAGAGCCTGCCAGGCGCGAAGCCACCTTCATGGGCATCAAACGCGCGGATGGCCGCGTGGCCACGCGCAACTACATCGGCATTTTGTCCAGCGTTAATTGCTCGGCCACTGCCGCCCGCGCCATTGCAGACCACTTTTCCAAGCTCAACAACCCGGCCGCCTTGAAAGACTTCCCCAACGTCGATGGCGTAGTCGCACTCACGCATGGCACCGGCTGCGGCATGGACAGCGATGGCCTGGGCCTGCAGATTTTGCAGCGCACGTTAACCGGCTACGCCACCCATGCCAACTTTGCCGGGGTGCTGGTAGTCGGGCTGGGCTGCGAGTCAAACCAGATCAATGCCTGGCTGGCGCATGGCAGCCTGCGTGAGGGCGAAACCCTGCGCGTATTCAGCATCCAGGACACCGGCGGCACGGCAAAAACTGTGGCCAAAGGCATTGCCCTTATCAAGGAGATGCTGCCGCAGGCCAATGCCGTCCAGCGCGAGCCCTGCAGCGCCTCGCACATCACAATTGGCTTGCAGTGCGGCGGCTCGGACGGCTATTCAGGTATCAGTGCCAACCCGGCCTTGGGTGCAGCGGTCGACTTGCTGGTGGCGCATGGCGGCACCGCCATCCTGAGCGAGACACCCGAAATTTACGGTGCCGAGCATTTGCTAACGCGCCGGGCTGTTCGCCCCGACATTGCAGAAAAGCTGATTGCGCGCATCAAGTGGTGGGAGCATTACACCGAGATCAA
>JANOCP010000035.1:0-2676 GCA_031412235.1 Polaromonas sp.
ATGCTGACCTGGTCGACAAAAATACCGAGGAAAATCAGCATCAGCATCATGCCCACAATAATCATGTTGGTGGACAACCCCTGGCCGGTAATCAGCTGCACAAGCCCATTGCTGGCACCTGAAAACGACAGGATTTGCGCAAAGGTGGTGGCACCCAGAATAATGAACAAAATCATGCCCGAGATACCTGCGGTGCCTTTAAGCGCCTTGATCACGGCGTCCCACGTCAGTGCCCGGTAGCAAACCGCCAGCAGCATGGTGGCAAAAGCCCCCAGCGCAGCGCATTCTGTTGGCGTAGCCCAGCCTGCGGCCAGTGCGCCCACCACGACACCAAAAATAGACAGCGTGGGCAGCACGTAGCCAAAAAACAGGCTCCAGCGTGCCCAGCCGCTGTACTCAACCGAATCATCCTTGTCAATCGGCGCCAGTTGCGGGCTGATACTGACGCGGATGATGATCCACAGCACAAAAGCGATGGACAAAATCACGCCGGGCAGTACGCCGCCAATCAGTAATTTGGAGATCGAAATGCCTGACAGCGAGCCCAGCAGCACCGTCAGTGCTGAAGGTGGAATCAGCATGTCTACCGCGCCGATGGCCATGATGGGCCCGGCGGCAATGGTGGGGTGGTAGCCGCGTGAAAGCATGATGGGCAGCATGAGCGAACCGAGCATGGCGGTGGTCGCAATGGTCGAGCCCGATATGGCTGAAAAAACGGTGCCCGCCACCACGGCAACCACCGCCAGCCGACCCGGCACGCGGCGTATCAGCCGCTCCACGCCTTCAATAACTTTAAGCGCCAGACCGGTATGAAACAGAATCTCGCCCATCAGTACAAACAGCGGGATGGGCGTGAGCGAAAAAGCCGTCACCGAACTCACGCTGCTGCGCGCAAGCTGCATCAGGCCGGGCTCCCCGCCCATGTACAACCATGCACCAATAATGTTGATGGTGATAAACGTAAGCGCCACCGGCATGCCGATGAAAAGCAAAACAGTCGAACCACCCAGCATGAGCCAGGCGGCAATGCTCCAGCTGCTCATGGCTGGCTCACGATGCACTCACCGCGTCATGGCGCGGACCACGGGGGCCGTTTTGCAGCCGGATCATGCGAAAGATCATTTCAATTCCAAGTAAAACAAATACAAACGGCAGCGGCGCAAGCGACCACCACTCAGGCGTCACCAGGGTCTTGATGTTGAGCGCGCCAGAGGTGTAGCTGGCCCACGCCGCCTGCGTGCCGTACCACGCAATCACAATGCAGCAGGCAAAGCCAATCAGGTCGCCCAGCCATTCGAGCGTCCAGGCGAGCCGTGACGGAATCGCCTGCAACACGATGTCCACGCGAATATGCTGGCCCTGGCGCAGCAGCCAGGGGGCAACGCACATGGTGATGAGGTAGAGCATCAGCTCAGATACTTCAGTACTCCAGGCCAGGCCAGCAGGCAGGCCCTTGATGGCCAGGTTGCGCAGAGCAACATCAGCCACGATGACCAGCATCATGGCCATCAGGATGGCGCAGCCCAGCATCGCCAGCGACGCCAGGCACCGTCCATAGGCACTGGAGACGCGTTCTATCACTTTGAAAACAGGGCTTTAAAGCGTGCCGCGATGTCTGGACTCTGCTTTGCAGCACCAGCCCAACCCACTGAATAGGCCTGGTCGCGGAATGCTTTGGAAGTAGCCGCGTCGAAGCTGATGGTCTCTATGCCGAAGGTCTTTTGGCGGGCAGTTTCTACATTGCCGTACCGGGTCCAGAAAGTGTTTTCAGCTTCCAGTGCCAACAACTGCTTTTGCAAGTAGTTGCGCTGGGTGTCGCTGAGCTTTTTGTAGGCGGGCAGGTTCATGATGAGGGACACCTCGGCATCATAAAAACCGGGATCAATGCGATATTTGGTTTTCTCGTGCCAGTTCAGATCAAAAATGCCGCCTATGGGCCAGCCGTAACCGTCAACCACGCCGCGCTCCAGCGCGGTGTAGACCTCGCCTGGCGGAGTAGTCACCACGTTCGCATTGAGCGCCATGAAAAAGTCGCGGTACACCGGGCTGATGCGAATTTTTTGTCCGGTCAGATCAGGCTTGTCGACTTTCTTGTTGGTGTAAATATGAAAGGGCTGGTTTTCAACCATGCGGGCCAGGTACTGCATGTTGCCTTTTTCATTCCAGACCTTGTTGATGGCATCAAACGCACCGTTTTTACGCTGTTCTGCCACCGTGATCTGGGTCAGCTTTAAAAAGTCGGCTTCGGGCATGACGTTGGTATAAAAGGCACCGGTGTTGAGCGACATGTCCACCACGCCGGTTTTGACGGCATTGCCTGCTTCAAAGGTAGGAATGGCTTTGGGACCGCCCAGAAAGTTGATTTGCAAAACCCCTTTGCCTTCTGTATTGACCTTCTGGATCCACGGCAGGATGCGCTGCACGTAAATGCCGTTCTCCGGAAAGGCGCTGACCATGCGCAGTGTGACTTCCTGCGCCAGTACAGAGTGTGAAAAACCGGTGGCAAGCAATAGCGCAACGGCGGACTTTAAGAGGCTGACTTTCATGGTGGTGTTCTCCTGGTGGTTTGTTGTTAATGATCCGGTTTGCAAACCGGTACGTCAATGAGGCTTACACGGTGGTCGCCAACATATGCTCCAGTGCCTGGCCACTGTCATCGGCCAGTGCGGCGCGACT
>JANOCP010000036.1:0-3206 GCA_031412235.1 Polaromonas sp.
AACTGCTGACCGCCGACAAGGTGGTGGTGGTCGCCGAGGCCGCAGGCCCAGCCCGGTTTGCCGAAGCCAAATGGTCTCAGGAGTTTGCCCGCGCTGCCAGCGCTGCCCTGGGTAAGCCAGTGGTGCATATTGATGTGGGCAGCTTGACGATCAGTTATTGAGATTGCAGCGTTTATTCGCTATACTTTTGATAGCTGATGATGACCGTACTCATTGGGCAGAGATCCTTTTTGGCATAAAAAATATGCTTCTAGCCTGAAGAAGCCTTCAACGCCCATGCAGTAATTGACTTGCCTGCCTTCAGGCTCGACCATGCGTTTTTTAAGCCAAACATGGCCTGAGCCCATTAATTACGGCCTTCAGTAGCTATAAAAAACATATTAAAAACATAGCAAGAACTTAGCTCAACACATTCATCAGCTTGCCGTGTACGCCGCCAAAGCCGCCATTGCTCATGCACAGCACATGGTCGCCCGGCCGGGCGGCTGCTTTGACCTGGGCCACCAGCTGTTCAATCGTGGTGGCCACATGCGCCCGGTCAACCATGGGGGCAAGGGCTTCTCTGGCATCCCAGTCCAGGCCGCCGGCGTGACAAAAAGCGATGTCGGCGGCCTCCAGGCTCCATGGGAGCTGGGCGGTCATGACGCCCAGTTTCATGGTGTTGCTGCGCGGCTCAAACACGGCAAGTATGCGGTCGGCAGTTTTGCCGCTGGCATTGAGCTGGCGGCGCAGGCCGTCTATTGTGGTGTGCAGGGCTGTGGGGTGGTGAGCAAAGTCGTCATATATAGAGATGTCGCCACCGTCTCGGTGCACCACGCCCACCAGTTCCATGCGGCGCTTGACGTTTTGAAAGCTGGCCAGCGCTTCAGCGGCAAGATTCGGGTTCACGCCTACATGTTCGGCCGCGGCAATGGCGGCCAGGGCGTTTAACTGGTTGTGTACACCGCTGACATTCCACTCCACATGCGCCACAGTTTGCCCGGCTTTCAGCACCTTGAAGTCATGCGGCTCGCCTTTGGCGGTAAAGCCTTCTGTATTCAAATCCCTGCCTGACGTGCTATTTCCGAAAAGTACCTGCTTACTCCAGCAGCCCTGGGTCAGCACACGCTGCAAACTGGCTTCAGCTGCGTTGACGACCACGCGGCCTGTTGACGGAACAGTTCGCACCAGGTGGTGAAACTGTCGCTCTATGGCTGCCAGGTTGTCAAAAATATCGGCATGATCGAATTCAAGATTGTTCAAAATAGCGGTGCGCGGACGGTAGTGCACAAACTTGCTGCGTTTGTCGAAAAATGCGGTGTCGTATTCATCGGCCTCGATAACAAAGGTATTGCCCGCGCCCAGCCTTGCCGAAACCCCAAAGTTGAGCGGTACGCCACCCACGAGAAAACCCGGCTCAAGCCCCGCTGCCTCAAGAATCCAGGTCAGCATGGCGGTAGTTGTCGTTTTGCCGTGGGTTCCGGCAACCGCCATTACGTGGCGCGGCCCGGTAGCGTGATGCGTTGGGTGGTGCAGCACATGGCCAGACAGCCATTGCGGGCCGCTGGTGTAGGGCAGGCCGCTGTTCAAAATCGCTTCCATCAGCGGATATTTAGGTGTGCCATCGGGCAGATGCGCACGTGATACGACGTTGCCAACTACAAAAACGTCCGGCTGAAAAGCCAGCTGGTCGGCGCTGTAACCCTCAATCAGCGCAATGCCCAGACCGCGCAACTGGTCGCTCATGGGTGGGTAGACACCTGTGTCACAACCGGTGACCTTGTGGCCCGCCTCGACCGCCAGAGCCGCCAGGCCGCCCATAAAGGTGCCGCAGATTCCCAGTATATGTATGTGCATGCGGGTATTTTAGGAGCGTGGGGTTCTGGCGGGGAGGTGGCCTAAACTTAAGGCTAATCTCTTTGTCCCCGACGTACCCGTGCATACCCTTAAATCCGAAATAGCCGCCACCGCCGCCGCGCTGGTGGTCGAAGAGGGCCTTGAATATGGCCCCGCCAAGCGCCGCGCAGTCAAGCAGATGGCCTTGCCTGCGCGTACCGAGCTGCCGGACAACAGCGAACTGGAAGACGCCGTACTTGAATACATACAGCTGTTTTGCGCCGACACCCAGCCGGTTGAACTGGCGGCGCTGCGCGAGCTGGCGCTGGTCTGGATGACACGCATGGCGCCATTCAGGCCTTATTTGGCGGGTGCGGTCTGGCACGGTACGGCTACGCGGCTGTCAGATATCTATATCCAGCTGTTTTGCGATGACCCCAAATCAGCCGAAATCTCGCTGATTGAGCACAACGTCGACTACGAGCCGCGCACCGTCACGGGTTTTACGGGCGGCAGCGTGGAAGCGCTGAGCCTTAGCAGTCTGTGCAAACCCCTGAATGAAAATATTGGCGTGCACTTTATGGTGTACGACCATGACGACTTGCGCGGGGCCCTGAGGCCAGACGCCAAAGGCCGCACGCCGCGCGGTGATGTGGCTGCCGTGCAGAAACTGCTTTTAATATCAGGTGGAGTTGACCCATGAATCGTAGAAATCTGGCTTTGGGTGGGGCTGCCGCACTGGCTGGCATGGCAGGTGTGGGTGTGGCCTGGCAGAAATTTCAGCCGCATGGTGCAGGTGGCGGCACAGCCTCGGCCACCGACGAGGCGTTCTGGGGTTTGAGTTTTGACACGCCGCAAGCCACGAGCCTGGCCATGAGCAGTTTTCGCGGCAAACCGTTGCTGGTTAATTTTTGGGCGACCTGGTGCCCCCCGTGCATTGAAGAGCTACCCTTGCTGGAGGCCTTTTATCAGCAGAACAACGCTAAAAACTGGCAGGTGCTGGGCATTGCGGTAGACCAGCCAAGCGCTGTGCGTAAATGGCTACAGGCCAAACCCCTAAGTTTCCCGATAGCCATGGCGGGGCTGACGGGGACAGACTTGAGTAAATCACTGGGCAACCTGGCGGGCGGGCTGCCTTTTACGGTGGTGTTTGGTGCCTCGGGTGAATTGCTTCATCGCAAGACAGGCAAGGTATCTGGTGAAGACTTGGCACTGTGGGCTCAGCTCAAGTAAATTGTGATGATCTGATCATTTTGGGCGTGTGCTGCTAAATGCTGGTAATTCAATCCAAAACACATTTAAAACTTATGAAAATTCCGTTTTTGTGAAATGGCATTTTGAGAAATTTGGGTTTCTGAATGTATTGGCTTGGGGTACACTCTGCGCTCTCC
>JANOCP010000037.1:0-3038 GCA_031412235.1 Polaromonas sp.
CCCGTTGGGCTGCACTTCAAACTCCACCTCGCTATGCGGGTGCAGCCCCGCCTGCTCGCGTACCGACTGCGGAATGGTGACCTGGCCTTTGCTGGTGATTTTCATGGTGCAAACCTTGAATTCTTACTTTAAAAAGTAAGAGTATTACTTTCTGAGCGCTAGTGTGTCAAATCCAGCCGTCAAGCAGGGGCCGCGGATCTGGCTTCGCCAGTCCGCAGGCGCAGCGACCCCCTCGGGGGGGCAGAGAGCTACACGCAGTGGGCGAACGTGGGGGCCATGCAATTTTTCGACGGGCCGCCCCTAGAAAAATTAGCCCCCTCGGGGGCAGAGAGCTACACGCAGTGAGCGAACGTGGGGGCTATATACCTACCCGGCAAGAAGCTTGTGAACCAGATCGGCCGTCGTTGACGCCTTGTATTTACGCATCAGGCGCGCCCGGTAAATTTCAACCGTACGGTGGCTGATGGCAAGGGCCCGGCCAATTTCTTTGGAGGTCAGCCCGCTCATCAGGTGCGCGGCAACTTCGCGTTCACGCGCCGTGAGCTCGGCAGTTACGGGGCGGCGTAAGCTGAGGTCCTCGAAAGTCCAGATGCCAGACTCATGCGGTATCTCGCGGTTCAACGCACGGCCCGTCACGTGGCACCAGAAGGTTTCGCCCTTCAGGCGGCCGTCCACCCGTTTCATGATCCGGTCATCACCATAAACACCCTTGGCGTTCAGGATGGGCAGCATCCGCTTGCCTATGCGTTCGTACTCTTCCAAGCTGGGGTAAAGCACCAGAAAAGACTGGCCAATCAGCTGCTCGCGTGACGCGCCAAACATCTCGCACAAATGCTGGTTGCAGTCCACAATCGACCGGTTGCGCGACAGCACCAGCCCTACCGGAGCGAGGTCAAAAGCGAGTTGGTAGTTAATCTCGGTCACCATTTGTTCATTACCCTGCAGAGGGCTAACCTTTACGGAAAACTACGTATTTCGATAGGTAGTATCGTAACGGATTGCCCGGGTTCCCATTCTTATAAGGAGACTTTTTGTGAAGAAACTTTTTCCCTCAGCTGCAGATGCCCTCAAGGGCGTCGTCAGCGACGGCCAGCTAATGGCTGTGGGCGGCTTTGGCCTGTGCGGCATACCCGAGGCGCTGATTGATGCGCTCAAGGAAAGCGGCGTGCAGAACCTCACCGTGATTTCAAACAACGCCGGCGTTGACGGCTTTGGCCTGGGCAAGCTGCTGGAGACGCGGCAGATCAAAAAAATGATTGCCAGCTATGTTGGTGAAAACAAGGAGTTCGAGCGCCAATACCTGGCGGGCGAGCTGGCGCTTGAGTTCACGCCGCAGGGCACGCTGGCTGAAAAGCTGCGTGCAGGCGGTGCAGGCATTCCGGCATTTTTTACCAAAACCGGCGTTGGCACCATGGTGGCCGAAGGTAAAGAGCTGCGCGACTTTGAGGGTGAAACCTACGTCATGGAGCGTTCACTGGTGCCTGACGTGTCGCTCGTCAAGGCCTGGCGCGCTGACCAGTCTGGCAATCTGCAATTTCGCCTGACGGCACGCAACTTCAACCCGGCGGTGGCCATGGCTGGCAAGGTCTGCATTGTGGAAGTTGAAGAGGTCGTGGAAACCGGCGCCATGGAGCCTGACCAGGTGCATTTGCCCGGTATTTATGTGCACCGCATTGTGTGCAACCCGAGCCCTGAAAAGCGCATTGAAAAGCGCACCATCACTGAAAAAGCTGGAGCATAAACATGGCCTGGACACAAGACCAAATGGCAGCACGTGCTGCCAAAGAACTGCAAGACGGTTTTTACGTTAATCTCGGTATCGGCATCCCTACCCTGGTGGCCAACCACGTCAGCCCTGATATCGAAGTCTGGCTCCAGTCAGAAAACGGCATGCTGGGTATTGGCCCCTTCCCGACTGAAGACCAGGTTGATGCAGACCTGATCAACGCCGGAAAACAGACAGTGACCACTATCAAGGGCTCATCGATTTTTGGCTCTGAACAATCATTCGCCATGATCCGCGGCGGCAAGATCAACCTGTCGATTCTGGGCGCCATGCAGGTCAGCGAAAAAGGCGACCTGGCCAACTGGATGATTCCGGGCAAGATGGTCAAGGGCATGGGCGGCGCGATGGACCTGGTCGCAGGCGTCAAACGCGTGATTGTGCTCATGGAACACGTTGCCCGCAAAAAAGACGGCACCGAAGACATGAAAATTCTGCCCCAGTGCAATCTGCCACTGACGGGCGTAGGCGTGGTTGACCGCATCATCACCGACCTGGCCGTGATGGACGTCACGCCTGAGGGTTTGAAAGTGGTTGAACTGGCTGACGGCGTGACGCTGGAAGCGCTGCAGGCCAAGACGGGTGTGAAGTTGATCTGAGTTTGGTATTGGTTTGCCAGCCTGAGTGCTGGACTTGATTTGAAAACCCGGGCCTGACCTGGGTTTTTGTTTTTTCTGAACAGCATCGTAGGTCGGGTTACGCTGCACTAACCCGGGTACACAACTTAAGCATCATGGACGAGTTTCTTGCATTTTTCGTTTGGTTCATCGTCGAGGTCGTACTCATTTAAACCGGACGGGCGGCCGTCTGGTCTGCCTCTTTCGGTTTTTGGCGCGGTGAAAACATCGCCGAAAAAAAGGGGCGCATCTACGGTGCTGCTGGCGCTCTTTCGTTTGTTCGGGACGGCCGACGGGTCGTCACTGCTAACGGTCTGCTCTTCGCAGGTGTCTTTTTCTATGTTGTATTAGCGTTCGCGTTGCTTGTCTATTTCGGTCAGACCTAACTGGAATTTTTGCAGGCCAAACGAGCTGTCTGGCAGTCATTTATGAAAGAAATCAGTCCGCAGACCAAGTAATTCGGTTGCATCTAGCTACTAAATAAATAGCATCACCTAACTTTCCTGACCCCAGTCTTTCTCGCAGGCGCCACCTGCACTAACTCATCCCGCGCCAGATTCTCAATCATTGCCAGCAGCACTTTGCGTGCGGTTTTGATGTCTTCTGGTGACAGACCTTCGACGCTGACGTGGTTGGTT
>JANOCP010000038.1:0-4011 GCA_031412235.1 Polaromonas sp.
ATACAGCTTTGCAACGAAATCTTTGGCTTTGGCGTCGCCGCCGTATTTGCGTTTGGCAAACTCCCAGGCTGCCAGGTAGTTCCAGCGCGCGCCGCCAGAGGTTTTGGGGTTGGGCGTGATGACCTTGATGCCGGGTTTGGCCAGGTCGTCCCAGTCCTTGATGCCCTTGGGGTTGCCCTCGCGCACCACCAGCACAATGGTTGAGGTGTAAGGCGACGAATTGTTGGGCAGCTTTTTTTGCCAGCCAGGGCTGAGCCAGCCGCCGTTTTTAACCAGCGCGTCAGTGTCGCCAGCCAGCGCCAGGGTGGCTACGTCAGCGTCCAGCCCATCAATAATCGAGCGGGCCTGCTTGCCCGACCCGCCATGCGACTGTTTGAAGCTCACGTCCTGGCCGGTTTTGGCCTTCCAGTGTTTGGCGAACGCGGCGTTGTATTCAACATAAAGCTCGCGCGTCGGGTCATAAGACACATTGAGCAGCGAGACGGGCGCTGGCTGGGCCTGGCTGGTCAAGGCTGTCCCTGTGAGCGAGAGCCCCAAACTCAGGGCCAAAACCGTCTGGCTTGAAAAATTGATAAAGTTGCGGCGTGTTGTCATGGTTTGCTTCCGGTTCAAAAAGTGCTTAAAACGCATAGAGCGCATAAATTTGCGAGAAACTGGATTCTGAAAGCAAGACATGAAAACTGGAACGAATAAAAAATCAGTTCTTTATACTCAAACTATCTTTAGATCAAGAAATACCCCACAACATGGCACGTCTCGTTAAATGCATCAAGCTCGGAGTTGAAGCCGAGGGGCTGGACTTTCCGCCCTACCCCGGTCCACTCGGTAAACGCCTGTGGGAAGAGGTCAGCAAGCAGGCCTGGGCTGACTGGATGAAGCAGCAAACCATGCTGGTCAATGAAAACCGCCTCAACCTGGCTGATGCGCGGGCCCGCCAATACCTGGCGCGGCAGATGGAGAAACATTTTTTCGGCGATGGCGCAGACGTCGTGCAAGGCTACGTGCCGCCTTCTGCCTGAGTCCGCCCCGTAGCGAATGCCCGAGCGCATTGACTGGCTGGACGACGGCACCGCCAGCGGCGCACCTTTCAGCCCGCGCTTTGGCGACCGCTACCGTGGTGAGCTGGGCGGGCTAGACCAGTCACGCGAGGTCTTTTTAAATGGTTGCGGCCTGCCCGCGGCCTGGGCAAACCAGCCGCAATGGCGCATTCTGGAAACCGGTTTTGGCCTGGGCCTGAATTTTCTGGTGACCTGGGCAGCATGGAAAGCCGACCCGCTGCGGCCCCGCATGCTGCACTTTGTGTCTACCGAGGCCTTTCCGGCCAGCGCGGGCGACATATTGCGCGGCGCATCTGCACACCCTGAGCTTTTGCCGCTGGCAATTGAGTTGAAAGCCCAGTTCTGGGGCTTGCTGCCGGGCTTTCACAGGTTGGTGTTTGAAGGTGGCCAGGTACTTTTAACCCTGTGTATTGGCGATGCCAAAACTGCGCTGAGCGAACAGCAGTTTGAAGCGGATTCGGTGTACCTGGACGGCTTCAGCCCCGCCAAAAACCCTGATATCTGGGACATTCACACCCTGAAAGCGGTGGCCCGCCGCTGCAGGCGCGGCACCCGCATAGCCACCTGGACGATTGCGCGCAAGGTACGCGATGCCTTGACGCAATGCGGCTTTGTGGTGGAAAAAACACCCGGCAGCCCACCCAAGCGCGACAAGCTGCAAGGCCGGTATGACCCGCCGTGGGAGCCCAAAAAGCCTGCCGATCGGCCTCAGACTTCAGCCAAAACGCCGTCAACCTGCGTGGTCATTGGCGGTGGGCTCGCGGGAAGCGCGGTCGCCAGCAGCCTGGCCAGGCGTGGCTGGCAAGTGCTGGTGCTGGATGCCGAAAGCACCCCTGCCAGCGGTGCATCAGGCCTGCCCTCCGGGCTGCTGGTGCCGCATGTGTCGCCAGACGACAGCTTGTTGTCACGCCTGTCGCGCAGCGGCGTACGGTTGACCTTGCAACAAGCCCATGCGCTATTGCAAAAAGGCAGCGACTGGGGCCATACCGGTGTGCTGGAACATCAGGTAGACCCCATCACGCGCAAGCTGCCCGCCGAATGGACTAGCGATTGGCCTGACGCCGCCGCAGACTGGTGCAGCCTGGCCACGCCTGCCCAGCTTGCCCAGGCTGGCCTTGAAAGTACCCGCACAGCGCTATGGCACGCACAAGCTGCCTGGGTTAAACCGGCCAGCCTGGTCACTGCCTGGCTAGCCGCGCCCGGTATTACATGGCGCGGCAATGCCGAGGCTGCAAAACTTCTGCCGACGGGTGAAGGCTGGCAGGTTTTAAATGCCGCTGGCGAGGTACTTGCGCAGGCTGATTTGATCGTGCTGGCAGCGGGCCATGCCAGCGTGGCTCTGGCGGCAAGCGTCAACACCGAGCCACTGGCCTTGCAGCCGATTCGCGGGCAGGTTTCATGGGGTTTGCATTCGACTGCGCACGAATCGCAGAAATCACCAATTAAATGGCCGCCTTTTCCGGTAAACGGCCACGGTGGACTTATTCCCGCTGTGCCCGCCATGGGCGACATGGGCGGCACGGCCTGGATCATGGGGTCAAGCTACGAGCGCGATTGCGCCGTACCTGATGTCAAACAGCAAGACCATAAAGACAATTTTGAGCGGCTTCAAGCCCTGTTACCCCAAGCTGCAGCGCAACTGGCTGAAGACTTCAGCCCTGCGCAGGTTAAGGGCTGGGCGGGCATACGCTGCGCAACGCCGGGGCGGCTGCCGTTGCTGCGGCAGATTGCAGCTGACACAGCCGGGCCTGAGGTGTGGGTGTGCAGCGGCCTGGGTTCGCGTGGCTTGAGCTTTGCAGCCCTGTGCGCCGAACTGCTGGCTGCCAGATTACACGCAGAGCCTTTGCCGCTGGAACAGCGCCTGGCGAGGCGACTGCTGAGCTAGCTTTCCTGGCTCAACCGGCTTTACAGACTTTCAAGCAGCTGCTTGACCTTGCCGGGGTGCAAGGGCTTTCGCAAGGTGCCCCGGGCATGTGCAAACCACGCACGCATCTTGTCCCACAGCGTCAGGCCTTGACCGGTAAGGATCAAATGGGTAATCGATGGGGTCGAGTCTTGAAGCATCTTGAACAGCGCCCAGCTGCTCACATCGGTCAAGTCCATGTCCAGAATGACCAGTGTGTAAACATGGAAGCGAACCAGTTTCAGGGCCTCTTCTCCAGTTGCGGCCTCGTCCACCAGTAAATGGCCGGCCGTGGCAAGCTTGGCCCGCCAGTAAAGGCGCGTGGCCCTGTCGGAATCAATCACCAATATGCGCTTGCGCGCTTCTACCGGTTCGTCAGGCCCGGCATCAGCGAGCGCCTGGGGTTCGGTATCAGGGCCGAAATCCATCACTTCGTCCGGCGCCGCGTTATCTGCAGCCTGGGGCGGAATGTCAAAGCCCAGATCAAAATCAATTTCATCCGCGACCCCGCCTGTTTCAGGCAAGGCCTGCAAAGGCCCATACAAACTGTCCAGGGCCTCAATAATGGCTGCCCATTTCAAAGGCCGCTGAAAGACCTGCCAGGCTGTGGCGGGTGGCCGGCTTCCGACCCAGAGGAGTTTAAGGGCATCATGCTCGGGGTTGGCCATTGCGAGCGATGCCTCCCAGCTGTCCCCGTCAAGAAAGGCCAGTTGCGCGCGCTGGTTCACGTCTGCTGACCACATCGCATAGGTGGTGTGACTTGATGCGGAAAGGACAAAAGCCGTGCTCAACGCATGCCTTTCGGCATCGGTGAAGCCAAACACCTTCACAAAAATCCGCTTGTCCGATTGAATGTCCGTATTTTTCATTTGCATTCAATTATGCGGGGCAGATGGGCTGATTCCTCGCCACGCAAGTCAGGCGGCTATTTTTTACGCTCCAGGCTGCTGCAACCCGCATGAACACTGGTGCATAAGCTTATGCGCATAAGGGCAGAACAAATCTGTAGTTTGTTTTGCCTGGGCTGGGAGTTACATTTTCAAGCCTATG
>JANOCP010000039.1:0-3835 GCA_031412235.1 Polaromonas sp.
CCATGCGCCATGCGCCATGCGCCATGCGCCATATTTTCGGCAAATGCTACTAAATGTTATAAATTTGATGGGGCTGCGTATTCGCACATCCATCCGTTGGCATGCATTTCAATCCGCCAACTACCTCAAACACTCGCGCAACACACCTTCAATCCGATCTGGCCGGGACCAAGCCTAAAATGAAAGTCCTTGATTTCATTGGATTTTTTTAATCTGCCCCGCCTTGTAAAGCTGGCTTTACGCAGCATTCGGGTATTACGTGGCTTTTGTCACGCCCCACGAGGTGCTGTTACATAGACTCTGTAACCATTTGTTTGACTTATCTTTTAAACTCCCTCGGGAGCTGATGTAACTATTCACCTTTTTTGGTCAGCGTTTACTTTTTGTGAAAGACGATGTGATGAAACTAAACAAACTTCTCCTGGCTTTAGGTTTGTGCGCAAGCGCGTTCTCTGCGTCTGCACAGGTAGTCAACGCCAACATGGCGGTGTCCGCAACCATCGCTGGCTCCTGCAGCCTGATTGCCAACCCACTGGCCTTCAGCGTGTATGACCCGCTTTCAGTGACGGACCTTGATGTGCAAAGCACCGTGGTACTGACATGCAGCACGGGCGCTGGCGCATCGCTGGCCATGGGTATTGGTGCCAATTCAACCGGTACTGGCGCTAGCGCACAGCGCCGCATGCGTGTGGGTGCTACCACCGCTTACCTGAATTATTCGATTTTCCAGCCTTCAGCCGCAACTGCCAGCGCGGCATGTGCTTTCACGACGCCTTGGGGCAACGGCACCACCGGCGGCGCTACGCTGGGCATTGGTGTTGCAGCCTCACCCACCGCACGCACCTATAACGTCTGCGGCCGCATCCCCAACAGCCAGCCATCCACGATCGGTACCTACAACGACACCGTTGTTGTGACCGTCACGCTCTGATACCGGCTTATCTGGCCCCACCCCATCAAACGAAAGTACTCTCCATGTTTTTGAAAAAATCACTTATTGCCGCCGCCCTGGGTTTTGCTGTTATCGGCGCTTCTGCGCAAACGACTGGCAACATCACCGTGTCTGCCAACGTCATTGCCACTTGCAACATCAGCGTCGCCAACCTGGCTTTCGGCAACTATGACTCCTTTGCCGCTGCGCCCCTGCAAGCCAGCACCTCGGTGTCTGTTGCCTGCAGCCAGGGTTCGGTACCTGTGATTGCGCTCGGTGCCGGCAGCAATCTGTCTGGCGCACAACGCCGCATGAACCAGGGCGCCGCGCTTTTGAGCTACGACTTGTACAAACCGTTGACCAACGTGGCATCAGCAGCTTGCGCCTACACCACCTCATGGGGTGACGGCGGCGCTTATGGCACAGCACTTACCACAGTTGCTGCACCCAGCCTGGCCAGCCGCGCTTACAACATTTGCGGCCAGATTCCTGCCGGTCAAAATGCCATTGTTGGCGCTTACACCGACACCGTGGTTGCCAGCATCACTTTCTGATTCAGGCAAACACACCCTTGCCAAGGCCCGCGTAAACGGGCCTTTTTTTATGGGCGCATTGTTTGATAATCACACGACCAACCGACTGATTGACTGACTGATTTCTCGTCCAGTCGATCAACCCAACGAACAGCCCGCACAGGACAACCATGAACCGATACCTGCAATACATTGCCGCTGCCCTGCTACTGCTGGCGCATGGCCTGGCCTCGGCAGGTGAATTTTCGGTCTCACCGATACGCTTGAACCTGTCAGGTGCAGCACGCTCGCAGCTTTTGACCATCAGCAATATTGGCAGCACACCAGCGCGCTTTCTGGTGCGATCTGCTGGCTGGACAGTGACTGAAGCCGGCGCGGTGGAGCTTTCAGGCGACGACCAGCTGGTGGTTTTTCCGGCCTCGTTTGTCGTGGCACCCAAGGCCAGCCAGAACATTCGCGTAGGCACCGACCAGACCGCCACCAACACCGAGCAAACCTGGCGCATCGTGCTTGAAGAACTGCCCAACCCCGACGCACCCAGCGGCGCAGGCACCACCATCAATGTGCTGTCAGTGCTGAGCGTTCCGGTTTTCATGCCGCCGCTGGCTGCCCGCAAATCCATGGATCTGACCTTGCAATCAGCCACTGGCGTCACGGCCACGGTCGTAATTTCAAACACCGGCAATGCCCACGAGATGGTTTCAGCCGTGTCTGTCACCGCCATGCGTGGTGAAGAGGTTGCCGCCCAGGCCCAGCAAGAGGGCTGGTACCTGCTGCCTGGCAAACGTCGCGTTCTGAGCATTAAAACCGACAAAAAGAGCTGGTGCGCACCCGACATCACCCGTTTTGAGCTACGCGCCTCAGACCGCGACGGGCAGACGCTGGCACAGCAAAAAGTCGATGCGCGCGAGGTTTGTCGCTGACTTTGTCCGCTACCCCGGCGCTGCTCGTTGAAACGCCCGTTTGATGCGTACAGCGATTTCTCTGGCTGTTGCCCTGGTCTGCGTCGCGCATGCCGAAACTGCCACAGCCCAAACTCCGGCAACACCACCGGTAACACCGGCGGCAACAGCCCAAAGCACCCGGCCAGACGCTGAATTCCAGCGGCTTCTGGTGCCTTTGACCGTCAACGGCACAGCCCGTGAGCCGGTGGTTGCACTGATTAAAGGTGAAGACATCTGGATGCAGCTAGCCGACCTCGAAAGCGTCGGCCTGCTGCCGGGGCGCATCAGCGTCGGGCTGACCCGCATGCTTCGCGGTGCGCCCTACGTCCGGCTGGCTGACGCCTCAGCCCTGCTGACACACCGCTTTGATATCGCCGACCTGACGTTGACGCTTGACCTGAAGGCCGACGCCATGCGCATCAACAGCATTGGTTTTAGCGATGCCCAAAGCCCCAGCAAGACCGCCAGCAACTACGTGCCCTCGGCCTATGTGAACTACGCACTGGCCGGGGCTGACCAGGGGCGTCCATCACTGTCGCTCGAAGCCACCGGCAGCCTGCGCGGCCACACCCTGCAGGGCTTTTTTACCCGCGATACCGAGGGCCGCAGCTACCGGGGTGCGGTGTCATTGAGCATCAACGACGAGCCCACCAAACGCCAGCTGATACTGGGCGACAGCCTGTGGACGGGTACCGGCCTGCTCGGTAGCGTACCCATTGGCGGCGTAACGCTGCAGTCATTTTTCGGCTTTGAGCCAGGTTTTATTTCTACCCCCACGCTCGATTTGCGCGGCTATGCGGCCACGCCTTCTACCGTTGATGTGCTGGTCAATGGCACGCTGGTTGGCCAGCGGCAGATTCCGGCTGGGCCGTTTGAGCTGGGCAGCATTTTGGCCCAGGCCGGGCAAAACAATGTCAGCGCCTTAGTGCGCGACGCTTTTGGTCGCGAAACCACCATCAGCGGCAACAGCCTGTACGGCTCGCCAGTGTTGTTAAGCCCGGGTTTGTCTACTTATTCGGTATCAGCGGGTCGTTTGCGGCAAGACCGCGCTAGCCAGGGCCCGGCTTATGCCGAGCCGGTAGTGATGGCACAGGCATCGCTGGGTCTGGCCAATTCACTTACAGCGGGTGCCGGTGCCCAGGCCTCGCGTGACTTGCAGGCGGTGTCTGGCCAGCTGGCCACTACGGGCGACTGGGGCGAGCTCGCTACCCAGCTTGCGCGCAGCCATTCCGCCGCAGGTGATGGCGTGGCGCTGTCCATGTCGTACCGGCTCAGCACACCGGTATGGGGCCTGGGTGCTGCGTTTGCACGCAGGCAGCGCAATTTTGCAGAGCTGTCGTCACCCACCCTGCTGGCCGACCGTGTTTTGCAATCAGGCGAGTTAAGCATCGGCCGCCGCCTTTTTGCGGTCGACATGGGCTTGCGGC